>NZ_NWUL01000032.1:0-72504 GCF_002903155.1 Sulfobacillus sp. hq2 | reverse complement strand
GGTTTGCCTATCCCATAGCCCGATCAACAGAAATGCCCCGACGTCGGCCAGACGCATAACCGCAGAGGTCAATCAAGAAATCCGAATACCCAATTATTCTATTAGGAATCAATCTGATCGGAAAGATCTTCATGATATACATTGTAGACAAAAAATTAGAAACTTAAGATAACTTTAGGGCGGGGTCGTTGACTGGCGATCTTCAACTCGCCCAGCGACCGACACCACAAAATACCTTTGCGTAAATACAAAAACAATGAAAATGGGAGTTAACGTCAAAAGTGATGCGGCAGCTAATTCGCGCCAATGAGTCCCATCGAATCCCTGGAAATAGGACAGTGCCACTTCGATAGGCCGGGCCCGATTCCCCTGGGTGATGATCAAAGGCCACTGAAACTGGCTCCATTGTGACGCAAAGGTTAGAAGAGACACGGTTGCCACCGCAGGTTTCGCCATTGGCAAGGCAATATACCAAAGATAGTGCCACCACGAGGCCCCGTCTAATTGGCTAGCATCCATCAACTCTTTGGGCAAAGTTTTGAAAAACTGCCGAAAAATAAATATGGCAAAGACGTTGGCCCCAAACGGTAGGACTTGACCTGTAAGAGTGTTCAGCAAGTGGAGATGATAAGTCACGAGGTAATCTGGAATAAGAATTGCTTCGGGAGGCACCATCAAACCCGCCAACAGAATACCAAAAACAATTTCCCGGCCGCGGAATAGCGGAAGACTGAGAGCGTAGCCGGCCACGACACTGCTGACCAGCACCAACACAATCGTCGCCCCCGTAATGATCGTCGAGTGCAACAAGTATAATCCCCATGGCGCCGCGCGAAAAACCTTTTCCCACGGATGAAAATCCCACCCAGGCACCAAGTCCGGAGGTAACGTAAAAACGCGATTCTTCGGAGCCACACTCAACACAATCGCCCAATAAAAGGGAAACAAAAAGCTTAAGGCAATTAGAGCCTGCAAAAGGAACCGCATCCAGGTTCTTCGTTGATAAACCGCTGTGCGCATTTTAGCATTTTCCTTTCGGACGAGGATTTTGCTTCCGATCGAGGGGCGCTACTGATAAAATGTAAACTGTTCTCCAATCTTTCTTTGCAAAAGGGTCAGAACCAAAATAAGAAAAAATAGAACCACAGACACCGCTGCCCCGTAGCCATAATGAAAATAAATAAAAGCAGATTTATAAAGGTAAATCGCGGTGGTTGTTGTCGAATTCAACGGCCCTCCTCCTCCCCCAAACTGGCCTCCAGTCATCGCATAGATTGATCCAAACGTTTGCATTGCTTGAATCGTCGTCAATATCACCACCATTAACGTGACTGGCGACAAATACGGTAAGATCACGTAGCGAAAGGTCTGCCATCCATTCGCGCCATCGAGCCATGCCGCTTCGACCGCTTCCGACGGAATATTCGACAACCCGGCCAGAAATAAGACGGTTGTAAATCCCAAGTTGTGCCAGAGATTATTAATCATCACAGCTGGCAAGGCCCACGTCGAACTTACGAGCCACCCCAGTGCTGGCAAGTGGAGGGCCTTGAGCACGGCATTCGCTAACCCAAACTGCGGGTTGAAGATAAACACCCAGATTATAGACGTGGCGATAGCTGGGGTAATAAAGGGCAAGAAGACCGCAGCCCGCGTAAAAGTGACCCACGAAGAGGGTTTGCGACCAGTTCCCCGAAAGATCCAGGCAATGCTCAACCCCAAAACAATCGTAAATGGCACCATTAATCCTACATAGTAGAAAGTTACCGTCAATGACTGTAAAAACCCTGAAATAGGATTGAGCAATTGTTGGTAATGCAAGGTTCCCACCCATTGGGAGTCAGAAAACCCACCCAAACTCCAATGAAAAAAACTAATAATCATCACAAGGAACGCAGGGCCATAAGTAAATAATGTTAAGAGGCCTAGGGCAGGCAATACCAACAACCACCCCAGGCGGCTCTGTGCCACCTGGGAAAAAGAATGTCGTCGCAAAGATTGTGGAGGGCTAATGCGGCGCCCCAGCAGTGTGTCTAACTCGTCTTGCATTGAAAGTCCTCCTCATTGAACAGCTGCTCCTGACAAAAAGGCGGTGCCTTGTTTTTGCATGGCGGTCAGGGCCTCACTGACAGATTCCTTGTGTTGGATCACACTTTGGATTTGATTCTGGATAACCGTATCAATCTCTGTTTGCTCCGGTCCGATAATTTTATGGATCACATGTCCGGATTGCAGTTCCTGGATCGCTACCGCTGTGCCCGCATACGGCCCTGGGTTGACACCGAATTGATTGCCCGCTTTTTGTCGAACAGCAGCGATGTCCTCTTGGCTGACGGGCGGCTCCCCGCCTATTGTCGACCAAACCGCTTGTCCTGAAGGCGAATCAAAATATTGAATGAAGGACCATGCGGCCTGCTGCTGAGGTTTGGTAGCATGTTGGAAAATCACGAAACTCAAACCTTGATATAGAGCCTCGGAATGGCCGGTTGTTCCCGGGGGAGGAGCAAACACGCCGACCGGAAATTTTCCTGCCACCTCCTCCCGCACCATTTCATATCCATCTGCTGTATTTTCCAAAATGCCTAGTTTGCCTGAGGCAAAATCCTCAAAGCTGGTATCGTAGGATAAAATCTTCACATAGGGAGAATTGTCCCGGGCAACCACTTCCCGAATCGTCGTGGCCATGGCGGGGGAATTCAGATCGAGTTGATGAGGATTTCCTCGCTTAAAATAGTGCCCGCCGTTGGAATAAAACAATGGTAACCAGTCATTATGATCCAAACGCGCGCCCAAACCTATGGCCCCTGTCTTCTCTTGAATCATTTGAGCATCATGCATAAGTTGGGCCCACGTGGTGGGTGTTTGCGTTAAGCCGGCTTGTTTCCAAAGCGTCGCATTGTAGAAGAATTCTGCGACCTTGATATCCGCAGGAAATAAATATTGCTGGTGTTGGGGTGTAAATTCGGCTTGCCAAACGGCTGGCCATGCGCCTACCAGATGACTATGAGGCAAACTGCTCAAATTAACCAAAGCCCCTGCTTGTTCGTAGCCATATTGGGGCAAATGTCCAATTTCCGCCATGACGGGAGGGTCGCCCGCTTGGACGGCCGCCAGTGCTTTCGCAGACGCCGGTGTAACATGCACCACCACTTGGATGGAAGGATGTGTTTGGTTGAACTGCTTGACAATTTGAGCTATCGCCTCTCCTTGCTGATTCGTAGCACTATGCGATTCCCAAAAGGTGACGACCGTCTTTGTATGGCTAGATGGTGTTGTATTATTTGAGGAGGCCGCTGAGGTTGCTCCACACCCCGCTAATATTAACCCACCACTCACTCCGAGCGCGCACACTCTCATTGCGGTTAGAATCCTCATGAGGCACATCAGCTCCTTCGGAAGGATATTTAAAAAGTTATATTGGTAAATCTCTCCCAAAGAGTTGCATCTGAATGTTAAATCCTTGCGATCGCCCCATGAACTTTTGCATATGGTTAGGTTACAGACTATTTTAAAATTACACGATTTCTCACGTCTCAGCCCGTTTGCGAGGCTTTAAAAAGGCATAGAGGAATTGCCGCCTGCTATGGTGTACCCTTGTTACACGCCTAACAGGGCGTATGCAACGAAATGAATGATGTGAGAAAACGCTACCGAGACCGCCGTGAAAGATTCGTCCTTGAACCGCACTATCCCCATCCAATCGGTTTGTGCAGAATATATAACCCATTTAACCTATTCTTAACTGTAGCGCAATCTCTTTCTTATTGGCGCCTCATGCTTCCCCTCCATAGTCAAACGCGTAAGCCATTCCACTTATGCCCCACTTCTATTCACACAGGAGGATATTATGGCGCGTGTAACTTTTCGAAACGTCATGAAGACATTTGGTTCGCATGACGTACTCGCCCCTCTAAGCTTTGAGGTCGCTGACGGGGAATTCTTTGTGATAGTCGGACCCTCGGGCAGTGGCAAGTCAACCACGCTCCGGCTTGTGGCTGGACTGGAACGGCCGTCCCAAGGTGAAATTTATTTCGATACTGAGCGCGTCGACCAATGGCTCGCTCACGCTCGTGATGTCGGCATGGTTTTCCAAAACTATGCCATCTACCCCCACATGTCGGTCTATAACAATATGAGTTTTGGCCTCGAGGCTCAAAGGACGCCCAAGAACACGATAGCTCAGCGTATTCAGCAAGTGGCTGCGTTGCTGGAAATTGATCAGCTACTCTCCAAACGACCTAGCGAGCTGTCTGGAGGGCAAAAACAGCGAGTAGCCCTCGGGAGAGCGTTGGTACGAAATCCACGAGTTTTTTTAATGGACGAACCCTTGTCAAATCTCGACGCACAACTTAGGGATCATATGCGCACAGAAATCCGTTTGCTCCATGACCGCCTAAAAATCACCACGATTTATGTAACGCATGACCAAACCGAGGCGATGACCATGGCGGATCGCATCATGGTGATGGATCAAGGACGCATTCAACAGATTGGGACGCCTACTGAGATTTATGCGCATCCTTCCACCACCTTCGTGGCTAAGTTTTTTGGTTCCCCGTCCATGAACATCGTTCCGGGACGCATTGGCGTGGATAAAAACATGGCATGGTTCAAACCCACACATTGTCCAGAAATACCACTGTCTCTTCCAACAACAGTCAGTTCTCTCTTTCCAAAACATTCCATATCGGACACAGTCTATATGGGATTTAGACCAGAAGACATCGTGCTCAAGCCACTCGCCAATGCGTTAACCTTTCCTTTTGAGCCCACCACGATAGAATCGTTAGGATCACATTGCCAAACACATGGTCATTGGCACCATCATCCTATTAGCCTGACTCACCGTAACTCAGAAAGCTTTCAACGTCACCAGGAAACACGATTATCAGTACTATGGTCCAACATTCACTGGTTTGCGGGAGAGAATGGCTTACGCATCACCACACCAGGCTATGACGATGTCCGGCAGGAGGTTCTCACGCCATGACATCACATCCTGTTCCGTTCGAGTCGCCTCAATCCGACTCGAAAGCGCACAGTAGGCTGGTTTCACGGCAAAACATTCGCGATATGGTCTGGGGTTATGGACTGATTCTGCCCAGTTTGTTGGTCTTCTTAGTGTTTTTTTACGGACCAGCACTCTTCTTGGCCTATATCGCGTTTTTTCACTGGAGCATTTTTGCCTCCCAAAGCACCTTTGTTGGACTCCGAAACTTCACAACCCTACTACATCAGCCGATTTTTTGGCAATCTCTGCTCAACACCGCCTATTATGTGGTCGCGGTCGTCCCAGCCACCACACTGTTGGCATTAGCCTTAGCGCTCTTATTGCGAGAAGGCATGGGGCGATTTGGAGGAAGCTTTAGCCGTGCGCTTATCTTCTTACCCCATGTGACGCCCGTTGTGGCGACGTCCATCATCTGGGTTTGGATTTTCAATCCCCAATTTGGGCTGGCCAATGTGGTGTTACACTTTTTTCACATTCCTCCATCGAATTGGCTCGAAAGCGTGCATTGGGCGTTGCCCTCCGTGATGATTTATACGTTGTGGCACTCGGTAGGCTTATACACCGTTTTGTTTTTAGCCGGATTGGCCTCGATTCCCCGATCCGTGTTAGAAGCCGCCGCCACCGACGGAGCCAGAGGATGGCGCGTCTTTAGGCGAATCTTATGGCCTCTTTTAGGGCCCATCACGTTCTTTGTGATTGTGCTCGCAACCATTAATACCATGCAAACATTTTCGCAAATCTACACCCTCACGGGAGGCCCCCATGGGGGCGCGGGAGGGCCCGCCTTTTCAACCACCACGGATTCACTTCTCATTTACCAAACCGCCTTCTTGTACTTGCACTTTTCACTGGCGTCAGCGATGAGCCTGATTCTATTTGTTCTCATCTTAGGGCTCACTCTGATACAAAAATGGCTTGCGGATCGTTTTGTATTCTACCGCTAGCGGAAAGAGAGGATAAAATTCATGCGAGCTTCAAGTTTGTGGCTGGTGGTGCGATTCGTTGTGGCACTGTTGTTTATCGTTCCTGTGTACTGGATTCTCGTAGTGGCTACCGGGTATCACGGAGCCGTCTATCATCTCCCGCCTGTCTGGGCTCCTCTGTTTCACTGGGCACCCATGGTATATGTTCTGACCCATACTCATTGGATGCGCTATGTACTGAATAGTGTGGGAATCACCACAGCCACCATTGTATTGGTCGTAGCCACCAGCGCCCTCGCCGGATATGCCCTTGCCGAAATCCCTTTTAAAGGGCAATCAGCGTATTTCTTTCTCATTTTGGGCGTCATGATGTTGCCGCAACAAGCCTTACTCGTTCCCCAATACGTCGTTCTATTCCACCTTCACATGCTCAATACCTATGCCGCAATGGTGGTACCTTTTGCGGCAAACACCTCGGGCATTTTCCTGTTCCGCCAATTCTTCAAGAAGATCCCTGTGAGCTTTGGGGAAATTGCCCGTATCGAAGGCGTGAGCACGCTCACCTATATCCGGCGCGTTGCGGTACCTTTGGCCAAGCCGGCCGTAGCCACAACCGTGCTCTTAACCTTTATTGCCTCATGGAATCAATTTCAGTGGCCGTTGATTATGACTAACAGCCCACAAATTCAACCCATTGAATTAGCTTTAAGCCACTATATGCAAGCGTACGAGGCAAATTGGCGAGAGCTGGCCTCTGCCGCTCTCATTGCACTCTCTCCCATCCTGCTAGTGTTTGCCTTTACTCAGCGGTACATTGTGCAAGCAGTAGCCGGGGGTGATCTGAACGCCAAAGACTAAATCCGCAATAGCGCGTTAAGCGAAAGATTTATCCCATATAATAAAAAGGACGGCGATATGCTATGACGCAACCATCCAAATTCTCAAAACGAACACATTTTTCCCGGACTGCGGCGACGACGGGCGTTATTGCTATGGGTTTAATAACGTTAGCCGGGTGCGGTACAACTTCGGCCTCCGCCCCCACTAAATCTTCATCCGCTGTACAAGACATTACCCTATGGGAATCCCACTCGTCCGGGGGACCCGCCGGGCAAACTATGACGGCTTTGGTCAATCAATTCAATGCCAGTCATCATTCTGTCCATGTTCAGCTGGTCGTCACCAAGGCAAGTCACAAAGCCTTAGGCGCTCTCGCTGCAGGAGATGCTCCCGTCCTTGCAGAAATCAGTCATTACGATGGGAATTTTCTCACCGCCCACGCACTCGTATCATGGAATTCGCTGCTCTCCACGTTGCCCTCCTCGGAAACATCCGCTGTTTTTCCTGTGGTGTGGCACAATGGAGAAGTCAATGGCCAACATTACCGGATCGAAGCTGATGCAAAGGTTAGTCAAATCACCTATAATAAAACACTCTTTGCTCAGGCCGGCATCACTAAGCCTCCAACTACGTGGACCCAACTCGCTCAAGATGCCGCATTAATCAAAGCGAAGGATCCGGGTATCATCCCTATCGCATGGAAGGATTCATCGGCTCACATTCTGCCTCCGTTTTTAAGTAACGGCGGAAACATTTTCGAACCAGGATCGCATGACAAACGCGCCGACTTTCAAACAACGGCGGCCACGGCAACCTTTAACTTCTTTCGGTCCTTATATCAAAAAAATGAACTAATTTTTGCCCATGGCACCGAAATTCGCGCAGACTTCGGTTCAGGTAAACTCGCGATGGCCGATGGAACTTCGGCCGGATACCAAAAGATTTTGGACGCAGCAGGAGGGAAATTTCCGGTCGGCGTATTTGCTTATCCGTCCGGGTCTACAGGCCATTCTGCCAATCTCGTCCAAGGACTAGGCTTTGTCCTCATGACGGGTCATACTCACGCTCAAGACCTGGCTGCAGCACAATTCCTCGACTGGTGGTTGAAACCGTCGACCCAGGCATACTGGGGCGAGCACTCAGGCTATCCGCCTGTCACCACTACAGGGGAGGCCCAAATCCCTTCAAGCTTTTTGGCCAGCCATCCGGGCTTAACGGTGGCCAATCAGATCTTGACCTCACCCTACACAATCTCCCGACCTATACCGACAGCTTATAAAGAGGTGCAAGCTGTGCTGGATACCGCCTTCTTCAATGCTGTCACGGGTAGGCAATCCGTAGCCCAGGCCCTCGCTACCCTTCAAAAACAAGCCGACAGCTATTTATCTGGGCAGTCAGCTCTTTAGAATCCAGCATCATCTAAGTGACATGATGTTGGGCAGCTAACGTCCCACCATAATGCGGAACATCGGTTGAATAATACGACCAGGGCAGCCAGCGGTTTAGAGTTGTTCAATCTGTTCAATCTGTTCAATCTGTTCAATCCGCACACACGCTCTTGACCGCTGCTGTCTCCCAAGAAAGTACTCTGCGAAGTTGTTTACTGAGAAAATTCTTTCGCATACTCGAACACCAACCCCATAACGTAAAATGCAACAATTATCCCTAAGGAGTTGTAACCATGTTGATAGAAGACGCGATATTAGGACGACAAAGTATCAAGGTGTTTGACCCAAGGCCAGTCCCCACAGACTTAATTGAACGATGTTTAGCGCTCGCCGTTTGGGCACCCAATCATCATTTGACCGAGCCATGGCGTTTCACAGTGGTATCAGGTGCCGCGCGCACATCCCTTGCCAATGCCGTACATGACGATCTCACTCGCGGAACGTCGTCCCTTGATGCTCTAAACACTGAGGCAAAAGCATTGAAAGAACGACGGAAACTGCATAGCGCGCCGGTGTTGATTGCGGTGTATTCGACACTCGGTAGCAAGGCCCAGCAAACACAAGAAAACTACGCGGCGACAGCAGCCGCTATACAAAATCTGTTATTGGCTGCGCACGGGTTCGGACTCGGCGCAATTTGGCGCACCGGTTCCATTTATGATGGACCTGCCGTGCGCTCTTTTCTTCAAAGTCCCGAAGGCAGCGTGTTCGTCGGTACGGTATTCGTCGGATATTCTGCCCAACGCGCTATCCAACGTCACCGTTCTCCCATCGACCGCCACATTGTATGGCTGGGAGACGAAACTACAACACATCCCAAATCGCAATCGATGGGAGGTAAACCGCTCTAATGGCCCAGACTCCGTGGGAGCATCCGCAAGAATATCAAGACGAAACATGGCATAGCGCCCAAACCGCTACGGTGCGGCAATGGGTGTTCGGTATGAACGACGGTCTGGTGGCCACTGTGGGACTGGTCGCAGGCCTTACATTCGCCCATTCTTCTCAGGGCATTGTGTTAGGGGCTACGACAGCAGCCATTCTGGCTGCGATCGTTTCCATGGCTCTAGGTTCTTTTTTGGCAACGCATACGACCGTGCGCTATCAAACAGCCGAAATTGAACGAGAGAAAAGGGAAATACAGGAGTGTCCCGATGAAGAATTAGATGAAATGCGTCGAATTTACCTCCGGTATGGATTTTCTGCAGAAGAAACAGCGATGATCCTGTACCGTTTTGAAAAAGATCATTCCCTTTGGTTGCAAATGATGCTACGCGATGAACTTGGCATCATTCCAGAAACATTTGAGAATCCATGGCACAACGCCGGGTCAATGGCCCTCGCGGTATTAGTAGGATCACTTCCGCCGCTATTGCCCAACCTTTTGGTCTCGCTGCCGTTGCAAGCCTTTCCCTGGGTCATCGTTCTCTCAGCCTTAACCGCTTTTCTACTGGGAGCTGTAACCACCCGAGGCACGTCAGAGACATGGTGGCGCTCTGGGTTGTTATTCCTCGTTATTGCCAGCGCCGCTGCCGCTATCGGCATGGGAGCTGGCCAATTAATTACGCCGCTTTTAGGGCTGTGAACGTAATTCTATGCTGTCGAAATGGCAAAAAATCGACAAGGAGGCACAAGTCACCTGCATGGGAACATTGACGCATTCGTCATCGTCTTCTCATATCCTTCGACATGTTGACTCCATACGATTCTTGCGTATAATCTTACAAGAGACCTGCTCATATGGCACAGTTCTGACGCTCTGGGTGGGACGATTTCAACGAGTTCCCTGGTACATTACTCGCCATCACTGGGCAATCCCCTCTCTCAATGACTCCGCGACGGTCCCCGTGTCCTGCCTCACAGCGTCTAAGGACATTCGGTGGGCCAAACATCTAGGCACATCGCTCTCATTACCATGGACCGCCTTAAAACTAGCCATAGAAGTAGCACGCCACCCCTACCTATTGTTGACCCGGGAAGTCGTTAATCGTAGTCTGAAGCCAACCGAACAGTGGTCCCCTTCGGCGTGGCAGACGGCAGTTCATGACCTCCAAAAATCCCTTCCAGCGCATTTCCACCGAGTGCGAGGGCTGGGATATACTTTTCAAAGTTGTATGGCCCTTCCATCCTTGCCTATGACACCGATCCAACGATTCTCCGGAGCATCGCTTCCTCTGGGATGGGTGAAGCGCCCGAACGACCTGACTTGGACGGTCTTGCTTTCGGTCCACCATGCTCTGGATCTCATACCCACGGCCGAGGTGCTCATTTTCAACCTTATAGCATGGACAGATGATCGGGATTGGTTAGACGCCCTCCTCGAGCAAGCTTGGCTATCAACGGCCCACGTGTGGCTCTGGGACGAACGCAGATACGAATTAAGCCGAACGCAACACGATCTGTCGGCCGAATCAATTGAACAGTTACACTGCCTCGAAATCGATTGGATCCGCCACCAAATGTGGCATAGGGGACAACTCATAGGTCTGCCTTGGCGTGGAGTACAGCTTCTCGCCTAAACAGCTCGCCACAAGAGGCACTCATTAACACTGGAGGACTGTGACCGCTATGCCACGGAATTAGGATGGCCACAATGGAGTCATGATATATTACGTGTAATGGTGCACCGTATTCGTCAAAATATCGGATACTCGCATATTCAAACGGTTGCTGGTCATGGCTACCGCTTTGTCCCATGCTCCACGAGGAAATCTTAATTCTAGTGTGCTTTTGGCAATCCCCTTATCACACAATGCCTATAGATTCTACAACGGGAAATGCCTAGAGTGACGAGCTTTACCGTATGATGTCTTGTACGCAAAATCCCATTCGGCTTCCAGCAGATTGACCTTCTGCTATGACGAAGACCGAATGGGATAACTAAATCTTTGAAACGTCGCGGCCCAAAATACCTCACTCATCAGAACACGATATCTCAGGCCGCATGGTTTACGTACTCCACAACGACTCCTTACGCTTCGATGCTCTTGGTAATGGGGACCGTTTGGATCTTAACGGGAATCACCTTTTTGGGTTGCAAAGGAATCGTTACCGTCAGCAACCCATTGTGCAACTCCGCCGCAATCTGGTCAGCTTGAGCGCCCTCAGGTAATTCGACCCGGTACCGGAAAGGCAGTTGGCGAATTTCCCGCCGCAAGTACATGTCGGTGTCCTGCCCCTCTTTGGCATCTGCTTTAATCTCGAGCACACCATTTTCGATGGCGAGGCTCAACTGCTCCTCTGTGTACCCAGGAACCGCCAGCACCACTTCAAACTGATCTTCTTTCTTCACGATGTTGGTCAACGGAGCATATGCCACCCGTTCTAACGGGCGAAAGAGTTCATCGAACATCATAGCTATCCCCTCCTATGTTTTTAATGACTTTGCCTCTCTTTGACTTTAGAACGTCTCTAATGCCTTCCAAATCTGTTCCGCACTTGCTCTCACAATATCTTTCTGGTCAGGCCTATGCTACAGGTTCAGGCGTCTTGACCGCCACGGTAATGCGCCGTTTCGGCTGGAGTGGAATCCGTATCCTCAATACTCCTAAATCCAAATGCGCCTCAATCGCATCGGTCTCAGCCCCATCCGGCAATTCCACCTGATACCTAAAAGGCCGTTGCCGGATTTCGCGCCGGATATACTGCTGATTGTTGTCTTTTTCTTCCGGCACTGTCCCTTGAATCTGCAGGACACCATTTTCAATCGCAAGATGCAGCTGGTCTTCTGTGTATCCGGGAACCGCTAAATCCACTTCAAACGCATTGTCTTTACGCACAATATTGGTTAGCGGTACAAACCCTACTCCGTTCACGCCATACCATTCCTCAAACCGCATCGCAATCACCTCGTATTTGTGACTTTGTCTTTCTTTGTCTTTATAATATCACGCTTTCCTTCGATGTCAACATTTCCCGTAAAAATTTTTTCGGAGATTTTATTCAATGTCGAGGGGAATACGCCACGCCTTGCGGAACGTGAGACCTGCTTCAAGAACCGGTGAGTCCAATCCCTTCGTGGTATAATTCGCCGAGGTGGTATTAACGTGAAGACAATACGTTTACGCGGTCATCATATTTTATGCTTGCTGGGGTACCGCGGCATGGGATATTCAGAAGAATACATTGTCAATATGACAGCCATTCATCAGACCTTGCGCAACGAGCCGCAGACTCGAATCATATTGATAACAGGCCCTGACGACTTATGCGATAAATTCCCGACAACTCAACCTTATCATTGTGAAGATGCCGAAATCTTTTGGCGCGATCAACGCGTCTTAGACCAGTTATCGCTGTCATTAACCAAAGAAACAACGTGGGACGCTATTGTCGACCGCATCAGGCAGCATATGGTTTCCGGTGATATCGACACGCTCTGTGCTACGTGCTCGTGGCGACCTTACGGTGTCTGCGCTCAAGGTCTTGATGACATCAAACAGGGTAAGGGATTGTTTCCAATCCCTTAACGCCTGCACGCCCCAGATATTTCTGTCATGATGCATCTTGGGACGGGGGAATAATGACAACAGGTAAGGATGCATGCGTCGCCAGCCACCGCGGAAAACTGCCAAAGAGTCCTTCAATCCATGCTGAGCCATGGTGACGGCCTGCGACCACCGCTTGGGCCTTGGCTTTGATAGCCGCTTCTAAGAACGCTTGGGCAGCATGCATTTCCCCATCTTGAATCGTTACGACTTGCCACTGAGCCGTAATGCCCGTCTTCTTCACCATGGCCATCGCCTGTTCGCGCACCTTTTCGGCATTGGCATCCCATTCCTCGAGCAGTGTTTCGAGACTCGCCATGGACGATCCTCCGTAGGTGGTCGGAGCAATGGGCTGAACAAAGGCCACAATGTCTTTAACGTCAACGATCAACACTTCACCCTGGTCTCCGAGCCATTCCAAGGCGGCTTCTAAGGCGCGCCAACTGGCATGCGATCCATCGACGGCTACTGCCACTTTCGTTAGCATGTTCATTTCTCCTCTGCAAAATCTCGCGTATTGCCCTGATTATGCCATACATTTCCACAGATGCCTAAAGGCTTACAGGACAAGACACGCGCTTTTTGTCTTGTCCTAAACGAAAATTAATGAAACACCGCGATAGTAAAAAAAATGAGGGTAATGGCTGCCAACCCCAAATGGGTGATCACCAAGCCCAACGGATAATTCCGTTTCGGCAGGAGATAGGCAAAGAACAATGTACCTCCTCCCACAACCGTGAGCAAAAACAACATATACGTCCATTGCAACAAGGTCATTTGGTCGCCCCCTGACTAGGTGCAACCGACCCCGAATTCGTGAAAGTCAGACCATGCCGGTGCAAAGTCAACCATAAGGTGCTATGAGCGCCTCGGCCAATTACCGGATGCGGATAATGCTGCCTAAGACTCGGCGCCATGGCTGACGAAAACAAAATAAACGTCATGACCGTCAAAAATAAGTGGACGGCCAAAAAACGCGGCGGCAACTTGCGCCGGCGCAAATCATACCGCAGAAAAAATATGACGCCTAAAACAAATGTCAGAAGGTACGTAAGATACGCCCATATGACCACATGCATCCTTTATCACCTTCCTTGAGCCAAAACGGCTACACCTACCATGACTCCTCGCGACAGAGTTTGCGAGAAAACGACACCATGGACCTGCCTCATTGTAACGCACTCAGTAGGACTATGATGCACGCAAATCACCATACGACGTTCGAAATCATGGCATAGAAAATTAGCTGGCACCGCAATGCCAGCTCGCACCTTCCCTCTTATTATGGTTAAAAAGCCTTATGCTCGGCACGAGCTGCCGTCGACAGGGTGTTTTGCTTAGCGCAGGCAGGACACAAGCCGCGCAACGTCACGTCGACGGTTTCAATGACAAACCCCGGCGCATCAAACGTCAAAGCCTCCACATTATTCGGTTGCACGTCAAACCAGCCATGGCATGCGACGCAATAAAAATGCTGATGCGGCTTTAAACGCAAGCCATATAAGGCATAACCCTGGGGTGTCGGCAAAAGCTCCACGATGTTGACCGCGGTTAAATCCTGTAGGGTCTTGTACATCGTCCCTTTTGCCAACTCAGGCAATAACGGCAATAACGCATCACGCACTTGGTCGGCCGTGAAATGACTGCCTTCGTGGTCCAGCAAATATTGTAGGACCATGCGCCGTTGCGCTGTCACGCGTAGCCCTTTTTCGCGTAAAAGCGATTCCGCTGATACCCCGCGCTGATTCATGACCTCTCTCCTTGCTCTTTATCCTAGGTCTCCCTCTTATCTATTATACGGTCTCACCAAGAAAATACAAACCGCTGGAAATTGGTAGCCGTCCTAGAAAATAGTCCTTATGGCCCTGGTCACCTGTCTTGGGAATGGGTACCCTAAACACAGACTCTGACATTAGGGGAGGTTGAGTATGACTCCACGACCAATTATGATCGCGATGACCACAGCAATGGCTCTGGGACTTGCCGGATGTGGACTCAATACCGCTAGTCCATCCAAAGCACCGACGGTGATTGCCCGGACGATGGTCATTTACACGGGCCAGGAAATTCACAAACCAGGCTGGCCCCAATACCGTCCCGCTTTTTGGTCCGCGCCAGCCGGCAGCACCGTACAGCTCACCATTATCTCGCACGATTCCGGTACGGCTCCCTTGACGATGCTGCAAGATGACAAAGTCCGCGGGACGATTGGCGATACGGAGATGATTGACGGAAAAGCCGAGCGCTCCGTCAACAACCAAAACATCGCCCATACCTTTACCATTCCTGCGATTGGCTTAAACTTGCCCATACCCGCAGCACCCGCAGGCCACACAGTCACCGTCACCGCCAAAATTCGGATGCCTCAAGCAGGCCGTTACGGCTGGCAATGCATGGCCCCTTGCGGCACCTCTCCCATGGGCATGGGCGGTCCCATGGTCACTCCAGGGTATATGCAAGGCACTATTACTGTCACTCCAGCGTCTTAAGGACCGCGCCAACAGACGTGACGCCTTGGAGATAAGGCAGGTCACGGTCTCTAAGCTCAATATCAAGAGGCGAGACCATGACCTGATTAACCCAATGCACCTGGCCACCATGACGATACCCCACAAAAGCATGCAGGGCATAAGGACGACCACGGTACATACCTAAGTAAACCATCACGTGCCCTGGCATAAAGAGCACATCGCCCGCTAACGCTCCTTCTAATGCGATCCGGCGCTCATCATATGAGCCCGATAACCGCTGACGCCAAGACACCGCTTGTTCTTGGGCACTGCTATTGCGCGGCATATGAATGCCTAGGGTTTGAAAAACATCGCGAACAAAACTCGAGCAATCATGCCGGTCAAAGCTATCGCCCCAGCCATACCGCTCGCCTAATAAGCTGAAAGCGACACGTAGGAGGTTGGCACGCGTCGCCGGCAAAAACCCCTGGTGCACACCCGGCCCTTTTACCATAAGCGCCGGACGAACGCTCAAGGATCCATCAGCCGCACGCTGTGGCCACCACACCGCCACATGAACCAGCGATGCTTGATGGCCCACTGAGAACGTCGTGGCCTCTGGCAACATGGTGCCTACACTGACCACGTGGGGCTCCTCATCGCTCCCCGGCTCCGGTTCCACCACCTGCCTGGGGTGGGTAATGACAACAAGATGGGAACGATCCGCAAAACGCGTAAACGTCAGCGCGTCACACCAGGCCACATCGTCTTGGCGAACCCATCCCTGATAAATGGGTGACTGCACCAAAAACCATTGGCCATCTGCGCTTTGTCCTAAAATCAAAAGCGGTTCAAAAACCCCAACGCGTGTCTGTTGCAACTGATCAAATTCCTGGTCCTTTGGCGTGCGAAAGACGGGGTCTAAGGTAGGCCATGACCGTAGTGCCGCCCGCGTCACAGAAAATCCCCATCGCTCAGGAAATGGTTCCAGAATGGCATTCTTTTGCACCTGCCCTTGCCACGCCGCTGTCACGGGTTGCCCATGACGGTCATAGCCCTGGGGCACTGCACCCGCAGGGAGAATTAACGCCGCTTGGTCCCCTCCTTGACGAAGTGTTTGGATTGCCTCTTGAAAGGGGAGATGAGGAGGCTTGAGCGCCTGGTTAATAGCCTGTGGATTATAAACACGGTGTGCCGCCTCTTCCCCCATGCGAGCGATCCAGAATTCTGGAGACAGCATGGCCTCTTCGACGTGCAAAATCATACCAGCCCCTCTTCCTGGCCTTGCCATGTGAGCGCCAAACCCGGCTTGTCTGGAAACACAATGGCCCCATGTTCATAGCGAATGCCCCCTTGCGCTTTCGCCTCGTGTAAAAAGTAGCCGGCATCCAAATCAACATAGTGACATTGGTAGGCTTGGGCCAGCGCGGCGGCCGCACTGACCGATGCCGGACCTTCCATCATGCTGCCCACCATCAAGTGCAATCCGGCTGCTTGAGCCCACGCTAACAAGAGCGCCCCTCGGGTCAATCCTCCTGCCTTCATTAATTTGACATTGAGAATATCGGCTGCACGCAAATCCAACAGCCGTTGCAAATCAAGAGGCCCATACACCGCTTCATCCGCACAAATCGGCAACGCGCTGCGGCTTCGTACCTCGGCCATCCCCCGCATGTCGTTAGCCGGGAGTGGCTGTTCAATAAATTCCACCCCATAGGGACCAAGCGCTTCGGCTTGGTCCAACGTTTCTCGGACGGACCACGCTTGATTGGGGTCTACCCACAGACGCACATGGCCGCCCACGGCCTCCCGAATTCGGCGCACGCGCACCGCATCGTCTCCGTCGCGGCCACCCACTTTAATTTTTAGCTGCGAAAATCCTTGAGCCACAAGCGACAAAGCTTGACGCTCCATGGTCTCACTCGTGTCCAAACTGACAGTCGCATCCGTCAACACCGTGGTGCCCTTCCCCCCCAGTTGGCGCACCAACGGCATGTCATCAAAGCGGGCATACAAATCATGTAACGCAATATCCACCGCCGCTTTTGCCGACGTATTGTGTTGCAGCGCATCTTGAACCGCTTGATACGTCGCGTTGCGGTCATCGAGATCGCGCCCATAGAGCGCAGGCAATAGATATTCCCGAATCGCAGCCACGATGCCCGCCGTCGTCTCACCCGTAATCGCCGCCGTAGGAGACGCTGACCCCAGCCCTTGGTGGCCGGAATCGGCTAGCAAGGTGACACGGACATCGTCTACCGCTGTCACTTCCCGTAAACTTGTACGGAATGGGGTCACAAGCGGCAAACGAGCAACATGGACCATCCCTTCTATCAATCGCACCCCAGACCCCTCCTCTTCACCTGTGACGGCCAAGCTTGTTACCAAAAAGATTCGCTTTGGCAGGTGAAAGTTCCTGTCTTTGGGGTGGGATTTTTCTTTCAATCACAGAGATAGCATCTTGGCAATGTCCGGCAGAGCCTCAATCGCCGCATGGCGCCCTAAGGCGATAAGGCGATGATAGTCGTGAAAAGCCCAAAATGGCGTCCCTTCAGTCGGTGGACTTATCACGACTGAGAGGTAGTGTTGATTCTGCACATCGGACAATTCTTGGGTCACAAAAGCCTCCGACCGCGCTAAAATGTCGGCAATCCCCAAATCGGCGCCGTTGACCGGTTTCGTGGGCGCGACATTGACCCCAATAACCGGCCCTGGGCAAAGTTGAAAAGCCCAATTAATCGGCAACGTGTCGGAAATCCCGCCATCGACATACAAGGCCGCCTTGTGGCGCACCGCATCAAATAACGCAGGAATCGCCATCGTCGCCCCTAAAGCCCAACGCAGGTAAGCTTGTTGGATAATTTCCCAGCCCGGCCCTGGGGGCTTAACCCCCAAAACGGGCGTAAAGGCCGCGGGCTGCATTTGCGCAATATTCGTCGCAATCACCGCACAGGGCATCGCCCAATCCGCAATGGTTTGCACAGTGGGAGATAGCGCAATGAGACTCTCCAAGAACTTTTGCGGATTAATGATCCCGGTAGCGGGCTGATGTACCCCCGGCCAAATTTCTTTAACAAATCCCTCCGTATTCAGCTCGAAATAGTCCTCCGGGTGTTCGGTTACGGCTTGGCCCCACGCGACCATATCCTCCACCCCTACCCCTGACGCGACCATCGATGCCACCAATCCTCCGGCCGATGTTCCTGCCACTGCCGACGGCCACAAACCGTTTTCCTCCAAGACTTGCAGCACGCCTAAATGCGCGGCTCCCAGCAAACCTCCCCCAGACAATGCGAGTGCAAACATAATACGATTGCCCCCCTTCAGTGGTCCTTTTACACCATATTCCAAAGGTCCCATGTTTCTTCGGGAAGGCAATAACTGGGGCAAAGAAAAGTTGAAAATCAACCGAAAATCTTAAGACGGATCCCTGGCATCTTCTCGTGCCCATCCATCGCTCTCACTGGCCACCTGTTGCGCCGGATCCGATGAGGGAATGCGCCACGGCCAATACGACGCCCGCCCCAATAAAACGATGGTGCTCGGTACTAACAACGAACGGACAATCCATGTATCCACCAACACCGCAAAGCTCAATCCAAGCGCTAAGGTCTTCATCACCTGCAGCGGGCTGACCATCAAAGATAAGAACACCACTACCATAATCATGCCTGCCCCCGTAATCATCGAGCCGGTGGTCGACACCCCCGAATACACCGCCCGGGATACGGGCGCCCCCGTTCGCAGCGGCTCTTGAATTCGGTGCAATAAAATCACTTCATAGTCCATGGATAAGCCAAAAAGCAACACAAAGATCAACGGCGTAATCGAACTATCTAAGGGTTGGGCTTGGAAGCCCCACAGACCGCGCTGAACGACCAGCACCAACAGTCCGGCTGTCGCCAGCGCAACCAACGCATCAAATACTACGCCTAATACGGCCTGCATAATGGACCCCGTCGCAATGGACAGCACAATCAAGGCAACAATCAGGGCCGCGCCAATAATCCACGGAAGTCGGTGCGCCGTCAGCGTATTAAAACTGCGCAAAATCGGCACCTGCCCCCCCACCGCAGCGCGGGTACCCCGCGGCAGCCACCGCGGCAACTGATGGTCAATGCGAGCCGCCAAATGGGCGGTCGCTGGATTATCTGGTCCGGTCGTGGCTACCACGTAAACGACCACGGTGCGGGGAATAACATGGGGATTGATAAAATTGGACAAGGCCGTTTTCAAAGCGGCAGGCTCTGGCAGTTTATGTCCCACCATCGCAGCTAAACCCCCTGGGGGCACGCCCAAGTCCCTGGGAGAGGAAACTTTCTTGACCCCCGAAAGATTTTGCAAATGGGCCGTGACGTCATTCACAGCGCTCCACGTTTGTGCCTGACTAAGCGGCGTGGCAAAGCGCATCACCACCCCTAATGGGGCAATACTGCCTGGCCCTTGAATTTTCTGCTCGAGGATGACGGCTTGCCGAATCGGACTATTTAAGGGCAACATACTGGCCAAATTAGCCGGAGTCCGCATTTGCATGCGCGGCCCCAATAACGCCAGGGGCACTAACAGCAATACGCTTAGGATCAAGCCCCACCACGGCTTATCGACGGATAACCGGCCGACAAACCGCCAGAATCCCCAATTGGGCACCCGCTTCAGTCCACCCCAACGCAAGTGTTTGCCCATGACCGCCATAACCGCTGGCAACAGCGAATGGGTAGCCAACAGCACAGAAGCAATGGCGACAGCGCCTCCCAAAGCCAGACCTTGCCAATACGCATTGCCTCCCAACAGCAATGTCGCCACCGCCAACGCTACCGCGATTCCGGAATAGAGCACAGAGCGCCCCGCATGACGCATGCTTTCCACAACGGCCTCTTCAACCCCGTGACCGCGGTCTAACGCTTGGCGAAAACGCGTGCTAATAAAGAGCGCATAATCAATGCCGACCCCTAAGGCTAAAAAGGACACAATGTCTGTCAAAAAGACGGACAATTGAATGTGTGTTTCCACGAGAGTAATCACCGAAAGCGCAATTTCCGACCCCGCCACCGCAATGATGAGCGGCAAAGCAATCGCCGCCACCGATCCGAACACGGCAAACAAGAGCACGGCTAAAAAGGGGATGGCGAGTACGCCGCTTAACGCCAAGGTTTTCGCGCTATCATGGGCCACGGTTTTCCCCACAGAGCCTTGGGTCACATCTTGCCACTGTCCATGGTGGGCCGTAATCACGGTTTCAAAATGGCGTGACATCGACACCGACGTCTGGGGAGAAGGCACATACAGCACCCCGCCCCCGTGCAGGGGATGCAAAGTTTGACGACCAATATGCGCATCTTGGGCAATCGCGATCACGCGGCCTTGAGATAATCCCTGAATCAAAAGGGGGTCAGGGGCAGGCGGAGGATTCAGCCGGGAGAGTTGATCCGTCGCCCACCTCGCCTCACTCCGAGGATTATCAAATCCATTGGCCGTGAGATGGCGGGTGACTTGCATCGCTAAGGGGATAGTCGCAACGATTAATAGCACCCACACCATAATTACCAGCCATCTAGACCGTACTGTAAACCGCGTCCACCCCGCATGCATTGCGCGCAATCATCCTTCCGTTCTCTGTCACTGTTTGGTTTAAGCATACCGTGCCGCTATGCCAAACACAACGCACACTGGTTGTTCCCGATTTGACAACGAGGCCCATCATTGGATCATAATACAAGCAGAGGACTTCTTCCTCACGCAACGCGCATCGGCGCGTCAGCTAAGACTTCACACTTAGGAGGATACACTGTGGCACTCGTAGGAAAACCCGCACCATCTTTTGACATGCCGGCTATTATGCCGAACGGTGAAACCGAGCAAGTACGCCTTGAACAGTACCGCGGTAAGTGGGTTGTCCTATTCTTCTATCCCCACGACTTCACCTTTGTCTGCCCGACCGAAATCACTGCCTTATCCACCGCCTATGACCGCTTTGCGAATCTGGGCGCAGAAATCATCGGTGTCTCCACAGACAGTCCGCATGTACATAAGGCATGGATTCAGCAAAGCCCAGACAAAGGCGGCATTGGACCCATCAACTACCCGTTAGCCAGTGACTGGACTCATGACGTCTCACGGCGTTACATGGTCTATGTTCCTGAAGAAGGTGCAGCGTACCGCGGTCTTTTCATCATCAATCCAGACGGCGTCGTAGAATATGAAGTGGTGCACAACCTCAACGTCGGCCGTTCCGTAGATGAAACCTTGCGTGTTTTGCAAGCCATTCAAGCGGGTGGTTTGTGTCCTGTGGACTGGACCCCTGGCAAGCCCTTGCTGAAAGTCTAAGGACCCCTTTTTGGCGTCACCAGCCGCCCTCTTACGGGGCGGCTTTATTATGTTGGACAAAATGCGACCTTAGGTATTGGACTTGTTGCATTGACAGCGGCTTTTGCCACCTCTGCCTGCCCTCTCGTTCCCACCCAAGACTACAAGGGCACAGCACATAAGCAAAGACCACTAAGCGCAGGGGGCCGAAGTCTCCCCTGCGCCTCTAGCAAGGTTAAGACGTGCCTTTAAGCGCTATCTCCCACACTGCCTTTAGCCGTTACATCGGGATTCGCCTGCGGAGCCATCCGCGAGGCGATTCCCCACGGCAAAAACAACACTAAACACACCACGACAACAATGACGCTGCCTATATCAATATTAAACCACTTCAGGGCTCCGACGCTGCCAATATAGGTCATGAGCGTCAAAAACAGCACATAGGCGATATACCAGATGGCATTAACAAATCCCCCTTTGACCTTGTACATGAGGCCAAAGACAACAGAGGCCAATGCCAGCAAGACAGTGGCATAGGGGACTGAAGGCCACCCACTCCAATAGACAATGAGTGACGCGGACGCAAACGCCAACACTGCGACGAGTGAACCATTTTTCAACTTGCCGGCATGACCTTCCTTGCGCAAGGCCAACATCACCACAGGATTGACTGCAAAGCCCAAATAGCCCGCCACGACGGCATCGGTAATCAAACTGTAAATCGATGGCAAGGGTGCCGCAATATACGCCACAACCGCTCCGATGACCGTAAAGACAAGCAAGGCCCATACAGGAATCGCATAGCGATCGCTTAATTCTTGCATTTTGGCGCTTACCAAACCGGAACGGCCCATGGCCAAAAGGATACGACTCCCTGCCCCTTGATAAATGTAGCCGGTCACAAACGGACCAATGACGGCGATGATGACAGTCAGGAATATCAGCCACCCAACATGCGCACCCTGGGCTATTGTCAAAAAGGGATTGCCCGCAATAGACGCAATGGCGCTCCACGTCCCAGGATGAATCTTGAGCTGGGACCAATCCAGGGCCGTAAGAAAACCCAAACTCAACAAGACATAGATAATGGTTTGACCAAGAACTGACCATAATATCGCATGACCTAAGAGCCTTGGCTGTTTAACCTCTTCGGCATAGTCGGGAATTACCCGTATGCCGCCAAAAGCAAACATCCCAAGTGGTATGGCCGCAAACACGCCCCCCATCCCGAAAGGCATGAAGCCACCATACGCCGTGAAATTCTGACTATGCGCGAAGGATAGAAAGCCAATTCCGACCACGACATAGAGCAATAGCTTGGCGATGCCAAAAACATTGGTCGAATTGGCAAACATGCGAACGCCATAATAATTGAACGGCAGAAATAAGAGCATCAACACGACCCCAAGTACGGCTCCAGCCGTCGTGGGATTGCCTAACGCATTAATAAAATGCGGGTAAAAATAGTTCAGCCCTTCTACAGTCGCCAATGCTTCAACCGGCGGAATAAAGAGATACCAAATCAGGTCAGCGAACGCATTAATCATATTGGTCGTTTTACCATAGCTGTACAGACTGTACCGTGAGGGTCCGCCCGCTTCGGGATATAAATAACTCAAATCGACATAGGTCAACCCCACGAAAAGATACATCACAGCCCCAATCAACCACGCTAAAACCACGCCGGGTCCCGCCACCGCAGCCATCCCCGCTGAGCTGAAAAGAACACCGGTTCCGACTGCTCCTGCGACCCCAATGACGATTAGGTCGAACAATGTAAGATGCTTTTTTAAGCTGTTCAGCACTGTCACGTCCTTTCGCCCGAAATGTTCTGCCGAGCCCTGTGAAGCCAATCCGTTTAGGCTAGCCGTCTAAAACACTTCCATTGGTGCAGCCAGCCAGTCTTTCTTATTGTTCTCAGCCATTGACTCCACGCTTTAATTGTATAGAATTATCTGGCTATACAATAGGGATGGCGCACAACTTCTGACTATCACTGCATTTCGAGGTATTGATTTGATATAATATATCTATCAATACTCGTAGATGATTCACCTCATCACAATGCGGCGGCAACGCGCTGAGGAAGCAGGCAGAGGTATGGAGAACAAAGCATTTGAAACCAAAAAGGACTATATCTTAAGAAGGCTGCGAGAAAAAATTCTCGCAGGCGAGTATGCTCCTGGCGACCGACTGAAAACACGCCAACTGGCCGAAGAGTTCGGAACCAGCGAAATCCCTGTACGGGAGGCCATTAACCAATTAGCCTCAACCGGTTTGGTGTCCATTACGCCTCATGTGGGAGCCACGGCAAGTTTAATCTCTTCACGGGATTTGGAAGAAATTTTTCAGATCCGGACTGCGTTGGAAAGCTTAGCCATTCGTCTCGCTACGCCCGCGTTAACCGATCAGGATTTGGACGAACTCGACCGCATGGCGCACGAACTGGAGGAGGCTGTTGCCCAGAACGCGCCGCCTGAACAATTAAACGCGTTGAATCGGCGGCTCCATATGGCCATCTATCAGCACTCCGGCAATCGCAGACTTATCCAAGGCATCGAAGAGCTGTGGAACCATGCGGGCCGCTATCCCGGTCCTCTAACGGGTAGCGACGACAGCACACGCCGCTCGATCGAGGAGCACCGTGCCATATTAGACAGTTTGCGCGACCGCGACGCAAATACAGCGGCAGTTTTAACGGAGGCGCATAAGAGCCGCGCCATGCGCGGCATCTTACAACGCGTTCGGGACATGGAGCAACAGCAAAAACACTCTTAACTCAAGTTCTTAGGCCCAGTGATCAAAAAAATCCCGAACGACGCCTACGATCTCCGGGTGGGCAAAGTGAACATAATGTCCTCCAGAGACTTCGTACAGCAAGATCGGCAAACCCAGCTCATCAATCGCTGTCAGAGGCCGCCTATTCATCATCGACTCTGGGACGACGAGTAGCGTGGGCGGCTTAAGTCGGCAAAATGCTTGCACGGGCTTTGAGCGGTAGATCGCCAGAAGAAATGCCAAGCCGCCTGGGGTAACGACCACCTCTTGCATTGCTGTATAAAATGCAACCCGCAAGGACGGGGTAATGGGTATATGTTGCTCATGCACGAAGGTCAAAAACGCCTGCTCAAGACCGGCAGGACTCATATCGCGCACCACCGCACGGGTGGCAACGCGCGCTGCCCAAGATGTGGCGCCGGTTTGGGTCATGACACTCAGCACCGGCGTAAAATAACGTAACGGTTTCGACACACCCGTTGGAAAACGGGGAATTTTTTGATATCCGGCATCGAGCAACACCAATTGGTGAACGCGCTCTGGATACTGATCCGCAAACGCCAAGGCCACCACACCTCCCGTCGAATGCCCGATCAGACGCACGGCACCAAATCCTTGACTATCGCAGTAACTTTTGACCCAGAAGGCCACATCATACCAGTTGGCCGCATGCGGTAAGGGCGCACTGCGTCCCAATCCCGGCAGGTCTAAGGCATGCACCGTATAGCGATCTTGAAGGAGCCGAAACGGCCAGACCGACTCGGCCGTCCATCCCATTCCCGGAAGAAAAATGACGGGGCTACCCACTCCGGCGACCTTAGCAAAGACCTTAATGCGCATCCCTCTTTTCTCTCACCCATCTTCCCATGACTAAACGGCCCAGCGCCCACGCCTATTTGCCACACCTCGTATCATCCTAATAGATATTTCTTGCGGACGCATAGAGCAAATTACACCAACCCCGGACTCTATGGAATGTATAGCACACGCGGTGGCCAGTTAACCGAATCCCCCTTTTAACAAACCAGCCATTCACTTTCCTATAACCAAAAAATAACTCCCTTTCCGTATTCGAAAAAGGGAGTTTAGTGCGTATATGGTTTAAGGTTACTCGTCTTCACTTTGGGCAAAAGCATAGCCATAACGTCCTTTTACACACAACATGCCATGCGTCACAGGATGATCTGCAGGCGATGTGACTTTGACAATTTGGTTGTCTAGGACATGTAACTGCAGATCGCAGCCCACGCCACAATAGGAGCAAACCGTTTCGGTCGTGGTGATCTGGCTTTCATCCCACTGCCCCTCCTGCCGCAATTCGTATTCCTTTTTGCCAATCAATGCTCCTGTAGGACAGACTGCCACACAATTTCCACAAAAGACACAATCTGACTCCGGCAGTTCGCGCCCGAAGCCCGCATCAATATGAGCATCAAACCCTCGCCCCGCCACCGCAATCGCAAATGTATTCTGCGCGTCGTCGCCACACGCTTCAACACAACGGTAGCACAAAATGCACTTGGACAAGTCCCGCACATATAAATTGTTGTCATCGCGCATCGGCTGCGCCCACGTGGCCCCCCCTGCAAAGCGATTGGGATCCGCTCCCGATATTTGGGCCAATTCCTGAAGACTCGGCGCCAATGTCGCATCCGATGTAGATAACAGCAATTCCGCGACTACCTGGCGCGCATTCTGAACACGCTCGCTCGCTGTCAACACTTCCATCCCATCTTCTGCGACACGCGAACATGATGCCACGAGCGTACGCGACCCTTTCAGTTCAACAACACACGCTCGGCAAGCATTAGCCGGCGTCAAGTTTTCATGCCAACAAAGCGTGGGCACCGGATGCTGCGCCTGTTCGCATGCGGCCCGCAAGGTCGTGCCAGGCGCTACCGTTACGACTTGGCCGTCAATGGTCAGTGATATGGATTTCTCCATCATAGCCTCCTCCTTCTTCGCCTCAGGCATGAGGCCTCAGTTGCGGCCGTTCGATGAATGACAGGAGAGCTAAGGGCGCTGTCTGGCCTAAGCCACAAATCGAGGCATCGCGCATCGCCTGTGCTAACGCCCGCACATCGTGTACGCGACTTTCCCACTGCTTGGCTTCCACGATCTCTAAGAGGCGGCGGGTGCCAATACGGCACGGCACACACTGGCCACAAGATTCCTCTGCGAAGAAGCGGGCAAGCCTTGCGACCACCCAGCCCAAATCCACGGTATCGTCAAAGAACATCATTGCGCCTGAGCCAATGCTGGCTCCTAGCGCTTGCAGCGACTCATAGTCCAAATGGTGGTTCATGACCTCCTCCGGTGTCAAAAAGGTGCCAGCCGCTCCGCCAAGTAACACCGCTCCCAAGCGGCCGCTCCCTGCCACCTGTCCACCCAAGTCCGGATCGCTCACAATATCGGCCAACGGCACACCAAACGGCACTTCATAAACACCAGCACGGCGAATGTGTCCGCTTAAGGCCACTAATTTGGTGCCCGGCGTCTTTGGGGTCCCGTACTGCGTAAACCACGACACATCATGAGCGAATAACACGGCAACATTGGCCAACGTTTCCACATTTTGAATGAGGGTCGGTGAGCTCCATAGCCCTTTCACCGTCGGAAAGGGTGGTTTGACCCGCGGTTCGGGCCGCTTTCCTTCAATGCTATTAAACAAAGCCGTTTCTTCGCCGGCAATATACGCCCCCGCTCCCCGCCGGATTTCAACATCCACCCCGCGCAGCCAATCACCCTGGCGTAAGGTTTCCAAGGCATTGGCTAAAGCCTGCTCGACCTCCCGGTATTCGCCGCGGATATAACAAAAGGCTTTTCGAGCCCCGACGGCATACGCCGCAATGAGAAGCCCCGTCAATGCGCCTAAGGGATCTTGCTCTAACAAGACCCGGTCTTTGAACGTCCCGAGTTCGCTTTCATCCGCATTCATCACCACATACTTTATCTCTCCAGGCGCTTGACGCACACTCGTCCATTTGATCCCGGTGGGGAAGGCAGCACCCCCGCGCCCCTTAATCCCACTGGCCGTGACCCATTCAATCACCGTTTCCGGGCTCATCGCCCAAATCGTGGCCAACGCCTGATCAAAACCCCGTTCACGCATCCGCTCAGCACTTTGGGGATCTGAACGGACCTCATGGGGTGGTAAAAGGCGGCGAATTTCACCCATGATGCACCGCCTTCACTGCCTCTTGCACCACTTGAGGCGTCGCCCGGCGCAAAATTTTCTGTCCAATCCATGCGGCCGGAGCATGGTCACATTGGCCCAGGCACGCCGATTCTTTCACGGTAATAGGGAGGCCCGCCGCAGCTTGTTCGGCCCAAGCCTTTAACTCCTCTGCGCCCTGCAGCGCGCACATGACATCTGTGCAAATATGCACCGGGGTTGTGCCCTCTATGTTGTCAAAGAGCGTATAAAAAGAGGCCACTCCATAGACTTCGGCATAAGCAACGCCTAACACTTCGGACACGGCGCCAATTAAGGCTGGTGTCAGTGCGTGATAATGCTCTACGACCCGCCATAATGCGGGTAGCAACTGGCCGCGTTCTGCGGGCAAGTCTTTTAACAACCCCGCAACCTCTTGCACCCCTTCTGTATCCATCCGCCTCACCTCATTTACTGTAGCTCACGCGTGCATCGGGGCCTTGGCCACCAAGCGTTCTAGCCGCACCGCGGCGGCCTTGAATTCTGCCGTACCCGACAGCGGATCAGTCGCCTCAATCGTCAACACATTGGTCATGACCTCATCGGGGAAGTGAAACGTCATAAAAACGGTCCCCGGCATCACAGACGACGACGCATAAGCAGGCACTTCGACCCGGCCTCGCCGTGAAATGACGGCCACCACCTCTCCATCGACAATGCCTAACGCTTTAGCATCGTGCGGATGAATTTCCATCCATTCGCCAATTTTATGGGGATGGTCATAGACATTGGACTGCACCCCCGTGTTATAAAAGGCCAGCCGACGCCCCGTGGTGAGCTGAAACGGATACTCCGGTGTCGGCATCTCCACAGGAGGCGCCCACTGCACTGGCATAAAGGGAGCTTTTACCGCCACCTCCGGCGCCCACAAGCGTTCATGTAAAACTTTACTGCCCGGATGGTCCAGCTCCGGTACAGGCCACTGCAAGCCGTGCGCTTCCTCTAATCGTGCATACGTCATGCCCCGGAAATTCACCGTCAGTTGCCGCATCTCGTCAAATACCCCTTCGGCATCGAGATAAGGCCACGGATAACCCATCGCCCGCGCCAGTGACGTCACAATCCACAAGTCGTCTTGGGCCTGGCCCGGAGCTCTGCGGGCCGCGCGAACACGCTGCACTCTTCGTTCACTATTGGTATACGTTCCGTCGCTTTCCGCAAACGACACCCGAGCGGGGAAGACCACATCGGCTATTTCCGCCGTAGCGGTTAAAAAGATGTCTTGAACCACCAATGCACCCAGTTGGCCAAACAGCGCCCGCATGTAGCCACTGTCCGCTTCAGACTGGATCGGATTCTCTCCGATGACGTAAAGTCCACGCAGTGTTCCCTGCTCAATGGCGTCAAACATCTGCGTTTGATTCCAACCAGGCTCAGGTGCTAGCGGAACCCCCCAGGCCTTTTCAAATTTTTCTCGCACGGCCGGATCGGTGACATCTTGAAACCCTGGCAAGCGGTTGGGCAACGCCCCCATATCTCCGCCACCTTGCACGTTATTTTGCCCGCGCAAGGGATTAAGACCGGCGCCGGGGCGACCCACATTGCCACAGAGCAGCGCTAAATTGATTAAGGCGTATACGTTGTCGACGGCATTATGATGTTCGGTAATCCCCAAAGTCCAACCAATCATCGCTGTCGGAGCTGCCGCGTAACGCCGCGCCAAGGCTTCAATGCGTTCGGGCGCAATCCCCGTAATGACAGCAGCCCGCTTAGGTGTCCAATCTGCCACACTGTCGCGAAAGGCATCAAAACCTACGGTTGCGCGCGCCACAAAGTCTTCCCGGTACAAATGCTCACGAATAATCACATGCGCCATGGCATTCAATAACGCAATATCCGATCCGATAGCAATTTGAAGATGCTCATGAGCGCGTTTAGCGGTCACCGTCTTGCGAGGATCTACGACGACCAACTCCGCTCCATTGTGCACCCCTTTCATAATGTGGTGGAAAATAATCGGATGCGCTTCAGCGGCATTGGACCCCACCAACAAAATAAAAGACGTGTGATGAAAATCTTCATAGGAACTCGTACCTGCTCCACTCCCGAATACCGTCGTGAGACCCACGACAGAAGGAGCGTGTCACGTCCGGTTGCACGAATCGATATTATGGGTTCCAAAAACAACACGAGAAAACTTCGAAGCTAAATAGTTGAGCTCGTTTGTCGACTTGGAACAACTGAAAACACCCAAGCCATTAGGGCCGTACCGCGTTTTGACATCCTGAAAGAGCTGGGCTGCCCGCGTTAAGGCCTCTTCCCATGTCGCTTCCCGCAGCTGCCCATTCTCGCGGATGAGAGGTTTGGTAAGCCGGGTGTGTTCAAACTTCCGGATGACCGTAGCCATGTGAACCCTCCTCTTGGAACTCATTCGTCATGCGTCTGCCTTATTCTACGCCAGAACCTTGTTATGGTACAGATCGAGCACCCCCTATTATCGTTATTTACGGAATATTACGAATTATGATGGCGACAGTCCCCCCTGTCCTTGTGCCACGCGGCGCCGTAACGCTTGAAGTTCTTGAAATTGCCGCGTGACATCGCGCAACACGGCGGCGATTCCCGTCAACACGTGGTCTTCATTATAAAACGGGACTACCGTAAATTCCACCGAGATTCGGACCCCGTCTTTGCGCATCGCCGGTACCGCCAGTACGGCTCCATCTGGATAGCGCCGTTCTCCCGTCTGCACCATGTGGTCAAAGCCTTCCCAATGGCGAGCCCGCAATTTTTCCGGAATAATCAGATCGAGAGACGCCCCCACTGCCTCCTCCGCGCTAAAGCCGAAGATGTGCTGGGCTCCTCCATTCCACACCCGAATCGTTCCTTGCCCATCGGTGAAGATAACGGCATCGGCCATCGCCGTGACGAGGCCCACACAAAATTGGGCGAAATCAAATTCCATGGGTCCCTCCTCTTAGGTCTAAGCCAACCCACTTTTCGGATTCAGATTTTGAATATGGCCGCTCTCCGTCCCCGCCAACGGATCAATCACACAATTGATGAGTGCAGGACGCCTGGCTGCCAACGCTTCTTGGAGAGCTTGCATCAATGCCTGTGGATCTTCGACATGGTAGCCCTGGCCGCCAAACGCTTCAATCAACCGGTCATAGCGTGCCCCCGCCACAAATCCCGTCGGAGAGGGCGGCCCATTGCCCACATCGCCACGGTAAATTCCCCCATTATTCATCACGAGCACCACTACCGGCAGACGGTAGCGGCAAATCGTTTCTAACTCCATCCCGCTAAAACCAAAGGCGCTATCGCCTTCAATGGCTAACACTATGCCCCCGCGCGCCGTAGCCGCCCCTACAGCATAGCCCATGCCGATGCCCATAATACCCCACGTCCCACTGTCAAGCCGCATGCGCGGGTCTTGCATATCAATGATATTGCGCGCAAAATCCAAAGCGTTAGCGCCCTCATTGACCACATAAACCCCGGAGTGTTCCTGTAAAACCGCCCGGACCGCCCCGAGCGCGCTCGAAAAATTCATAGGGCGCGGGTCTGCGGCCAGCCTCGCCGCCATCCGTGCGATGTTTTTTTGTTTCTGCTGATGCAAAGCCTCCAACCATTCACGTCGTGCCCCGATGGGATAGTCTTCTAACGCGGCCACCAAAGATTCCATGCTCGAATGGATATCGCCTACAACGGGCGCTTGAATCGGGCGGTTGCTATCCATTTCGGTCGCCGCAATATCCAACTGGATATATTGGGTGTCTTCGGACCATAAAGGCCCTTTGCCATGAGATAGCAACCAGTTCAGACGCGCCCCCACAAGCATGACGACATCGGCGTGGCCAATCGCGTATGAGCGGGCGGCGGCCACTGAGAGGGGATGAGCATCTGGCAACAACCCCTTGGCCATAGACATGGGCAAGAAAGGGATGTGCGTCCGTTCGATAAAGGACCGGATCGCCGAATCGGCCTGGGCATAAGCGGCGCCCTTGCCCAGAATAATGAGAGGCCTTTGCGCCACCGACAGAAGTTGAATGGCTCGTTGCACGGCCAAAGCACTAGGCATCTGAGCCGGGGCCGGATCGACCACTTTCACTAAGCTTTTTTGCCCCGCATCCGCATCCAAGACCGCACTCAGCGCAGCGGCAGTGAGATCCAAATAGACCCCGCCAGGCCTGCCCGATACCGCGGCGCGCACCGCGCGCGCGACTCCGATCCCAATATCTTCAGGTCGGTTGACGCGAAACGAAGCCTTGGCAAAAGGTTTTGCCGCGGTCATTTGGTCCAGTTCTTCATAGTCGCCTTGCTCCAAATCTACAATGGCACGGTCGCTGGATCCGCTAAGAAGAATCATAGGAAAACAGTTGGTGGTGGCATTCGCCAAAGCCACCAGCCCATTCAGAAAACCAGGCCCTGAAACCGTCAAGCACACCCCAGGCTGTTGAGTCAAATATCCCGCAATGGCCGCCGCATGGCCGGCACTTTGTTCATGGCGAAAACCAAAATAGTGTAGACCTTCTTGCTGCGCGAGGCGGGCCAAATCGGTAATGGGAATCCCCGCAACTCCATAAATCGTCTCAATCCCATTAAGCCTCAGAGCTTCTATCACTAAATGAAAGCCGTCGGTCATTGCTCCACTCATCATAATCCCCCTTCTGCTGCGACTCTTCCGGGGCTCGGTCAAACGACCCGCGCCGCGCGCAATTTCGCAATCTCATCCGCCGAATAACCCAACTCCGTCAGCACTTCGTCGGTATGCTCACCCAACAACGGCGACTCTAAAATGGTGGGTTTGAATCCGGAAAACTTGATGGGACTGCCCACGGTGAGATAGGGCCCACGCACTTTATGCTGAACTTCCACCACCGTGCCACTCTCGCGCAGGGCTGGATCATAAGCAATTTCCTTCATCGTCAGGACGGGTGCACAAGGGATGTCAAACTTACGGAGAATATCGACCGCTTCGAATTTTGTCTTATCCGCGAGCCATTTTTCAATGTCGGCGAAAATCTCAAAAATATGGGATTGGCGGGCTCGAGGCGTGGCATAATCCGGATCATCAATCCATTCAGGCTTGCCTATCGCCTTGCACGTCGCCGCCCACGCTTGCTCTTGAATCGTAAAATAAATATAGGCGTTGTCATCCGTCTCCCAACCCTTGCATTTTAGCACCCATCCCGGTTGCCCGCCGCCGCCAGCGTTGCCGCCGCGAGGCACCACATCGCTAAAGGTTCCATTGGGATATTGCGGATATTCTTCAAGATATCCAACGCGCTCCAAACGCTGTTGATCGCGCAATTTCACCCGCGCCAAGTTCAGTACACAATCTTGCATGGACACCGTGACCTTTTGCCCTTTGCCCGTTTTCATGCGGTCAATAAGCGCAGTGAGAATGCCAATAGCTAAATGCATTCCGCTGTTGCTGTCCCCCAACGCTGCACCGCTAACGGTAGGCGGCCCATCCCAAAACCCGGTCGTAGAAGCCGCGCCCCCCGCGCACTGCGCCACATTTTCATAGACCTTAAGGTCGGCGTATGGAGAGTTTTCACCAAATCCCTTGACCGACCCAAAGATCAAACGAGGATTAAGTTCTTGAATGCGTTCCCAACTAAACCCCATCCGGTCCATGGCCCCTGGCGCAAAATTCTCGACTAAAACATCGGCGCTCCGAATCAACTTTTCCAAAATCTCCCTGCCCTCAGGGCTTTTTGTGTTCAGTTCCAACGACTTTTTATTGCTGTTGAGCATGGTGAAATAAAGCGCGTCGACGTCAGGAATGTCACGCAATTGTCTTCTCGTGATATCCCCTACCCCAGGGCGCTCCACCTTAAGCACATCAGCCCCAAACCACGCTAGCAATTGCGTGCACGCAGGCCCCGCCTGCACCCCCGTAAAGTCAATCACTTTAATCCCTTCCAGCGGCAAACTCATGCCTCATCACTCCTCGTGGTCATATTCAGTCGGTGTTAAAACATCTTCATCGTTGGCTACACGCCATCACTCAAGGGATTGCCCGCCAGCTTGGTGTTTTGGCGGATAGTCGAAGAGGGTTACCTGAAGTACGGGTTCATTCTAAAATTGCTATCTGACTACTTCAATGATTGTGCATTATCCGTTAATATAATTATTCCTTATATCCTCTTATACTTGCGCTTCACCGAGGCTCGCGGCGGCTATCTCTCCACACCGCCCACAACATCATCGCCGTCCGCGGAATAATAATCACGGCCAGCATCACCCCCAACAGCCACCACTGCGGCCCGTGACGGCCCGCAAAGAACGACAATGCCCCAAGTTGCTCCATACTCGCCGCCCCTTTCTAGGAACCCCAACCTAAGGTCATAAAATACGAAGTATTCGGTTTTTTGTAGTCAAAAGCATGCGCAGCCCTTGTGGTCATCGTATCGCCATTTTCCCCAGGTCATAAGGAGGTGACGTTATACTCCCCTATAAAGATGGCTTATGGAGATTAAGACATTTCCGGCCAGCGGTTGACCACATAGCCCCAATAACACGCAAGCGCCCCAATCATGACCGCCAACAACACATCCATCTCGCGCCACTGCACCATAATTTGCTGCTGACACCAAGGGCTTGACCGGAGCCAGCCGCAGACATCTGCCTGATGCGCATCCACATCAATCTCGCAACCGGTAACAATCCCTCCAATGCGCCCAGAGATATGCATGCCGTTTTGATTTAGGCGCAAAGTGTGTCCTCCCAAACGGCTTCCCACACGCACGACTAACATATCCCCCGGCATGTAGAATCCCCGGACGGAACGCTTCCACAACCCCCATCCGCAACGCCCCGTAATGTATTGGGACGCATCCACCCACAGCGTCAATTCCCACCTGCGCTCCCCTTCTTCAAACCGCGAGTGAATGGCCTGACTGGGTGCGCTTTCCGCCCACAAAACGGTTTGCAACACCCCCACCTGCCCCAACATCACACCCATAAACCTTGCCTCCCCCATGTCTCATGCGCTTTCCCGATTAGCCATTGTGGTCGGCCACCCGCTGCTTTTCTTGGTGAACCCGCGTCCTGGGAACCTCTTCGGAGTAAGACCGAATATAATGCATAAACACTTCGACAGCTGCACCAATTTCCTCGCGCGCCCGAAACACCATCGCCAAGCGCCGATAGGCTCTGGGCTGCAGCGGCGCGGTACGAATGAGTCCAGCCTCCGCTTCCAGCAAAATCGTGTCCTTCGGCACAATCGCTATCCCAATCCCGGCAGCAACAAAGCCTAACAAGGCATGAATGCTTGTCGCCTCACTGACAACGCGCGGCACAAAGCCCGCCTGCTGAGCAAGGCGTGATATCGTAAGATTGATACTATAACCGGGTTTCATAAACACGAAGTTGCGGTCGCGCAAGGCATCCATCCGCACAGGTCCCTCTAAAGGCTCTTCGGGGCTGGCGATTACCACCAGCTCTTCGGCCCATAAGGGCTCGAATTGGACTTTCGTCGTAAAAAGCGGCAAAGGCGTAAGCGCCAGGTCCACCTGATTTTTTCTCACCTGCTCGGCAAGATGCAAGGCTTCATTCTCGAGCACTTCAATGCGAATTTCAGGAAAGGCCTTATGAAAAGGGCGATAAATCCGCGGAAAATGGTGAATGGATACCGGAGATAAAGGGCTGACCCCTAACACAATTTTGCCCGCAATAGAATTTTTTGCGTCCTCTATCGTCATTGGAATTTGGCGCACTTCGTGTAAGACCTTTCGGGCCTGAATCACCGCTTTTTGACCACTTTCCGTTAATGTGGCGCCCCGGACGCCCCGTATCAAAAGCGGCGTCGCCAATTCCTCTTCAAGTTGTAAGATTTGATTGGTGACCGCAGGCTGGGTTACCCCAAAATACTCCGCACACGCTGATAAACTCCCCAAATCGGCTATCCCAATCAAAAATTCCAATTGCCGCAGCGTCATCCCCATCGCCCCCATCATCTAAAACGTCAGGTGCCTCAATGGCCTGTCCCGAACTGCTTATACCATTATATTCCAGTTGTTAGCTGCACTATGCCAAGACGTTGAAGACACCCGACACCTCCTAAAGACTTGGGGCGTCAATCCGTTCGGGATGGCTATACACACTGAGTTCTTCATCCCGAACAAACCCTACTGCCGTAATGCCCAGCGCCTCCGCCAAGGCAATGCCTAAAGTGGTGGGGGCCGCATTGGAAATTACCGCCGGCACGCCCATTCTCGCTATTTTAATGATGACTTCCGATGACAACCGTCCCGAAAACACCACCGCAGCCTCTCCTAAAGACAGCGCATGTAACAAGCTGTAGCCATATAGTTTATCGAGCGCGTTATGACGCCCCACATCGGCGCGAATCGCTACTAGGCGTCCCTCCCGCCACAACCCCGCGGCATGCAAGCCTCCTGAATGCTGCATTTGTGTCCATGCACTAAACTCGTTAAACAACGACCCAAGGATGTGGGCCTTTAACCGCAAAGCGCCTTGTGGCACCGGCCTGATATCGGCATCTTCCGCAAAATAGAATCCCGTTCGTCCGCGCCCACAGCAATTGCTGATATAGCGCTTACCGCTTTGCGCCAAAAGTTCCGGCCGTAATCCTGGAATGCGCACCCACACTTGCCCCTCGGATTCTCGGATCTGACAAATGCTGATTTCTTGCGGCGCCACAATAAAGTGTTCGGCCGCCAAAAACCCGACGACCAATTCATAAAGGTCTGTCGGCGTAACGATCATCGTCGTCCATTCCCGCCCGTTGATAAAGAGAGTGAACGCTTCCTCGCGCACAATTTCTGCTGATTCCCGCCGCCACTCTCCTTGGTCGTAATGGTCACGGGTCAACATGCGCACAGCATCTTGCAGACGTTTTGGCACCTCCACCGGAAATCCCCCCAAGGTGACCCCACACTTCCCACCGCGCGCGAAAACGGCCAGTTTCCGCGAACGAAAACTGGCCCAAGCATTGCTACTCGTGAGAAACAGCCACCGCGTCCGTATGGCGGGCAGCAACTAATCGCGCCGCTCGTTCCACCTGCTCAGCGGTTGGCCGCTTTAACAGAAACAGCGCGATTAACGAAGCCAACAGGGCCATGATGCCCGCAATGACGAAGGCCACGGGATAGCCGCCGATCCCAACCAAAGACGCCGTGACAATACCGCCATAGAAACCGCCAACAATCTTTCCCGCATAAATTGTTCCGTAATTTTGCGTCACGTGATTTTCTCCATAATAATCACTGGTCATCAAGGGATTGAGCACAAACAACGATCCTGAGGTTCCCCCTGCCAGCAAGGCGAAAATCACAAAGAACGGCACACTGTGCGCTTCACCTGCCAGTAGCACGAGAATCGAGGAAAACCCTAAAATCGCATAGACATAGACCATAGCGCGCTGCCGCCCAATATAGTCCGACCACAAGCCGACAAGCGGTCTACCAATCCCATCGGTAAAGGCAAAGCCCGTTGCGCCAGCAATAATCACGACCGTTCCTAAATGCATCGCTGTGCCAAAGGGGTAATAAAAGCCCACGCCGAAGAGCGATGTCCCTGCAATTAACATGAACTCAATCAGCATCCAGAAAGGTTGGGGGGTTTTCCACATTTCCGCGGTGGTCATTTGCCGACGTGCCGGGGGATTATGCCGCAAAGCCAGCAACTGCTTGTTCTCGGCCCATTTCAGCGGATCGACGTCTTTAGGCCACCAATTCTTGGGCGGATCTTTGAACCAGAAGCTAATGATAATCAGACCGCCACCCAAAATCACGCCGGTCAGGTACAAAATGCTGATGAAATCGTGCGTGTTGAAGTCTGCACCATAGAGAATAATAAAGGGAACCGCGCCATAGGCCCAGCCTCCATCCACAAACCCGGTCCGCCAGCCCTTCTTCTCCGGGTACCATTTGCTGACCGTATTGACACAAGTCGAGTACACCAACCCCGACCCCAAGCCCCCCAGTGCTGCGTAGCCCACATAAGAAATCCAAGGCTGTACCGCATGGGCCAAGAAATAGTAGGCGGCCGCCACAAGCACACCGCCTATCAGCACCGCATACCGCGTCTTTAACAAGCCACGTTCCCTTAAAACCCCATTAAAATACGATATCCCCGCCTCAAAGAGCACATAGACGGAGTAATTCCAAAAAGCCGTGGTCAAACTCCAATGATACTCATTCGCCACCGTCGCGGACGCAGCGCCCCATCCGTATTCCAGTGTTGAGGCCAGCATCATCCCAATCCACGGCAAAATAATCATTACGATACGGCCTTGCCCCATAATATCGCGAGGACTTTCCCCAATCCGGTAAATGCGTCCATTTTGATCTCTGACTTCTTTGTAAGGCACCGCGTTTGCTGTCATAGACACTGACGCCTCTCCCCCTTCTTCATGGGCCAACGGGATGTGTACAATATAGCTAAACAATTGCTCAATCGATTGGGCTCATTTATTTTATCTTTAACTTTTTGATTAATTCAAGAATTGTATATTATCGCTCATCATAACAATTGCTTATAGTCATTAGGAATGTCTGGATTTAAACCATCTGTTCATTGAAGCTATTCCCATCCGGAAATGCCGCAAAGTATTCCCTGCAATTTCTGTTCTCATCACGTCGATGCCCATCACATAGCCCGGGAGTTTAAGCGAGCGGCGATTTGTCTTTGCCACGGTGGCAAGGGGGGATTGATCACGGTCTTTCGAACCCCGTGTGAACGCCATGATTAACTTCAGCCGTTCTTCAGGGCCAAACGGTATTCATGCCGGACTGTCCTAAGTATCATGGAATGCAAGAAGGATAACCATGCCTAGACAACGAGTATGACATATCCGCATGTAATTTCGCTTTGGGAGGCGATGCTTCGATGGCGACATCACAGACTCCAGAAAGCCTGAAGCTTCACCGTAAACTGCCGTATCCGCGTGTCATCCTTTTAGCGGCGGGTACCGTGACCGTATTGTCCGCGCTGACCTATGGCGTTATCCGCAGCACCGAACCCCCGTCTCCGGTAAAATATTTGACGGCAATGGTCCGCCGTGGATCGTTATCGGAAACAGATTCCGCCACCGGCGAGGTCGTGCCCGCCGAAACCGATACGGTCGCAGTGCCCAGCAACGCCGTGGTCAGCACAGTACCTGTTCACTTAGGCGAGGTCGTCACCCAAGGCACCACCCTCGCCACCTTTAGCGATCCCACTCTCGTCAGTACCGTGGCCGCCGAACAGGCGGTCGTCTCCGCCCAATCCGCACAGGTCAATCTTCTCACGTCATCCAGTTATACCGCTTCGCAGCAAGACAGCATTACGCAAGCGCAAGATAACCTGATCCAAGCCGAAGAGATTCTGTCCGCTGATAAAAGTGCTGGGAATGTTGTCTCTCCCGCTGGAGGCATTGTCAGCCAACTGACCTCGGCTGGCACTGCGGTAACCGCGGGGCAAAGCATTGCGATGGTCGACGGTAAACCGGTTCAAGCGCCCATGACTGGCACCGTACAGACCATTTCCGTTGTCAACGGTCAGACCGTGAATCCCGGCACACTCCTTCTCACCATCACTTCCCCTGCCCTGCAAGCAAAAATTGTCGGGGACGAAGGACAAATTGCCGGGTTGCAAGCCGCTCTAGATAAAGCGGAGGCACAAGACAGCCCCGCACAAAACGCCACGGCCGCCGCCGAAGCAAGAGCCCAGTTACAGCGGGATGATGAAACCTTGGCCCAAGAACAGCAAGCCCTAGCTGGATTAGTCGTAAAAGCTCCTTTTGCCGGCGAAATCACCGCCCTCAATCTTTCCTCACCAGCTAAACTCCTGACCCTCAGCAGCTTAGCGCAGCAAGTAACAGTGCCCATTCCGGAAACCCAGGTGGCCATGATTCATCTCGGACAATCGGTCCAGTTGAGTTTACCCGCACTCCCCGATCAAACCCTTGCGGGCAGCGTGCAGAACATTGCCCCCGTTGGTACCTACTCCAATGGAGTTTCCAGTTTTCCTGTCAATGTCAACCTAACCCATTCTTCAGAGGTTCGGTACGGGATGAGTGCGCAAGCTAACATCGTCATCCGTACCGTGCATAATGCCTTGCTTGTTCCCTTATCGGCAATCCAAACGCACGGATTACACCATTTTGTGCAATGGTTAGGTGCGAACAATACCGTCACACGCACTCCTGTGCGCGTCCTCTTAGAGAACGCGACCACCGCAGCGATCAAATCGAAGCATCTAACGACCAATATGCGCGTCATTACCGCGACTCTGACAGCCTCCAATGGCAAATTACACTTGAAAACGAAGGGACGTGCACTCCATAGAGCCCATCCTAAAGGCCCACGAGGAGGAAAAAAAGCATGATGATTCGCTTGGTATCCGTATCGAAAACCTATCAGGTAGGAACAGAAACTTATCCGGTCTTGCGCGATATTGACTTGGAAGTACCCCACGGCATGTTCACCGCTATCATTGGTCCCTCCGGATCAGGCAAAACCACTTTGCTTAATATTTTAGGCGGTTTAGACGTTCCGTCTCAGGGATCATATTGGCTTAACGGCCACGACGTGAGCCATTTCAACCGAGAAGAATGGGCTCATGAGCGCAATCACACGATTGGCTTTGTCTTTCAATCCTTCCAACTCATTCCCTCGTTGTCGGCCCTAGACAATGTCGCATTGCCGCTCATTTACCGAAGAACGCCCCCCAAACAACGCCGCATCTTGGCCCAAGAAGCGCTCGAGCAAGTCGGGCTTGCCAAGCGAATGAATCATCGTCCCACCCAGTTGTCAGGAGGGCAGCAACAAAGGGTCGCCATCGCTCGCGCTCTCATTGGTCAGCCCCCTCTCATTTTGGCCGATGAACCCACAGGCAATTTAGATCATCAAACCGGTGAAGAAATTCTCGCGTTGTTGGAATCGTTAAACCGTAACGGCAAAACCGTCATCATTGTGACGCATAGTCACGAAGTGGCCGACAAATGCCGACAAGTTGTTCACGTCGAAGACGGCCATGTCACCTTGGCGGGGGTCCTATCATGATGTGGCGCGATGGCGTAGCGTTAGCACTTCGGGGCTTGACAGGCAACAAACTGCGCGCACTATTAACCATGCTAGGAGTGGTCATCGGGGTCGCCGCGGTCATCGTACTCGTAGCGATTGGGCAAGGCGCATCGTCCTTAGTGACCTCTCGAATTGAAACGTTGGGTACCAATGTCGTCTTTGTCACACCTTCAGCGGGAACTTTCTACCCTGTGTCAGAAACAACCACCGTGGCACGTGTGTTACCATCTGGAGATCACGTCGTACCCGTAATGAGCACCGGTGCCAAAATTTCAACCCCTGACAATCAAAGCAGCGCCCTCATTGACGGCACCACCCCAAAGTATTTTGCGCTCGGCGGCCTCTCCTTGGCTTCGGGACACTTTTTAACCACGCCCGAACTTGAGCAAGCTCAGCATGTCGCTGTGCTAGGAGCCAACCAAGCAGCCAATTTGTTTAACGGCATGAACCCGGTCGGTTCGTCGGTCATGATATTAGGCCAGCAATTTACCGTCATAGGCGTTTTGAACGCAGTGGGTCAAGGTCCCGGAGCGAGTCAAGACAACGCCATTTTTATTCCCTTGTCAGTCTCCGAGTTCCTATTTAGCACCAATCAGCTTAGCGAATTGATTATTCAAGCGCCCAGCCCCAATATAGCGAATTTATCGGCAGACGAATTGACCCGCCTTTATACGAATGCATTGGGATCGGCCAACGCAGTCAGCGTGGCTTCTGAAGACCAAGTTTTGCAAACCCTTCAGGCCACCCGGTCGACCTTTACCGACCTTTTAGCCGGGACGGCTGCGATTGCGCTCCTTGTCGGCGGGATTGGCATTATGAATATCATGCTCGTATCTGTTACCGAGCGCACGCGAGAAATCGGCATACGCCAAGCGTTAGGGGCAACGCGCGAAGACGTGCTGTTGCAGTTTTTAATAGAATCTATGGTCCTAAGCTTATCGGGAGGGATCTTGGGTGCCGCCATTGGGGTGGGACTGACCCAACTCGTTCCTGTCATCTTGAAAACCCCTGCCATCTTTTCGCCTTCAGCTTTGGTATTAGCCTTCGTCTTTAGCACGGCTGTTGGGCTCATTTTTGGTCTCTATCCGGCCTTTAAAGCGTCCGCCCTCGAACCCATTCACGCTCTGCGCTATGACGGCTAACCCAAAAGACAGTCCTGCATGATGCTGTCGAACCCAATCTTTAAAATGTGTTAAGGAAATTGATGACCCGTCTTAGGAAAGTTTCCGCCTATGGAAAACACAACGAGTGCGGCTCAGGTTACCAAGACATTAGGGGTGACGGTAAAAACCATTTCGCATTAAGACCACGCAGGCCGTCTGACGCCGGCACAACGCACACAGCGTAGTCGCCGCTATGACACGCCAGACGAGTACACCGATTTCGCCAAGCATTCCACCAAAACCGCGACAAAAGCGGGTCGCGAATCTTCGACATCCTCTGAAACACATCGCGCTGTCTCCGACGTAAAAACAAAGAAGAAGAATCGAAACCGTGGGGAAGGCATGGTGAAGAATCATCATTGGGGGGTGTTCTTCGTGTGAGATGACGCCTGCCCGTGATATCCCTGCCTCACAGCATGTGCACCGGCGAGCGACCAAAACGGCGACGTGTTCCGCAATGGACGCGACGAAAAAGTCACGCCTGTATGATCTGCACCGAGACCCGCTGGCTATAGGTTGAAGGATTTAGGGCAGTGATCCCTATCGATTATAAGATTGTCTAGCAGGTATTAACGACCGCACGGGCTTTGAGTGAAGTCCTCTAATGTCCACCCAAGATGGGCGCAATGGCCTTTAAGGGTAACGCCGTTAGAGAAGGTGCCCGAGTCCCCACGATGACGGTTTGACCGACTAAAAGTGGCACACTGGGCATAAACGCTCCGCCCACGGCTGTTTGATGCAAGACGTCCCCGGTCTTCGCATTCACGTCCCATAATGTGCCTTGGCTATCGCCCACCAAGAGTTGTCCTTGTACATACAAAGGCGCCTGCGTAATCCCCTTGTGATTCAACCCATTGCTCCAAAGCACCGCCCCGGTCCGAGCATTAAGTGCATAAAGTGTTTTTGTAATCGGACTGCCAAGATAAAGCACACCAGCATGAAAGGTGGGAATGCCCGATTCATTGCTTGCTCTTCCACTTGCCGAATACGGCAAGGGCCCGGTTCCTAACGCGTGTTGCCATCGAATATGTCCCGTCGCTTTATCGATATCGATCGCGTAGAAGGTATTGCGCCCATCCACCGTTTTCACGGCTTCGGTATAAATGTTGTGCCCCACCAGCAAAGGAGGACAATCATCTAACGCTCCTGTGGCACCAGACACGGGTGTCTGCCATTGGACGCGCCATGTCCTTAAATTCACCGCATAAAACGTGTAGGGATAGGCACCGCCAAAATAGAGCACGCCTTGCGAAACGACCGGGGACGACATACTAACATAACTCGGAATCGGCAACGTACGAAGAATTTGGCCGGTGACAGGACTAATCTCCATGAGTTGGTCTGATCCGCCGACAACATATAAATCCCCTTGCCAATAGACGGGAGTCGGCATATCTTCTCCCTGTGTAGGAACTTGCCACAGCACTTGTCCCGTTTTGGCGGATAAGGCCATGACACTGCTGCTGCCAGTGCCCCGGATATTCGCCTGACCTATTTGCGGCACTTCCGGAAATAGACTATTGCCCTTTCCCACAAACACCCGATTGCCTATGACAAGCGGCATGGTCATGACCTGATTATTGACGGGGGTAGCCCACAGCGGATGACCATTTTTAATATTGAGCGCCACCACTTCAAAGGGCGAGGAAACCGTTCCTCCATATACCACGCCTCGCACGGCCACGGGATTCATAACGGCGCCTCCGTCATATCGCCAGTGCACCGCGAGTGATTGTTGCAAGACGTTCGGTTTTGGGGTTCGAGACGCATCGATCCCAAACATCTTTGCCGATTGCAAGCCATAATTCCCGAAGATTTGACCTGCTGTGGACAAGACGGTCCACCTTACAGTTACCGCCACGATAAAGAGAACGGCAAGCATGGCCCCTGTCCTAAACGACGATTTATGCAACACACGTGAAACACTCATGCGCTTTCCCCCTTGTTCTTCCCGGGGGATTTTAACAAGACAAGCTGAAACGGTCCTGAATGTGAGCTGAACATTACCTGAATCACCAAGGGGCTCCCGAGCACGCGTTATCTGCCGCTGATTGAGAACCGTATGCCCAGTTCCCCTTTGAAGCCCATCAATCCTGAAGGCGTTATGCGCACAGCGCGCCCCACGGGAACTCGCTCGACCCACTTGAGTTCGATAAGGCGATTAGTGAGTGCCGCCCCCAGCGCCCCGGCCATATGATGCCGGCGTTCGCTCCAGTCCAAGCATTGCCGTGCAAAATGGCGCCGGCTGCGTCCAAGATCTTCCACGTCTATCCCGAATTCGCGAAACCACTGTGTTCCATTCAACGTCACGACAAAGTCTCGCCCTTGGGAGCGCACCAGACCCAGTTCCCCCATCTTATCGGTTAACGCCACCCCAACCTCCCCAGCGAGATGGTCATAGCAGGTCCTGGCAAAGCGCAAAGCACGTGATTCCTCCGATTCACGAAGGGAGCGAATCGGCTTAGGGGACGCAACGGCATTGAGTGCCTCCAATGCCAACCCCACCTCAATGCTCGCTAAACGATAATAGCGATGCCGGCCGTAGGATTCGTGGACCAATAGGCCCCCTGCCACCATCTTGGCGAGATGTGAGCTGGCGGTTTGGGGCGTCACATGGGCCGCGCGGGCGAGTTCACTAGCTGGTAGCGCCTTGCCGCCCAGCAAACACAGCAACATCGCGGCCCGTGATTCATCCCCTATTAAGGACGCAACCTCCACCAAATTCGGTACCGTCATTCCATACCTCCATTCATTGGCCCATAACATGTATAGTTCGATACTAGTCGAATAGATTGCGTCTTACAATAGCGGCGGAATCCACTAAGCCTTAGGGAGGTCTTGCCATGACGCAACATCTAGAACCCAAGTTCCCCACGCGGATTGTCCATCCAAGGATCTTATATTTCGGGACACCGGTCGTCCTGCTCAGCACCTTAAACCTAGACGGCAGTACTAACATTACTCCGATGTCCTCAGCCTGGGCATTAGGTTCTCGCATTGTCTTGGGATTGGGGGAAGGCGGGCACGGGTTAACCAATCTCCGGCGACATGGCGAATGTGTCGTGAACGTCCCCAGTCCCGACCTGTGGGAGCAGGTGGAGGCCCTTGCTCCCTTCACCGGAGCCCAGCCGGTCCCGGAACATAAGCGGGGCGTGTTCCGGTTCGAACCCGACAAGTTTAGGGTCTGTGGCCTAACGCCTCAGCCTTCACACGAGGTTCGCCCCCACCGCATTAGCGAATGCCCACTCCAAATCGAGGCTAAGCTCGTCACGCTGCACATGGCAGGCGCGCATACTCGTTTTGCCATTATCCAGGTCGAAACCGTCCTGGTCCACGCCCACGAAACCATTGTGGTTGACGACTCGCATATCGATCCGGCACTTTGGAGTCCTCTCATTTATAACTTCCGTCACTATTTTGGCTTGGGACCCCAGCTAGGCAAGACGTTCCGCGCAGAGCTCTAAAATAAAAGGACACGTGGCACACCACGTGTCCATAGAGCCGAGATCTTGCCAACAAGAAGATGACCACACACTGCGGCACCTGCCTTAATGCCCCCCTATCACAATAGCTAGGTTCACCGCACATACCAGCACCACGTACAAACCATCTTGCCATCCCAAGGGGATCCGGCGGTAATACGTTCGGGCCTGAGGGTTGTCTGCCACTACCCCACGAAATCCGCGCGCTTCCATTGCGACGGACACGCGTTCTCCCATGCGGATGGCTTGACTTAATAAAGGTAGGGCATAGGTCACAATCCGGGTCAGGCGGTAACGTCCGGCTTTTCCTCGCAGTTGGCGAGCTTGGCGAATCTTGCGCCATTCATCCTCGAAAAGAGGAAACACGCGAATGCCCGCCAGACTTCCGTAGCTAAAACGCGGCGGTACCCGCAAGTTTTGCGACAAACTCACAATGAGATCCGTTAAATCGGTTGTGGAGACAAATAATACGCCAAATGCGACGGAAGCGAGCATCCGAAACGCTAAAATCAGCCCGTTATCGAGCCCGGTCCAACTCAAGCGATACCATAGAAAATAGAACACGGGCGTATGCGGTCCGACACGGGAATACGCGGTCAGCGTCCACGTATATAACACGAAGAAAATTACAAATGGAGCCATGCGTTTGGCAATTTGGCCAAGCGTCAACTGCGCTCCCCACCACATCAAGAGCACGGGAAAAATCGCCAGCGCGACCGCTTCAGGGATATTTGCCGCAAACATTGCAATTCCCATCGCTAGTATAGTCGCAATCAGTTTTACGGAGGGATTGAGCCGCCCCAGCCATGATTGTTTTTGTGATTCCTGCACTTGCGCAAACCGGCTCCAGCCCCGGGTTTGTGGATCCACGGCCGTTTCGCTCGGCACGGGTTCTTCACCCACTAATTCAGGCACGAGATGCGCTTGGCGCATCAGCGCGGGATTTGCAAATAAATCGGCCGGAGCGCCATCAAACACGATCTTCCCTTCCATCAAGACAAAAACACGGCTGGCGTAACGCGCCACCAGCTCCATATCGTGGGTTGTGATGATGACGGTACGACCTTGCTGGTGCAGCGTTTCCAATTGGTTCACAATCGCTTCTTGTGTCCGCGCGTCTTGGCCAAACGTCGGCTCATCTAAGACATAGGCTAGGTGATCATCTTTCAGCATAACGGCCACCGCAAGCCGCCTTTTTTGGCCTTGACTTAATGCGAATGGACTATGTCGCTCATAGCCATCAAGACCAAATTGCTGTAGTAGCGCCCCGACCTGGGGAGGCGTCTCATCCTCGACATAGCCATCTGCGAGTTCGTCCACGACCCGTTCATAGACAAACTGATGCTCCGGATTTTGAAACCCCAACACCACCGGTACCGGCATCATCTCCGTGGGTTGCGGCCTGTCGAGTTCTCCTCCACTGGGTTTCGTCAATCCGGCCAGCAAGGCGAGCAACGTGGATTTTCCCGACCCGTTTGGCCCCACAATGACGACTTTTTCGCCAGCATGAATCTCAAAATCTAATCCATGAAGCACCTCTCGCGATGCTTTGCGTTTGCCGTAGGCATAACGCAACTGACGGGCTGCAAATAACGTCTCTTGGTCCCTGCCGTCAGGTTCTTTTGAGGAGCGCCGGGCTTGCGCCAATGCCTGCAGCGTGTGAGGCTGTCCCCAGGCCCCGTGGGCATCGGTCCACCATGGCGGCACCATACCTTCTTGCACCATCCATGGCCATTCTCTTGCGATCACCTCACGGGTCGGGCCTTGAGCTCGAATGGTACCCTCGCGACCAATGAGAATGACTTGAGGCAGGAGATCCATAAATGCTAAAAACTTATGCTCAATGACCATGAGGGTGCGGCCACTACCGTGCAGCCGCCGAATTTCATGAAACACCTCGGCCGTGCCTTGCGGATCGAGATTCGCGGTCGGCTCATCGAAGATCAAGACGTCGGGATTCTGCGCCAACGCCGACGCAATCGCTAATTTTTGTTTCATCCCGCCTGACAAGGTCAAATTGTATGCGTCCGGTGCCACGGCCAAATGGGCCCGTGATAATGCGTCACGAATGCACCCATCCATCTCTTCTCGTGGCACACTTTGGTTCTCCAATCCAAACGCAATTTCTTGGCCGGCTGTTAATTGGCAAAATTGCGATTCCGGATCTTGAAAAATATAGCCGATGCGTCCCGAAGCCTCAAGTTCTGGGGCGCGTTCCACCCGTCCTGTGACCAGGGCTTCAACGCTATCGGGGATAAGGCCCGCAACTACCATGGCCAGCGTCGATTTACCGCTGCCGCTGGGACCGATCACTAACACGGATTGGCCTTTGTAGAGCGTGAAATCAACGTGGTCTAACGCCAAGCGCCCTTCGTAGCGAACGCTCAAATCCCTTGCCGCAAACAAAGGCGTTTCGAGCTGGCGCTCCGGACGCGACAAAGAGGTCATCATAACGAATTTTGAGCCTGCCGGCCGATGGCAAAGTTGCGCAAGACGCCGGTGCGTTTGAGAGCATTGCCGATCCATGTGGACAGTAAGCCGGAAAAGATAGCCCCACTAATTAACGTGACCACCACATAGCCGACTTGGGTTAAAATCGTATAATCATTGACACCATAATAGAAGTACGAATAGATGTAATTGCCGACGCCACCCATAGCCGTGGCAAACAGCATCATGGGCAAATTGTATCGGCGATAGCGACCTAACGCAAAGCCCGCTTCGACGCCTAGACCTTGGGCAATGCCAATTGTAAACGCCTGAATCCCATAGGGGCTACCTAAAGCAAATTCGACAAATCCGCCAATCGATTCCGCTAACACAGCAGCGCCCGGCTTGCGCACAATATAGGGAACAATTCCTGCAGCAATCCACCATAAGCCATTAAAACCCGCTGTTAGTACGGGGCTTACCGTACTCGGCACAAATTTATAGAGGAGGTCCCAGCCCAGATAGATGGCACCGCAAGCCGTAGCTAAGACGGCTGTGACAACAATATCACGCAGTTTCCACTGCATCGATGAATGATTTTGCATGAATCCCATCCTCCCTAGTGAAGGACAAGGAGTGAGGGCTCCAGAAAAGGATACACCTTAAGAAATGAGGTGAATCGCAGTCACTGGCACTTTCCTCCCGCTGGCATTATCCAGATCGAGTTGAAAGGGTTAGCAACGGTCACGTTGCTTCTCAGCCTCTAGGCACCCCTAGTACCATGTCACAAACAGTATTGTGTTTGCTTCTTGATTATAATCCACGATCCCTCTTATGAGATCAATCCCGACAGATTTTTTACAGGGCTCAAAAACGGCTCAGCGACAAGGTCACCGTGTTTTTTAGAGTCTAGCACCGGATTGATACCCACAAGATTCAAGAAATACTTGAAGTTCTCTGGGGTATTTCGTAACGTGAAGAGAAGAGCATAGCCTATTGACAAGGAGACTACTCATATGCCGTACCCCAGGTCCGTCGCGCTGATAACGGGCGCAGGCAGTGCCCAAGGCATTGGCTTTGCCACCGCTAAGCTTTTGGCCCAAGCGGGTATAGCCATCGCTATCACATCCACGACAGCCCGCATTCATGACCGTGCGCACGAACTGCGTCAAGCCGGCTTCAACGCTTTTTCGGTCGAAGCTGACCTCACCGACTGGTCAGCCGTTACGCACGTTGTGCACGAGACCCTTGCCACATTTGGCCATCTCGAGATTTTGATTAACAATGCGGGCATGACACAAGTTGGTACCGCAATGGGTGACCAACCGGTCGAGACGCTAAGCCTTGAAGAGTGGGAACAAGGGCTAGCACGCAATGCGACGACGGCCTTCTTATGTTGTAAAGCCGTCCTTCCTGTTATGAAAGCTCAGCGCTACGGCCGCATCGTCAACGTGGCATCGGTCACGGGCCCAGTCGTGACCAATCCCTTTGAAGCTGCCTATGCGGCGGGCAAAGCCGCCATGGTGGGACTGACGCGCACCTTGGCTCTGGAGACTGCAACATGGGGCATTACCGTCAATGCGGTGGCCCCAGGATGGATTGCGACTGCCTCTTCAACACCCGAGGAACACCATGCTGCCCGTTATAGTCCGGTGGGCCGAGCCGGAACTCCAGAAGAAGTCGCCAGTGCCATTAGGTGGCTAGCGGCCCCTGAAGCCAGCTACGTGACTGGACAGATTCTGATTGTCGACGGAGGAAATTCTCTTATGGAAAACAAAGCCCCAAGCCTTAGCCTTGGGATTGCGCCTGACTCTGAATCCAACGAAACATAAAGCCCAACTCCCACAGGTAGCCGGGATCTAAAGGGCGTTCTAAAATCTGCTCTAACTGCTGAACACGGTACCGCAAGGTATTGCGATGAATTCTCAGCGCCATAGCCGCCTCAGACCGCGATCCATGATGCTCTACGAGCACTTGTAAGGTGAGACGCAAGACAGGATCGGTAATCCGGTCCCACGTCAATTTCACCAATGTCCCCATCACCTCCGGTGGCAATTCTGCAATCAATCGCGGAAATAAGAGGCTACTTAGGTCCATCACCTCGGTTCTCGCCGTACGCGGCATCACGCGAATGATAGCGCGGTATGTTTCGGCGAGTTTGGTCGTCTCCACCGCATCAGAAAACACCGCAGTTAGACACCCGTTCTCACGCAACAACCGATGGATTTTATGATTTAAAGAGACCAAATTGATGGCGGGCTGTTCTGGCAAAACCGCGACAATATACTCTTGCGACAGCGTCGTCAGGACCTTCCATTCGCTTAACACATGGCGCAGCTGATCTTCCAAATGGGTTACAGGCTCAAAGCCTTGTTTGGTCTTGCAAGGGCCCGTACGAACCACCGCCACCACCAATAGATGGTGACGCCGATGCATATGAAATCCAATCAGTTTGGCGCGCTCCACCAAGCCCGGATCGTGCGTGACGTTGCCACTCAGCGCCATATCTAAGACAGAACTTTGTAGACGCGCTTCCGTGCGTGCTGCCACCTGTTCGCGTAAAACCCAAAGACCGGTTACTAAGGCCATATGCTCAAAGACATGGGTTTGCCAATCTTCAAGCGGCTGGGGTAGGGCTACACGCAGAAAATGCGTATGGGCATGAAAGGTTTGAATAGGAAACTGGGTAAAGGCCGCCATAGGAATCGCCCGATTGAGCAGGGAATTGCCCTCACTATCGGTAACGTCCACGGCATGGCCACATAACGACGACAAGTCTTGGCATAACTGCGTCAACGACCGACTTTGTACCGCCACGCGCACCATCTGCGTTTGCAAGCGGTCAATATTGGCCATCACCGCAAACTGCTCTTGAATCACCAATTGGTGCACTGCTTCGCTCACCCGCACAAAGGGCAGCGCCCACGGCAAAACAATAATCGGTAAGCCTAGGCGATCCGCATCCGCCAGCGCCTCATCCGGAATTTCTTGGATGTAAGGCCCCAGTGCTACCATAATGCCACTCAATTTTTGCGCATCTAGCTCCCCAATGATACTGGTCCACTGAAAGCGACTATACCCCGTGGTCATCAAAAGCATTTGTGGCAAGATCCATTGCGTGATATCGGGAATATCCACCACATGGACCAGCCGTACCGGCCGCTCCAACCCCGAATTCCCGGCCACAACCTGCGCTTGGGATAAAATGGGCAAGCCTAGGACATCTTTGACCGTAGCCACTGTGCCACCTCTTTACCCGAATCCATTCCCGAAAGACGCTGCCAAAATCGCTAATAGGGCGTCACCGATATACTGTCGCCACGAATCCTGATTTAATACAGAATAGCGCGAAATGTTGAGCCATAAAAGGCCTTATGGGGTGTTTTTGCAAATTACTGGGCTCTAGCCCTAAAAACCAAACGGAGCAGGATATTCCTACTCCGCTTCCATCCTGATCGGCCTTTCATTCTATCCGTTATTCTTCAGGTACGTCGCCTAAGACCGTAAAATGCCAAGGTTTGATGGCATCGGTGTGGATCTCTGCCATGACGTGCTTCACAACCGTGTACTCCTCGAGTGCATAGCGCGAGAGATCGTGACCAAAGCCACTTTGCTTGATGCCCCCATGCGGCATTTCCGAGGTCAACGGCAAATGGTCATTGAGCCACACCTCGCCAAAGGCTAGATGCTTGCTCATGGTGAGCGCGCGGTTCAAGTCCTGGGTCCACACCGAGGCGGCCAAGCCGTAGTCCACGTCATTCGCCTTGGCGAGCACGTCCTCGTCCGTGTCAAATGGCATGACCGCGATGACCGGCCCAAAGATTTCCTCTTGGACACAGGCCCAATGCTGTTCGACGTCCGCTAAAATCGTAGGGTCCGCATAAAAGCCCGTTCCGATGCCTGGTAAGTGCCTGCCTGCGGTGATAATCCGCGCCCCTTGTTTTCCAGCCTGTTCAATGTAGCCCGTGACTTTTTGCCATTGCGCCTGCGAGACTAAGGGGCCTAAATCGGTGTCTTTTTGCATGGGATCACCTAAGCGGGCTTGATCAAACACCTCTTGCAGCCCTTCTAAAAACTGTTCGTAATGCTTGCGGTGAACATAGGCCCGGGTTGCTGCGGTACAGTCCTGCCCGGAATTGACTAAGGCTGCAACGGCAATCCCGTGGATTGCCGCATCAAGAGGGGCATCGTCAAATACCACCGCCGGAGCCTTGCCGCCCAATTCCAAGTGCAGGCGCTTGACTCGCGAAGCGGCCTGCGCCATAATCTTCCTGCCTGTGTGGGTATCTCCCGTGAGGGAAATCATCGCCACATCAGGATGGCGAACGAGCGCATCCCCCACCAATGCCCCAGGCCCCGCGATAATATTAAGCACTCCCCTAGGAATCCCCGCTTCTTTGGCCGCGGGCCCTAATAATAACGCGGTTAAAGGCGTAATGCTTGCCGGCTTTAACACCACCGTATTGCCTGCTGCCAAGGCAGGAGCAATTTTCCAAATCGCCATCATCAACGGATAATTCCATGGGGCAATAGCCGCCACGACTCCCACCGGCTCGCGGCGAATCCATGAAGTATGAACGCCGTTATATTCTTGAGTCGCTTGACCTTCTAGCACGCGCCCAGCGCCTGCAAAATACCGCAGATTGTCTAACGCAAAGGGAAAATCGGAATAGGTCACGAGCTTTATGGGTTTTCCCGATTGCAACACTTCCCAGCGAATCAAGTCCTCGGCCTGGCTCTGGAGGACATCCGCCAATTTAAAAAGGGCAGCGGCTCGCTCTGCGAACGCCATGCGCGGCCATGGACCCGATTGCCACGCCTTCTTGGCAGAGGCCACGGCCTGATTGACTTCTGCAATCCCTGCCGTCGCGACTTCTGCCACCGTTTCCTTTGTGGCCGGATTGATCACGGTGCCTACGCTTTGCTCCCCAGACGTCCATGCTCCGTCAACCCACGAATGCCACTGCATCAATGCGCCCTCCTCCTGCTTCATAATTGTGCCATTTCTTCTACTAAAGCCTGACGCAAGGCGTCAATAATGTCTTGGCCTTGCTCCTTGGTCATAATAAGCGGGGGAGACAACGTTAAAATATCTTGGGCCGTTCGGACAATCACCCCGCGCTCTTTCATTTTTTGGGCTACGCGTAAAGCCCGCTGTCCTGGCTTGTCGGCCTTCCCCGGCACAATCTCAATGCGCCCTAACAAACCAATGCATCCCGGATACTGCGCGGCATCGGGATACGCCTCACTCAAGACCTTAAGCTCCTGGCCCATCCATTCTCCGACATGCTGGGCATTAGTGGCGAGATCTTCTTTTTCGATGATTTCCAAATTGGCGATGGCCGCCGCGCACGCCACCGGATGGCCACTGTAGGTATTGCCGTGTCGAAATTCCGGACCGTCAGCGGCTTGTGATGTAATGGTGTCAAAAACGTCGCCACTGACCGCGGTGGCACCAAGCGGCATATATCCTGAGGTCAGGCCCTTGGCAAATGTCATCATGTCGGGCTGTATCCCGTAGTAGCGACTTCCCGTCCACGTACCCAAGCGCCCAAACGCCGTTACCACTTCATCGGCGATGAATAAGACATGATAGCGCGTACACAAGTCCCTGACCCGGGCCAAGTAGTCCGGCGGTGGGATAATGACCCCACCCGCCGCCTGCACCGGCTCCGCAATGAACGCCGCAACGGTGTCAGGATCCTGAAATTGAATCATCCGTTCGAGTTCGGCCACACACGCGTAGGTGCATCCTGTTGTTGGACCATGAAAAGCGCAATGGGACACGTAAGGTGCGGGCGCGTGGTAGACGTCGCCGACAAAAGGCTCGAACAACGTGCGATTGGCGGTGATACCTGCCACGGACAACGCCCCATATGTCACGCCATGATAGGCGTGATGCCGCCCAATCAACTTGGTCTTGCGCGGCTGTCCCTTGCTCTTCCAATATAATCGCGACAGCTTCAGCGCCGTTTCCACCGCTTCTGACCCGTCATTGCTAAAGAACACGGACGCCATACCTTCAGGTTGTAAAATCTCTACCAATCGCTCTGCTAAATCTAACGAAGGACGATTCGCCATCCCGCCAAACGAGGGAAACCATGCCAACCGCTCAGCTTGCTCGGCCATTGCCTGGACGATTTCCTTGCGTCCGTACCCCGCGTTGACCAGCCACAATCCCGCGTGCGCATCGAGATAGCGCCGGCCGTGCTCATCAAACACATATACCCCCTTGGCGGTATCGACCACGAAATCCGGTGCACTCTCCATGGCCTTCATATTGGTAAATGGACCCCAACGTGTCTGCACAAACTCACCTCTATCAAGGATTTTATGGCCTCTCGTATGAACGTTAGACCTTTTCCTGCAACGCGTCTTCCAGCGCATTTAAAACATAATCGATTTGTTGATAGCTAATCGAATAGGGCGGTTCAATGCGAATCACTTGCGAATTGCTAAGGGTCCCGCCCACTAACACGTTTTTCCGAAAAAGCCGCTTGGCCACGTCATACCCCGTTTCGTGATTATAGAATTCCATGCCCATGAGGAGGCCGCGGCCTCTGACATCACGCAAGATCTCAGGATGGCGCTCGCGAATGGTCTGAAGACCTTCCAGAAAATATGCGCCCTTTTCGGCGGCAATGCGCGGCACATCCTCTTCCATGATGACCTCAATGGCAGCAATCGCGGCGGATGCCACCAAAGGATTACCGCCAAACGTCGAGGAGCCCAAAATAAATGGATTGTCTTCCATCTTCCCCCACCACCGGTGCTGTGCGACCATGCAAGCAATTGGTGCCACCCCGCCACCAAAGGCTTTACCCAAGGTCATAATATCGGGCACGACTCCGCTGTGATCGACGCCGAAAAGTTTGCCTGTCCGGCCCATCCCCGTTTGAATTTCGTCGACGATAAGCAAGCATTCATAGCGGTCGCAAATCGCGCGCAAGTCGGGGAGATATGACGGCGGGGGAATATTCACGCCCCCTTCGCCTTGAATAGGCTCCACAATAATCCCGGCCACGGTTTCACCGGAGCGCAGCAATTGCACAATAGCTTGCTCGGCGGCTCCTGCATCGCCAAAAGGCACATGCTGAAATCCAGGTACCAAGGGTAAATAGGGCTGGCGAAACAATCCTTTGCCGGTCGCTGACAACGACCCCATGGTTTTGCCATGAAACCCCTTTTCCATCGCAATGAAATGTTTTTTGCCCGTCGCAAGCCGCGCCAGTTTTAATGCCATTTCATTGGCTTCGGTGCCGGCATTGACAAGGTAAGAGTGTTGCAAATCTCCGGGCGTTATCATCGCGACCAGTTTTGACAAATACCCCCGCAACGGATCAATTAATTCTTGGCTGTGCAGCGCATAGCGGTTCAATTGACTTTTGACCGCTTCGACCACTTTCGGATGGCGATGACCCAGGAGATACACGCCATAGCCGCCTAAACAGTCAATGTATTCATGACCATGGGTGTCGCGAAATACCGCCCCTTCGTCTTCCCATTCCGCCACTGAATAATCGTCAGAATAAGATTTGCGGCTTTTCAGAATCGCTTCGGTCACGTAGAGCGGAAAGTTTTCCAAAGAATCCGCGACAATGCGGTCGCGATCGGCCTCGCTCAGCGTATCTGCTTTGATATACCCAAGGATTCTCTGCGACTCCCGTACAATCTCTTCTGATGATGCACGCATTCATACCGTCTCCTTCGTTTTATTGCGCCCGCACGCACGCGCAAGCAAAAATAGCACTTCATAGGCCGTCGTCGCTGCAAACAATGATGAGGTCCGGGTCACATCCAAGTCAGGACTAAGTTCCACCACATCGGCACCTGCCAGCGGTGCGGAGATGAGGCGCAAGGCTTGCAACACCATGTAGCTGCTTGGCCCTCCCGCCTCCGGTGTGCCGGTTCCGCACGCATAAGCGGGATCGACCACATCAATATCGACACTTAAATACGCCACGTGTGTTCCGACGCGCCTGTGAATTTGTTCGGCAAGCCATGACGCTGAGTGTGCATACCAATCGTCCGTTGTGATCTGTTGAATGTGTAGGTCCTCTCCAAAGTGGTCCTCCTCCGCTTGGTCAAGCCCGCCCCGCAATCCCACCTGAAGACTGAATGCAGGATCAATCAAACCCTCTTCGATTGCTCGCCGAAATACCGTGGCATGACTATACTTTTCACCCCACGAATCGTGCCACAAATCATGGTGCGCATCGAAATGGATGAGAGCGAGAGACCCTACCCGCTTACTTAGTGACCGAAGCGCGGCCAGCGACACCGAATGATCCCCACCGAGCAGCAAGACCGCGGCCTCTCCCAACTTGTCCAGCTGTTCTGTCATGCGCACAAGTGTCACGACGATATTGCCCGGAACCACAATGAGGTCTCCGCCATCCGCCACGACGGCTTCATGGGTGAGAAACTGCCGGTGTCCTCGGTGGTAGGGATATAAGGCGCTTGACGCCTCGCGAATGGCACTAGGGCCCATTCGAGCTCCCGGCCGAAAGGTGGTTCCGCCATCAAAAGGGGCGCCAACGACAACGATATCAGGGTCGTTAACCTGTTCCAAAGACGGCAGTTTCATAAACGTGGTAGGGCCAGAAAATCGTGGCATCAGGTGTTCTGCAACGGGATCATAATTGGCCATAATGCGTCCTTTCTTGGTTCTCTCATCATGCGATATTGGCTTATTCTTGGCTCATCGGACTGTAGTGGTAACGCACGATCACCCCTATACCTCTGACGTATTCAGATATTTCTTTAGAATGACCATGAGATCCTTCGTCGCTCTGCCCTATATTCCAGGCAATATTCCATCGCCTTGCACAAATGCCAAGTGTTTTGGGCGTCAAGATGCATTCCATGCCGCGTCGTTGTTCATCCTGCCTCAAGGAATTTCAACGAGACAGCGCGAATCTTCCCCAAAGACAGACTGTCTAAAGAAGCTTTTTGAATCGGCAAAGGAGCGAATACAGATGCCCTATGGTTATCAGCGCATGTATATCAACGGTAAGTGGGTTGACGCGGCGAATCATGCCACCATTGACGTCATCGATCCCGCTCGGGGTAGCGTCATTGCCACCGTCCCCCGGGGCATGTCCCATGATATTGATCAAGCCGTACAGGCCGCCCGCCAATGCTTTGACACGGGGGCTTGGCCAGGTCTTGCTCCGCGCGAGCGAGAACAAATGCTGCTTGACTTAGCCCAGATGATTCGCCAAGACCGCCTACGCTTAGCCGAAATGGAGGTCGCAGATTGCGGCAAGCCTTTAAACGATGCCCTAGCGGACATTGATGAAGCAGCCTTTATCTTGTCTTATTATGGCGGGTGGATTACGAAAATCGCCGGCGACATTCCCCCCGCCAGCCCCGGAGCCATGAGCTTAGTGGTCAAAGAACCCATTGGGGTGGCAGGATTGATTGTGCCGTGGAATTATCCGTTTCTCATGGCCATTCAAAAAATCGCGCCGGCCTTGGCCGCAGGCTGTACCTGTATCCTCAAACCCGCCGAACAAACGCCCTTAACGGCTTTAGCCCTGCCGCGCTACCTTGAAGCGGCACATCTGCCACCAGGCGCCGTAAATATCGTCACAGGGTACGGAGAGGAGGCTGGGGAAGCACTCGTCAGACACCCGGATGTCGATATGATTAGCTTTACAGGTTCCCTAGAGGTCGGGCGCCATATCCAGCAAGCCGCCGCCCATACCATCAAACGGGTCACGTTAGAATTAGGCGGCAAATCACCCAACATTGTGTTTGCGGACGCCGACATGGACCTAGCCGTGGCCAAAACGTGCTTTGGCGTCTTTTGGAATCAAGGAGAAGTCTGCTCAGCGGGCAGCCGGGTCTTTGTCCAAGAGAGTATTTACGATGCCTTCATCACCCGCGTGTCAGCCTATTTGGCCACCATTAGAGTAGGCAGCGGCGATAACTCCACCACCACCATGGGCCCGCTAATCAGCCGCGAGCATCAAGCGCGCGTGCTAGGCTATGTGCAATCCGCCTATCAAGAAGGCGCCCAATGTATCGCCAAAGGGTCCGTTCCGGATGACCCCGCCCTTCGCCAAGGATTCTTTGTTGAACCCATGGTTTTTGCCCATGTCACGCCCTCTATGCGCATCATGCAAGAAGAAATTTTTGGACCTGTTATGGCCGTCATGCCCTTTGCCACCGAAGACGAGGTCATTGCCCTTGCCAATGACACACCGTATGGACTAGCGGCAGCTGTGTGGACGCGTGATATTCAGCGCGCCCTTAGTGTGGCCAAGAAACTGCGGGCGGGGACCGTATGGATAAATGACTCCCAACCCGCGCCCTCGGAAGCACCATGGGGCGGCTACAAGCAATCGGGCAACGGGCGCGAGTTGGGCCGCTTAGGGCTCGAAGAATATTTGGAAACCAAGCACATCTATATTCGCTTAGATAGCTAACGCCTAAGGTCTGTAGGCCCCCAAGCGCTTAGTCCTGGCCATCATCACATTGTCATCATTTACCCGAGTCCATCATAGACTGATAACAGCCCCATAGTCTCACCGCACAAGCTGTGCATTATAAACATTAAAATTATGAATTTTAGGGCGGGTTGCTCAAGGAATTTGCGCTCGGGACCCCGAATGTACTGAAGGATGAAATATTTGGAGATGGGGCGTTTGACGATGCGGGAAATTTTTGGCGTATCGGCTGTCTCCTTGAGCGCGCCACAGGAAGCTTTGTATTTTCTGTGTCTGGACCGTACCGAGCCCCATTTTCTGTGCGCACAAGGAGTGTAGAAGAGGAGGACTTTATGAATGGCGATAACAAACGTGGTGTCTTAGTTTTGGGAGTGGGCGGAGTGGGAGAGGTTGTCGCAAAAGGCTTGACGCGACTGCCCGCGGTGGAGGCGATTATTGTGGCTGACCTGTCACTCTCCCGCGCTGAGATGGTGGCCGCCAAACTGCATGATTCTAGAGTGCGCGCCCTTTCAGTAGATGCCCGTGATGTCGAGGCCGTCTACCGTGCCATTCCCGATGATTGTGCCATTGTGATTCACGCTGGAATTCCTCGCTTTAATCTGACCGTCATGGAAGCATGCTTGCGAGCAGGCGTCCACTACATGGATATGGCCGCAGACGGCCCTGTAGAACTTCCGGGGCTCGTCACCGTGCAGCGCCAAATTCGGGAATATCATGAGAAATTTCAATCCGCAGGACTCTTAGCATTGCTCGGTATTGGCGTCGATCCGGGTGTGACCAATATTCTGGCACGCTGGGCCTCAGACCATTTAGCATCGTTAGATGAAATTGTGGTCTATGATGGAGACAATTCCATGTTAAAAGCCAGCTATGCCTTTGCCCTTCCGTTCTCACCAGACACGAGCATTGAAGAATGCCTGCAACCGCCTTTGAGTTACCTCAACGGCTCTTTTGTGACGGGCACTGCGCTTGACACCGGGATCGAAGTCTTTGATTTTCCCGATCCCGTAGGCCCCTTGACCGTCCGCTCCGTGTCGCACGAAGAAGCGGGAACCTTGCCGGTGTTTCTCCCGAACAAGGAACTTGTCCGCTGCGAATTCAAATATGCGCTGCCTGATGAATACATCAATATTCTCCGAGTGCTTAAGACGTTAGGATTGGACTCCGAAGACGCGATTGACATTAATGGAACCAAAGTGGTGCCTAGGCAAGTCGTCACGGCGCTTTTGCCGACCCCAACAGATTTAGCGCATGCCTTTGAAGGTACATCGTGCGTTGGCACTTGGGTGCATGGCCAAACCTATGACGGCGATATGGTCGAATGGTATCTGTACACAATGGGTACACACGCCGCGAGCTGGCGGGACATGGAAGCCAACGTCACCGTCTGGCAAGCCGGATTGCCTTCGGTGATTGCCACCGAACTTCTCTTCGCCGGCGATATCCCCGAACGCGGCGCGTTAGTGCCTGAGCAGTTAAATCCGGAACCTTGGATTCAGAAACTGCCCCAATGGAACATGCCCCTATTTAAACGCGAGTTGCGTTCCACCGTCCTTAAACGCGCCTAATAAGCGACTTCTATAAAAACCCGCTTCAGTCCTTAAGTGGACCGAAGCGGGCTTTTGGGGTTGAGCGGGGTCTCGAGCTATTTAGGATTGTTTGAATTTCTCCCAAATCGTATTGAACTGCTCATTGGCCGACGCAGGAATCGCCTTCATGACTTCCCCCTGCGTAATCACCCACTGCGGGGGATTCAACCACGGATTTTTCAACAAACTCTTTTGAATATAGGGATCGGCTGCGGTGTTGGGATCGGAATATTCTTCGGCATTTTCTAACTCGGCACTAATTTTGGGCGACAGCAAGAAATTAATGAACAGTTCTGCCGTGTACTTCGCCTTGGAACTGGTAGGAATGATAAAGTTATCAAACCATCGGTTCACACCAGACTTCGGATAGACCGGCAGAATCCACGGATCCTGGCTGTATGCCAATGCACCTTCTCCACTCCAAACAATCCCTGCTGTCGCTTCCCCGTTGAGCAAATCCACATGCGGATCATTGCTGTTGAACACCTTGACCTGCGGGCGGAACTTGTCCAAAGTGACGGCGGCCTGATTCAAGGCGCTCAGGTTGGTATCATTGAGGTTATGGCCATTCATCATAAGCGCAATACCAACCATAGTGCGCGGCGAATCCACCACCACCAAATTGTTCTTAAACACCGGATTGAGCAAGCTTCTATATCCTGTCACAGGCACATGGACAGCGTGGGTATTGACCGCAATCGGCACGGTGCCCCACAAATACGGCACGGAGTATTCGCTGTGGGGATCAAACGGCAAATTGCGAAATGGCGGCGCGATATTTTTAAAGTTCGGAATATCCTTGAAATTGAGCTTGTCTAATAGCCCCAGTTTGGTCATGGTCTGCACCATATAATCGCTGGCCACGGCGACATCAAATTCTTGGCCCGCTTGCATTTTCGCCAACAGTTCGGCGTTGCTCGGATAGGTGGAATAGTTGATATGCACATGGTATTTGTTCTCAAACTGATGCAGGATTTCATGCGGCAAATACGCCGCAAAATTCCCTACATCCAACACAGGGGAAATGGTATGCGCCCCATTCCCCGCCGCGGACGGCGTAGAACTTCCGCATCCCGCAAGCGTCGAGGCAAGCACTAGTGTGCCTAAGGCCGCTGATATTATCGGTAAACGCACTGAGTAATTCCTCCTTATATGGAATATATAGAATGATATAGAATGGTCGATGAACATTGATGCGGACTATTCCTCAACGCCTGTATGTCGTTGCCGCGCCCTCACCCCCTTACCTGTAATCAGCCGCGCTGTGCGCGGCGACGCTGTGTCCTTTGCCCGATAAATACGATAACAAGGGTTGCCGCCACAATAATCGTCGATAACGCATTGACAGACGGATTGACCCCATGGCGCAGCATTCCATAAATTTGCACGGGTAACGGCGTATTGCCTGAACCATCCACAAAAAAGCTGGTCGTAAAATCATCAAAGGATTGTGAGAACGACAACAACGCGCCCACAATAATGCCCGGCAGGATCACAGGAACCGTCACCGTCCATAACGTCTGCAGCTCACTCGCGCCTAAGTCCCTGGCAGCCTCTTCTAAGGTGGTGTCAAATCCCGCCATAGCGGCGCGTACGACCAAAACCACATAGGGAATCGTAAAGGTCGTCTGGCCAATAACCATAGCAGGAACGCCAAGCGGCACGCCAATATGGGGAAAATAGATCAAAAGCGCCACCGCCATCACAATTTCCGGGATGACAATGGGCACATACAGAAAGTAGATCAACGCTTTCTTGCCCCAAAACGTGTACCGATGCAGCGCAATCCCGCCCAATGTGCCTAATATCGTGGAAATAATGGTTTGAATCACGGCCACTTCCAGACTAATCACCAACGAATGCAGAAGCGTGGGCTCTTGCAGCAGCACATGATACCAATGAAAGGTAAACCCTGTCCATAAGGCGCTGAGGTACGAGTTGTTAAAGGAGAACGCAATCAAGACCACAATCGGCACATAAAGAAACCCTAGGACCGCGACGATAATGGCTTGGCGCACCCAACTAGGCGACGACGGATGTTCACGCCCACGTACACGCGGAGCCTCAGTAGCCATATTACCGCTCCTCCTCTAAGAAGGCATTATTCATATAGCGTGAGCTCAACCCGATGAGCAACAGCGTAATGACAATCACTACGGCAGACGCAGCGGCTCCAAACGGCCAATTGTCGGCCGCAAGAAATTGGTTTTCAATGAAATTCCCAACGAGGACGACTCCTCCACCGCCCATCAATAGCGGAATGAAAAAGGTGCCTAAGGTGGGAATAAACACAAGCAAGCTGCCTGTTGCAATCCCTGGAATCGACAATGGGGCTACGACTTTCCAAAAAGTCTTAGCCGCGCCTGCCCCTAAGTCTTTCGCGGCTTCCATGTATTCAGGATGGTCCATAATGCCTTGCAACGACGCGTATAACGGCAAAATCATATAGGGCAGCATACTATAAAATTGTCCGACATAGGTTGCTCCCATGGTATAAAGCATGTTCAGCGGCTGGTGAATCAGGTGCAATGATAGCAAGACCGAATTGATAAAGCCATCGGTTGCAATTAAAAACATCATGGCAAAGGTTCGGATCAGCGAGCTCGTCCAAAATGGCACAATCACAAGAAATAGCAACACAATTTTACGTTTGGGTGAGGACGTTGCGATAATGTAAGCAAAAGGGTAGCCCACAACTAAGCAGAATATCGTCACCAAGAAAGAAAACAACAAGGAATCGGCAATGACTTTAAATTCGACCCAATGAAACAGCAAACCATAATTGGCGAGGGTAAAGTGATAGACGATCCCTCCATAGCCACCTACCTGCATAAAGCTGATAAACAACATGTACAAATTAGGAATGGCAAAAAACAGCACCATCCATGCCACCACGGGTAAGACTATGGTCCATCGCTGCCGTTTGAGCCAAGCACGCCGGCGATGCCAGGAAGAGTGCTGGATGGCGGTTTGTCCGTCTGGCAAAACGCGAGGGAATGATTGGGATCCCACTGCACATCAACCTCCTCTCCAAGGGCATACGTCTGATTAACCCCGTGACTGACACAATGCAAGGTGAGGTCGGGCGCAACGCGGATCCACAAATGCACGAGCGAACCGCCAAAAATGCGTTCGGTGACAACACCACGGCACAGCGCCTGATCCCCAAAGGCCCCCAAATGCAGTGCCTCCGGCCTCACACTCAGCACCACCGGTGCACCCAAAACGTGGTCCGCCCGCATGGGGGTTTTGGTGAGAAAATACGGGGTTTGCACAATGGTATAGCCTTTCGTCACATCGACAATGGACCCCGTCAGCAAATTAGTCTCACCAATAAATCCCGCAACCGCCGGCGACGACGGGCTGCTATATAATTCTTCGGGGCTGGCGTATTGTAAAAGCTCCCCCTGCGCTAGCACCCCAATCCGATCGGATAGGCTCATCGCTTCTTCCTGATCATGGGTGACATACAGAAATGTAATGCCTAATTCGCGATGCAGTCTTTTGAGTTCCAGCTGCATTTCCTTACGCAGCTTCAGGTCTAAAGCACTGAGCGGCTCATCGAGCAACAAAACCTTGGGCTCATTGATGAGCGCTCGCACAATAGCCACGCGCTGCTGCTGACCCCCGCTCAACTGACGAATGCGGCGACTCGCAAACTTTTCGAGTCCTACCATCGCCAGGGCGTCATAGACGCGCGTTCGAATGGTCTGTTCGGGGACTTTTTTAATCCGGAGTCCAAAAGCCACATTGTCAAAGACATTCAAATGCGGAAACAGCGCATAATTTTGAAAGACGGAGTTCACGGGCCTTTGATTGGCGGGCATTTGGGTCATGTCGACTCCATCGATGATGATATGACCCGTCGATACCGACTCAAACCCGGCAATCATGCGCAAGATGGTCGTCTTTCCTGACCCGCTGGCGCCCAATAGGGTGACAAATTCTCCCTGATAGATTTCCATTGAAAAGTCTCGGATCGCTTGCGCACTAGCAAAGTGTTTTGCGACATGATGGAGCCCGATCATGACTTTTGCCGACACACCACTGCCCCTTTCCTGCCCCCCAAAGGCCCTTTCCTGTGTTGTTTCCTTATGCCTTGCATCATCTTTCGTTCCCGCCTCAAAGGAATCCTTCGTCGGCGTGAACAATGTACCAAAATAAATTGCATCAGCCCGCACAAGACGTCTAAACCCCAGTCTCATGCAAGGTGACATTGGATCATTAGCGGCGAGGGACAAAGGTTGCCACGCTTTCTCTACCCGCATTATTTTAATGCATCGCTGCATAATTGCTAGACTTCTGGGGTCTCTTCGCAAGAAAAACTCACCAAGCGCCATAGCCCGCTATCACCCCAGATGTGTCGACCGTCTGGGTCAATATGATATGGTAATAGCGTGTCAACACGAAGGGATATTGGTTTTGGGAGGTCATATTGATGGGTTTCTGGTTTGAGGAAACGGCCTCTTCCGGGCACCGTTTGCAATGGAAAGTCATTCGAGAACTTTATGCAGGGAAGTCTCAATATCAACAGATCCAGATTGTCGAGACCGAAGAATTCGGGGTCGCCATGGTCCTCGATGAAATTATGCAGACGACAACAGGCGATGAATTTATCTATCATGAAATGCTCGCGCTCGTGCCGTTGTTGTCGCATCCCCATCCGCGCCGCGTTCTCATTGTCGGCGGCGGCGATGGCGGACTTGCGCGGGAAGTGCTTAAAGTGCCCAAAGTGGAGCGCGTCGTCATGGTCGAAATCGATCCGATGGTCATCGAAGTCGCCAAGCGCTTTCTGCCAGGACACACGCAGTCGCTTGATGATCCGCGCTTGACCATTTTGTGTCAAGATGGCGCCGCTTACGTGAAAAATATGGCCCACGCCCAGGAAAAATTTGACGTGATATTGGTCGACTCGACCGACCCCGAAGGTGAAGGCCCAGGACAATTTCTTTATACGCCCGCATTTCACGAGGACGTCATGAATGCCTTGAATCCTTTAGGGGTCTACGTCCAGCATACCGGAGCCCCCTTTTATAATCCCGAGGTACTCCGTGACGTGAGTCGCGACGTGGCACGGCTTTTCCCAAGACGCCAAGTCTACTGGTGCACGATTCCCACCTACCCCGGAGGCATTTTTACCTTTACCGCCGGATCACTTGGTCCCGACTTGTCGGAACCGCTGCAGTCATGCTCTTACCCGACGCGCTATTATTCGCCTGCTATACACCAGGCAGCCTTTGCGCTTCCCCCTTTTCTCGAAGAGCTCATTGATAACGCCCAATAGATAGCCACGTTTGCCCAGAAGAGACCCCTGCCGGTCCTCACCACGAGAATCCGCAGAGGTCTCTTCTGCTCATATGGGGGGGAAGCTGTTACGTTACGCCTAAAACCAATCACCGACAGCTAAGACAATGCCAAACCTCTTTCCTCTTGGGTCAGCGCACAAGCCCTGGGTTCCCGAGGAGACCGATAAAAATGACCTGCACAAAGCCATCCCCAAGGCTAGCCGGTTAACGGAACTTCTTTATATTTTATGGGACAAGGTTAAAAATAGAGCATCTCAGCTTAAACCGATGAATTTCTAGGGGCCTTTCACAGGCAATGCGAATGGTAATAAATTGCAGCAGAATTTCTTGAAAATCTGGGGTTTTTGTGGTTTGCCTGACAGGGATGCGAAGGGCTACGCTACAGATGTGCCGAGTCGATGAACAAAGCACAAAAAACAATCCTCCATGAGGATGGTGATGAATCTGGAGTAGTGATAATATGTGGGCCCTTGTGGTTGCCCAATTCTTCTACGCCCTCGGGGATGGCTTCTTATACCCGTTTGTCGTCTTTTACTTAACACGTGATTTGCATCTTTCTATGGCTCATGCCGGACTGTTAATGGGAATTGCGGGCATCGGGTACATCGCTGGGCAATTGCCAGCTGCTTACCTAAGCGACCGCTTTGGACCACGCAGAATCTCAGTGGTGTCTTATGCGATTGCCGCTATCGCCGTGATGACAGCTGGTCTCGTGCATAATGTGTGGGTGTGGACCATTGCTTACGGTCTCACCTTAATGATGGTCGGAGCCGCATTCCCGGCGGTAATTCACGCCATGACCCTCCAGGTCAAGCCTGAACACCGAACCCAAGGATATAGCTTGTTGCTCCTATCCCAAAATGCCGGCATTATTGTCGGGCCTCTGGTCGGCTTATCTTTGGCTCTCTATCAATTTCAATGGATATTCTGGATCGATGCCATTTGCCTTGTCATAAGCAGCCTCGTGCTGACCCGCGGTATTCCCCAGATCGTGCCCGCCCGTCCCATGGATTCTCCAAGGGCGCATGTCTCCATTTGGCGCACGTGGCTGTATTTCCCGCCGTGGAAACAGTCGGGATTTTGGTCTGTCGCCTTAGGCGGCACCCTTATTGGCATCATTTATAGCCAGCTGATGTCGACGCTCCCCATGGAAATGGAGCATACGGTGGGCATCTTGCGCTGGTACGGCTTATTATGGGCTATGAATGGCGCTCTCATTACGGTATTGCAATGGCCTGTGTCTCGTGTATTGCGCCATGGAAACCGTCGCTTCTGGATGGGGTTAGGCGCCATCTTGTACGCCGCTGCGATGATTTTGCTGGGCATGTCCGCTGAAATCATGCTCATTGTCGCCGCCTTTGTCATCGTGACGCTAGGTGAACTCATCTATGAGCCGTTGCCCCCTACAGAATATGCAGCGCAAGCCCCCAAAGGCTATGGGGCACGCTATCAAGGTGCTGGCAGCTTCTTTAGCGCATTCGGCATGGTCATTGGTCCCGTTTTAGGCGGCGTGTTATTAGCCGATGCTGGGCATCTGGTATTGTGGCTCGCCATGGGCGCCTGCGGTCTCATTGCCACCTGGCTGATTATGCACCACTCCACATCGGGCACGTTGCGCTCAGATTTCACGAAAACAGCCCACTAATATCGAAGAATGTGCAACCAATCATCGGGTGAAAAGATCAAAACTTAAGCGCTCCACAAGTGGGGCGCTTTTGCTTTTCATTTCCTCCATAAGGCACGGGTTGTAAGAAAGATAGACGGGCATAGTGAAATAGCCGCAGCATAAAAGGCTCCGGAAATTTACGCGGTGAGGCTCGAACTAGGTCGGAGACAGCTCTTGCGAGCGCATGCTTTGGCGGCGCTTGCGATGCGCGCGTTTTCTAATCCCTTCCGCTGTAATCGTATAGACAATCGTGCCATCGTCATCATGTTTAAATTCCACGGTACAGGTCGAACAGAAATACCAGCCGGGCGCCGTCAGCCGCCCCACCCACCGATTTCCGCATTCAGGACAAATGGGATACTTTTCACGCATAGCCATTCTCCTTTGCTCGCTTTATACCTACCATAACGACAGACACGAATTGTTGGTAACAAGAAATCGAAAATATTTTCCTAATCCTTCCTGTTTGTGCCCCAAGCCTAAAATTCGCTCACAAGTCAGGACGCGCATCCTGCCATTTTTGTGCCAAGGCCGCTAATCCGATAAACAAAACGGCGTACACCCCCAATATCAGCACATCATTGATTGCCACAGGCTTGTTTTCTAAAATAGCCCAAGCGGGTGCGGCAAACCGGTAGGTCGGCATCAGCCGGGCTACCGGTTGTAAGGGAGAAGGCATTGTGGAAATAGGAGTCCAGAGTCCGCCTAAAAAAGATAGCGTCAAATACACCAACGTGCCCAAAATTTGAGCGGCGTTCCCAAAAAACCCTATGACCACGCCTAATGCCGCAAAAGGAATCGACCCTATCCACAACCACCCTAAAATTTCTGCCCACTTTTCCCCCTTTAAAGTGACTCCTTGGTCAAAATGCGCTACGGCAAAAATCGCCGCGACAATTAGTAAAGACAGTACTAGCTGCGTCAAGATTTTCGATAGGGCATAAGCGACGGGCGACAAAGGCGTCGTTTTAAACCACCGCACCCACCCACTCTTGCGTTCCGCCGCAAGGCGTACTCCAAGGGTATTGACGGCCGAACCCACTACCCCAAATGCCGCCATCGATACCATAAAATATCCTTTCCACAACGGTGCCGAAGCCGAAAGATGCGGATTGGTTTCGTCAATAAAAATGAAATAGAAGGCAATCGGCATGCCCATCGTCAATAAAAAGACACGCCGGTCGCGCACCGTACGCAGCATATCCATTTTCCATTGTGACCATAAGGCTCTCACAGCTCACCCTCCCGTGCCGTTAAGCGAACAAAGGCTTCTTCTAATCCAACACCGGTAATCATAAGGTCACTGACAGGCCAGTCCTCTTGGATAAGGCGCTTGACGACGGCATCCGAATTTTGCGTTTGCAAGATGACGTGACGCCCTGCTATCTGGACCTCCGTCACGTCCGGCCAGTGCCGCAAATCTACCGTGCGCGATGCGTCTTGGATGACAAATGAGACTTGACGCCCACCGATTTGCATTTTAATGTGCTCAGGAGATGCATCCGCGACAATACGTCCACGATTCAACACGACCACCCGGTCCGCGATTTGGTCGACTTCATGCAAATCATGCGTCGTCAAGATCAACGTGCGCTGGTCCTCCACAAATTGACGCAGCATTTCCCAAAATAAGCGCTTAGATTGAACGTCCATCCCGACCGTCGGTTCATCCAAAAAGAGGACGTCAGGATTGCCCACCATGGCTAAGGCAAACTGCAGGCGCCGCATTTTACCCCCAGAGAGCCGAGACGCCATTTGCCGTCTATCCTCTTCTAGGCCCGCCATTTCGAGAACTTCGGCCGCAGGCAGAGGATGCGGATAAAAGCCCCGGAACAAATTCACACTTTCGAGCACCGTCAAGCGGTCCGGCACGCTGACATTTTGCAACATCACCCCAATTTTGGCATGGATTTGGGGCGAAGCCGGCAGCGCACCCAAAAGCCGCACTGAACCGTGACTCGGCGATGTTAAGCCCATCATCAGGGCAAGGCTTGTCGTTTTGCCCGCGCCATTTGGTCCTAACAAGGCTACTGCCTGCCCTCTAACAATGCGCAGCGTGACATCCGAGACGGCCACGTGCTGACCATAGTGTTTACTGCAGGCCTGCATATCAATCACCGTATCCGTTATCAGCAGCCTTTCACCCCTTGAAATCTTGCCCTCTCTATTCTTTCATCTTAGCGTTTTTTCTTCCCAGTTATTACGGTCATTGCATATCCAACAATTATTCGATAACAAAACTTTCTCAGGAACTCTTCAGATGCGCGTAACAACTTGGAAACACCTTTTGGGTTTACTATCAATGGGACGTCAAGTGAGCCCCAAATGTTGTTGAGGAGAGTGACACAGCATGTTGAAACCGATTACCATCATGGCGGCAGGCATTTTAGTCGCGGGAGGCGCCGGCCTGGCGGTGACTGCGCACGGAGGAACACATAGTGCATCGACGCTTCAAAATATTGAGCTGTCAGCCAATGCCCAGGCATCGGGATCAAATAGCCCGGCTCATTGGGGACATCGTGACGGATTCGGGCCTAGGGGCCAATGGATGAAAGACGCCGCCAAAGCATTAAACCTTTCGACTAGCACCTTAAAGGCTGATCTCAAGGCGGGCCAAAGTCTAGCCACCATTGCCCAAGATCACGGCTCTTCCGCCAGTGCCTTGGAAAGCACCTTACTGTCAGATGCGAAGGCTAAAATCCAAGCCGCCGTGTCTGCGGGCAAAATGACTCAAACCCAAGCCACTCAAATCGAGTCACATCTCAGCACCATGATTGATCAGATGGTAACTCGCACCGGCATGATGCCCAAAGGCGGTGCTTGGAATCACCGTGGCGGCTTCGGCATGATGGGTAACGTCATGTCCACTATCGCTAAAGATCTCAACATCTCCACCAGCACCTTAAGGGCTGATCTCAAGGCGGGCCAGAGTCTAGCCACCATTGCCCAAGACCACGGCTCTTCCGCTAGTGCCTTGGAAAGCACCTTATTGTCAGACGCCCAGGCGAAGATTCAGTCCGCCGTCTCTGCGGGCAAACTGACTCAAACCCAGGCCACTCAAATGGAGTCACATCTCAGCACCATGATTGATCAGATGGTGACTCGCACCGGCATGATGCCCAAGGGCGGTGCTTGGGGCCATGGTCCTCACCATTTTGGCATGATGGGCCACGCCGTCTTGTCCACTATCGCTAAGGATCTCAACATCTCCACCAGCACCTTAAAGGCTGATCTCAAGGCGGGCCAGAGTCTAGCCACCATTGCCCAAGACCACGGCTCTTCCGCCAGTGCCTTGGAAAGCACCTTATTGTCAGACGCCCAGGCGAAGATTCAGTCCGCCGTCTCCGCTGGCAAACTGACTCAAACCCAGGCCACTCAAATGGAGTCACATCTCAGCACCCTAATTGATCAGATGGTCACGCATTCCGGACCCATGGGACATATGCATTACCATGGCTCTTGGAGTCACGCACCGTCATCCCCGGCCGCTTCCTAAGCTTATGCAACACACAAGCGCCACGCCAAGAATTAGGCGTGGCGCTTCTCGTTCTGAGATACGGTATGCGCGTTCCCGAAATTATGCGTTAACGATCATGAGAGGAATCTAAGGGCTTTTCCGATGACGAGGCGTCACCATTCATCGCGCGTTTAAATTCCTTAATGCCTTTAGCTAAATTGCCCCCAATTTCCGGCAAGCGTTTGGGCCCAAAGATCAGCAAAGCTACGATTAACAGCACAATGATGTGCATCGGAGACAACAAATCATCCATGTTATCGCTTCCTTTTTTGAGCACCTCTTGGCCCTATTATACGCCTGCCACAAGGTCTTCGCGCAGCGTTTTTAAGCGCGTTGGTCATAACGATATGGGGATCACCAAAACACTTGTTTTCTTGTTATCCACAATTCCACACAGGTTTATCCACATAATTCTCACACGCTCAAGCTTTTAGGCGTCATAATGCCAAGCGCTTCCATGACCAAAACGCCGGTCAACAAAAGGCGGCTCATAACGAGCCGCCTTTTGTTTTAATGGGATTGCTAGCCTTTCGGGACTGCCTTTATAACGCGCCCGTCTCGCGGGTTTCCTCGAGGGCTTCCAACACTTCATCCGCCGCTTTGCTGCGGTAGCCACTCGATACCCCCCAGTAGTAAAACAGCAACGAGACGACCGCAATCACTACCAAGTCCCACGGATACGGAATAAAGCCCTTGCCGTGGTTAGCCGGGGCTCCAAAGACACCCGAGCCGTAATAAGACATCGCCAGCATGAATAGCAGATAGAACACCATCCATACGCTGGACTTAAATGACTGTGCCGACGGCTTCGCAATCGTCTGCGGCACAATGGCGCTGATAATCAAATACAGGGCCACGCCAATCAAGATAATGCCCAAGAGTTTCTCGTCGGCCACCCAGCCATCCCAGTAGATAATCAAGGACGCGCCAATAAACGCCACCGGCGCAATCCACGACAAGCCGCCTAAGCGAATGGGCCGCGGTACATTGGGCATCGTGCGGCGAAACACGGCGGCCGAAATCGGTCCCACCATGTAGGTAAAGACGGTGGCTCCCGACACAATCGCCACCAGCGACTGCCACGCCGGGAACGGGGCCAAGAAAATCAAACTGATGATGGCCGCGACCACCAAGGCAATGCTGGGAATCCCCGTCTTGGGGTTGATTTTCGCTAAGCCCTTGGGCAAATAGCCATTGCGGCCCAGCGCGTCTAAGACGCGCGTCGTGGAAGCCAGATAAATACTGCCCGTGCCAGCGGGCGACAAGAACGCATCAATAAACAGCAGGGTCGACAACCACGACAAGCCCGCAAAAATGGCCAACTGGGCAAACGGCGCCCCTGCAATTTGCGCATTGGACGCAATCGCGGCCCAGCCTTTCCCGAGGACCGAGGTGGGGAGCGCTCCGATAAAGACCACCTGCAACAAGGTGTAGAGAATAATGCCGATCACAATCGACACAATCAAGGCGCGAGGCACGTCCCGTTGGGGATTTTTCGCTTCTCCCGCCAAGTCCACCGCTTGCCGAAAGCCCAAGTAGGAAAACACAATCCCGGCCGACGCGACCGCGCCCAACATTCCCGACGATTTCATCGGCATGAAGCCCCCAATGTGGCTGAAGTTGACGCCATGCAGCCCGACAATGGCCAACACAATTACCGTCAACGTCGGCATCAAGAATTTCCAGATCGTGAGCGGTGTGTTAATCCGTGCAAACACCTTAATCCCAAAGTAGTTCACGGTGAAAAAGGCCACAATCAACAGGGCGGCGAAAATCAAGCCCGACGTAGTCAACGTGGACTTGACATACAGTCCCGGGAAAAAATGACTCATATACTGCACTGTCGCTTCGGCTTCCACGGCGGGTACAGAGGCATATGCAATCACCGCGGCCCACCCGACGATAAAACTCGTCAAGTGCCCATGCGAGTATTGCGTATAGCGCGCAATGCCCCCCGATTCCGGAATCATCGAACCTAATTCGGCATAAACCAAGCCAATGAACAAGACAATCACACCGCCAATGATCCAACTAAAAATCGATGACGGTCCCGCCAAATACGCCGCCGTAAAGGCCGCAAATAACCATCCGGATCCAATAATGGCCCCCAGCGAGGACATGGTCAGATCGAGAAAGGATAATTCACGTTTCAAGCCCCGCTCTAAATTAATCACGTGTTTCCTCCTCTGTGAGTGACAGAAATAGCAATTATCTGAAATTAAATAAGTGCTCTAAGACGTCTCGGGGCAATCCTCAGCAAGGCGTCTAATGGAAATAATGATACCCTTCAACTTTCGACATCGGACGATAAATTCCTGCCTTGTCAGAAAATAAATTTTCATGCCAGCATGTGAATAATTGTACAAACACCTGGTTAAAAAAACCTACGATAATCTCTTTCGGCTTTTCTCGGCCCCTAACGGGACCCGCAGTCCTCACAGGATTCGTCTGCTCGGGGGT
>NZ_NWUL01000033.1:0-9083 GCF_002903155.1 Sulfobacillus sp. hq2 | reverse complement strand
GTCGTAAGACTGGAGTGAAACCGGCCTCAGCGAAGCAGGAAATCAGCTTTGAACCTGTTTGAGCAGGTTCGAGTAGGTCTGATAGAACGGTTGCAATCGGTTGCGAAATAAGGATAAAAAGGATTCCCCGTGCGACTGCTGATGGAAAGATTTGCCGCCATATGACGCAAAGACGCTGTCGTCCTCTAATTCTTCCAGATAGCTGGCGTAGCTGAAAAAACTTTCTGCCCGAAAGAAGAAGCCGTGTAACGCCTTATGGTTCCATGTTAGACGCATAGCTTGGGACAGTTGCCCATCGGTATGGGCGGCGTGATACGCGGCATGGCGGCTGCCGCCTTCGGGGTTAAACCCGGAAGCTATGGCAAGAGACTCGAGGATTGTAGATTTGCCGCTTCCATTATCCCCAATGAAGAAGGTGACCGCTGTCGGAAAGGATAGGACGTTTAAGTGTTTGAGGACGGTCAGATTCCATGGATACGTTGATGGGCGTGGTGTAGGCCATGTCAACCGGACTTCTCGCAGGGGAAGAATGGGGATCGCCTCCTATGCAAAGGGGTAGGACGTGCTTACTCTCAGCATACCATAAGGCCTAGGATTGCCGGTGACCGGATAGTTATTCAAAGAGATAATAAAGAGGGGGCTATATGATGCGGGATACTATTGATATCAACTGTGATATGGGCGAAAGCTTTGGCGTCTACCATTTGGGAGATGATGCCGGCATTATGCCTTTTATCACGTCGGCGAATGTGGCATGTGGATTTCACGCCGGAGATCCGCAGGTCATGCAGCGTACAGTAGCCTTAGCCAAAACCCACGGCGTCGCGGTGGGTGCGCATCCTAGTTTTCCGGATTTGGTAGGGTTTGGACGTCGAAACATGACCTTGACGTATGAGGAAGCCTATGCCGACGTGCTGTATCAAATAGGCAGCCTCTATGGCGTAGCGAAGAGCCAGGGGCTATCTCTTCAGCATGTCAAGCCACATGGCCAACTGAACAATATGGCGGTGACAGACGCTCAATTAGCGCAAGCGATTGTGGATGCCATCTGGGCATTTGACCCCTCTCTCATCGTTATCGCTTATGGGGGAGAGCTTATGCGTGCGGCGGAAGCAAGGGGTTTGCGGGTCGCGCACGAAGTATACGCGGACCGTGAATATCTGGATAACGGACAGCTAGTGCCGCGCTCTTATTCCCATGCCGTTATCCATGATGTGGAGCGAATCGTGGCGCGTGCTGTGCAGATGGTGCAAGATCAAGCTATCCCAACCGTCTCCGGTCAACATCTGCCCGTACAGGTGGACACAATTTGTGTGCACGGCGACACACCTGGGGCACGGTCCATAGCCCAGGCATTGCGGGAGGGGTTGGAAGATGCCAAGATTATGGTGCGCACATTAGCCACTACAGCCGCACTGTAAGTCCAATCAAATACCGAGTGGTACCGAGCAGGAAAACCTGCGGGGTGCCACGAATAGAGTGGTAATCGGCGGTTAGGAGGATTTGCGGTGGCGACGTATAACAAGTTGGTTCGGGATAAAATCCCTGACATCATTCAAGCAGCGGGAAAAACATGCCGCATTCGGACACTCAACGATGAAGAAATGCGACTCATGCTGCAACGCAAGTTGCACGAAGAAGTGCAAGAATATTCGAGCGCAACGACCGATGTGGAAGCGTTAGAAGAACTGGCGGATATGCTAGAAGTCATGTGGGCCCTGGCAAAACAGCACGGAGCCACCCCTGAACAGTTGCTTACGATTCAAAACCAGAAACATCACATGCGCGGGGGGTTTGAAGACCGCATCTTTTTAATCGATGTCGATGACTGATGTAACGCTTTTAACCCGAAATTTAGTGAAGGTTATCCGTTCCCAGTTGAAAGAAGCCCAAGCGGTTTATTGGCTGGTTGCATTTGCCATGCAGTCTGGGGTGGAGCTACTGTTGCGCGATTTGAAAGCCGCAGAAGCGGCCGGAACCGATATCAAAATTTTAGTGGGCGACTATCTTTATGTCACGGAGCCCGAGGCTTTGGCCCAGCTGCTTGACGCACTGCCGAACGCGGAACTGCGTCTATGGAAGAGCCAAGGCCAATCTTTTCATGCTAAAGCTTATCTCTTTGAACATGCGAACGCGGCGGATACGATGATCGTGGGGTCGTCGAATCTGTCGCAATCGGCAATGACGAGTGGGATCGAATGGAATCTTTTAGCCTACGACCGGTCAACGCAAGCTGTGGAACATTTTATGCGGTTATTCTACGCGGATCGCACCGTGCCTCTTAATGCGATAACTCTGGCACACTATGTGAAGGATTGGCATCAATTTCGTCAGCAGCATCCAGATCATCTGGCGACGTGGACTGAGCGCGAGGCATTGACCTTGATGTTCGATCCGGAAGATATGGCTCAGAGTCCTTCACCTGATGCGCAGGTAACGCCGACGCTCTTGCCAACGCCAGTGCAAGCGGAAGCACTTGCCGCATTGTCAGACACGCGGCAAGAAGGCTATTCTAAAGCCTTGGTGGTATTGCCTACGGGACTCGGCAAAACGTATCTGGCAGCATTTTTTGCCCAACAGTTTCGCCGTATTTTGTTTGTGGCCCACCGTGATGAAATTCTTCGCCAGGCATTGGCGACGTTTCAGTCCGTGATGCACCAGCGGTCATTTGCTGTCTATACAGGAAAGCACGATGATGGACGTGAGAGTATTTTTGCTTCGGTGTTTACGTTGGCAAGCGAAAAGCATCGCCGGCAATTTTCACCCACGGCCTTTGATCTCATGGTTGTTGATGAATTTCATCATGCGGCAGCCGCATCGTATCAACGGCTGCTAACGTATTTTCGCCCCCAATTTTTATTAGGGCTTACGGCGACACCTGACCGGACAGATGGACGCGATATCTTTTCGCTATGCGATGGGAATGTGGCGTTTCAGGTATCATTGCCCGATGCTATCACACGTCAATGGTTGTCGCCTTTTTGGTATGTGGGGGTTTATGATCCGATCGATTACAGCGCACTGCGGTGGCGCCGCACCCATTATGATCCGAACGATCTTCTGCGTGCCCAGTTATCGGAATCCCATGTTGCTGCGGTCTATCAAGCATGGCAGGCCTATCATCAAACACGTACACTTGGGTTCTGTAGTTCTATCCGCCATGCCGAATTCTTGGCCGAACAGTTTGCCAAACGGGGAGTGCGCAGCACGTGGGTTTATGCTGGTTCGGGATTGGGGCAACGCCATCAAGTGATTCAGGAACTCATGCAAGGGCAGTGGGATATTGTTTTCAGTGTCGACCTCTTTAATGAAGGTGTAGATATTCCTGCGGTCGATACCATTTTACTGGTGAGGCCTACCGATTCATCGATTGTGTTTATTCAGCAGTTGGGACGAGGACTAAGGCGCGCGCTAAACAAAACGCACTGTGTCATCATCGATTTAGTCGGCAATTACCGTAATGTCGAGGCCAAACTTACGTGGTTAGGCATCAAAAACCCCGCCGCTTTAGTCACGTCAGGACTCCCGGCAATCCGGCGGCAATTGCCCCCGGATTGCCGGTTCGATTTGGACTTGCAAAGTCTTAATGTCCTTGAGCGCATGATGCGCCAGCAAACACCACGAAAGCAACTCGTGATGGATGCCTATCGCCACTTGCAAGAAGATTTGGGACGTCCCCCTACGTACTTAGAGTTTCACCTGCAATCCGGTGTGCCAGGGACCGCTGTACATCAGGAATTTGGCACGTATATTGGGCTGAAATACTTGTTAGGTGTCTTAACGCCAGACGAAGTTCAGGTCTGGGATAAATATCAGAAATGGTTGCTCGAAGTTGAATCCACGCTGATGGTGAAAAGCTATAAGATGGTTTTGCTTAAGGCTATGTTGGCGCGTGGCCCGCTGCAGTGGGCCGCACCCGTGACCGCGCGAGATGTGGCGGCTTATTTTCACCAATATCTGACGGCCGAGCCCCACCGCATGCGCATAGACTTTTCCGACAAAACGACGATGCCCCTTAGAACCTATCACCCGGAACGCATGGCGAATTTGATTCAGCGTATGCCAATGAAACAATGGAGTCAGAGCAGTGCGGGATGGGTGCAGCTCACCGGCGATACGCTGCAAATTCGTGTGGGGGCGGCGGATGCTCGGACACTCACGATATTAGCGAATTGGACCGAGCAAATTGCCGATTATCGTCTGCATGCTTATTTTGAACGCAAGAGTCAGGCGCTGACGTAATCATCGCTTGTGACCATGTCTTGTCCATGGTAGGATGGCATCAGCAGATAGTTAGGACTGTTTACGAAGGAGGCATGCATGACACGCCCAACCCGAGCAGACCTTAACACGTTGCGCCATCATAATCGTCAGGTCATTGTCGATATCATGAGACGCTACGGATCATTGTCGCGAGCGGAATTGGCACGCTTGACACGTTTAAGCAAGGTGACTGTATCAGAAGTCGTCGACGATTTAGTGGCCGAAGGTTATTTGCGTGCCGTGGGTTTAGGGACCGCAGAAATGGGCCGAAAACCCATGCTCATGGCGTTTAAGGAGTCAGCAGGGTTTGTGCTGGGAATAGAAGTGGCACCACGTATCGTGCGGTTGATCGTGACCGACTTGATGGGAGATGTCGTGGCAACCTTTGAGGAGTCTGGCGTAGCAGCGGCGGGGGACGACCTGATTAGGGCCCTATGTGCCCTCATTAGTAAAGCGCGAACCCATCTACCTCAGAGCCGTTATGGATTGATGGCGGTAGGCATTGCCATCAGTGGTTGGGTCGACTTCGCGCAAGGCGTGGTCGTGGCTGCACCCAATATGACATGGGCACCGCTCGCTTTGCAAGAACGTCTCGCCAGCTGTGTTCACGTGCCAATTATTGTCGATAATGAGGCGAATGCGGCCTTAGCCTATGAACATGGACACGGCATCTTGCGCGATGTGGATCATGCTGTCTATTTGAGTGTGGGTTATGGCTTAGGCAGCGGGATGTTGATGAATGGTGCCGTGTATCGGGGACACAAAGGAATGGCCGGAGAAATGGGGCATATGGTCTTAGACCCTGCGGGGCCTTTGTGTACGTGTGGCAACCATGGCTGCTGGGAAATGTATAGTTCCGAAAAAGCTTTGCAGAGAATGATGAGTGGCTGCACGCCTGCACTCACCGTCAACGAAGGGGACCTGACGCACTGGGCAATACAACAGGCGCGGCAGGGGGCGCCGTGCGCGCGTCAGGCTTTACGCGCGGTAGGCCGTTCTCTTGGCCAAGGGATCATCAATATTGCAAACCTATTGAACCCCCAGACTCTGGTGGTCGGAAATGGGATGGTCGAAGCTTGGGAGTTCTTAGAACCCGAAATGATGGCAGTGCTTAGTCAGGCAGGACTTTCTGCCACAACCCAAGACCTTATCGTCACGCCGTCGCCCCATTATCAAGATGCCGCAGTCCGCGGGGCGGCGGCTCTTGCGTGTGACGCCGTTATTGCCCGGATTTAAGACTCAGGTTATGCATGGAGTGTACAAAGATCGATAGAGCACGAAGCGGCATGGTCAGACGCGAAGGGAGGAAGAAGTATGGACGCATATATTGGGCTCGATGTCGGAACGCAAGGGATGAAAGGGGTGGTGGTGGATGACGCGGGGAGCGTTTTAGACACGGCGTATGCTCCCTATCCGACGCAAAGTCCCGCGCCTGGCTGGCAGGAGCAAAATCCGCAAGATTGGTTGATGGCCTATGATGAGGTGTTGCAACGCCTTATGGCAAAACATCTGCCGGTCGTATACCGGGGCATTGGGTTCACAGGGCAAATGCATACGACGGTGGCATGTAACGCCAATGGAGTCCCAGTGCGCCCTGCCATATTATGGTCTGATACGCGGGCAGCTGGGTACGGGGAAGCGCTGGAGCAGCGATATGGCCTAGATACCCTTGTGCGCCAAACAGCGAATAAACCGCTGGCCAATTTTTCTGTGTTGCGTTTGCTTTGGATGAAAGATCATGAACCCCAACACTACCGAACCATTCAACGGGTGGCCGTGGCTAAGGACTGGGTACGGGATCAAGTCACGGGAACTTTCATGGCGGACGTCACGGATGGGTCAGGGACGTATTTGTTTGATGTGGGACGAAGGCAATGGAACTGGGAATGGATGCAAACGTTATCGATTCCACGCGAATGGTGGGCGGATGCGGTGGAGTCTCCTACCGTGGTTGGAGACTTAAGGCGCGGTCCAGAAGCACTGCAGTCTATTCCCGTGGTCGCCGGAGCAGGGGATCAAGAGGCGAGTGCTGTTGGCACGGGGCTAACCAACGAAGGCGATTTAGGGGTCTCTATCGGTACCTCGGGCGTTATTTTTTGGCCACGGGCGGGCTTTTCTCTGCCTCCTCACCCGTCGATTCATGCTTTTTGCCATGCGGTCCCGGGGATGTGGCACTGGATGGCGGTTACGCAATCAGCCGCCTTATCTTTGCGCTGGTACCGTGACGCCTTTGCGCCCACATTATCCTACCGTGACTTAGACGAACTCGCAGCGTCAAGCCCTGCCGGTAGCCGTGGGCTCTTGTTTTTTCCCTATTTGCAAGGGGAACGGGCTCCTTTAATGAATGCCCAAGCGCAAGGCACGTTGATGGGATTAAGACCGGAGCACCAGGCCGCAGACATTGTGCGAGCGATATTGGAAGGTGTGGTGTTTAGTCTCTTTCATGCATGGCTAATGATGAAGCCAGCGCAGAAAAAGTCATTAGAGCGCATGGTGGCGACCGGGGGCGGCGCCCAAAGCACATTATGGATGCAAATTTTGGCGGATGTCTTTCAAATACCGGTAACCGTCGTGGACGATCCGGGAGCCGCTGTCGGCGCCGCATGGCTAGCCCGGCGCGCTGTCGGCGGGGACGTTAAGGAGCTGTCGCGGCGTGTGCGAAAAGTCGTTGAGCCCAGTCAAAATCAAGGGATCTATGCCGAGCGCTTTCACGCATATCGCAGCATGGCCATGAATCTTAACGGCCTTTGGGGGAAGGAAAGGGTTTAGGGTTGACCGGCAATGATGTGAAAGCAACATGTCAAGCGTTGTTCATAATCGTCAAGGACTAGGTTATCCGTCTGAAAAGGCGGGGTCGGCAGCCCTAGCTTTTGAGCCAACAAAATCATTGATGCCGTATCCTGAGTGTCTTTGGGGTCTGGAACTAAGGCGTATTGTTGGGCATAGGCAGCTGCTTCTGGCAAGTGACCCGCCAAGATGTGCGTGAGACAGAGCTCGGCAATGGTCGATCCCCGCTGTCGGGTTTGGGTGTCGCCGTACAAGGCCAAAGCCTTCTCTAATTGCTCAATGGCCAAGGCGAATTCCCCGCATTGTCGGTGCAAGACACCCATATTGTGGTAGATACGTGCAGTTTGTAACGGCGTGGCCTTATCGATAAGGGTTTCGAATTGTTGGATAAGGCCTTTGTCTTTTCCGTGAAGGGCCCAATAACAAATCAGTTCACCGAGATGCGTTTCGACATTAATGACAGGATCGGCGAAGGGATGACGTTTGACTTGGCAATAGAGGGTTAGGGCGTCCTTATAGTTTTTATTTGCTAATAGAATATTGGCCTTCGTGTAGTCAACCAGGTTGGCTTCACGAGGCCGGTGAAGGGCTAAAAAAATTTCCTTCGCTTGGGCCAACAATGGTTGGCATTGACGGCCGTTATGATGTTCCGCAAGAGAGAGTGCTAACGCATGATTATACAACGCAACGCCTTTGCGATAACTAATGGCTACATGATTCAGTGCATTGACCATTAACTGACTCCATTGCAACATTTGTTTGAAGTCTTGTTTTTTTAAAGAAATCTTTTCCATGAGATAATAGACCTTGCTATTATAGCGGCCATTGTAGGAGCCTTGGCTAAACGCTAGAGCGTGTAAGGCAATGGCTTCCGCTAGTTTTATGTTGTCGGCTTCTAGCATCAATTCCGCAAGGCGACAAAGAGTGGGAGGTCTTCTTTCAACCTGCAAATATTCCAAATACCAATCATCATCGGGCCACGTCAACACAATGGCGAGCTGTCGCATCACGCTGGGGGAGGGAATACGTGTACCCGCCTCGATGGCTAAAAGATATGACTTTGAAATTCCCGTTTTCCTGGCCGCCTCGGTTGAAGTCAGCCCCATTTTCTGCCGACGGCGTTTGACGATGGTATTTAAACTCATTGTCTACCCTCTGGTAAGTTTCATTGTACTCGAGTACTAGTATCATTATACGTGAGGTGAGAACAATGAATAAAATTTTACGGGCCATAATTGTCATGGCCGGATTGGCTGCATTTGTGGGGGTTGTGCCCATCCACACAGGTCATGGAGCTACAAGCACGCAAGCTGCTGTGAGCCCTTTGGGGAGTACGGGCCCTGCTCCGATTATGTTAGGAACCAGACAGGCTTAATTATAGCCGCAGGGCCGGCTATGTCCATGCAGTTTGCCAAAGGGAGGCGTCATCAGGTAATACTTGGTCGCCTCCCTCATCTTATAAACCTGCTAATGTCGGTGAACCGCAATGTGTGACTTCTGCGTAATGCGAGGGCTATGAACACCTTTATAAATGTCCATTCCAAACATGGCTGCCGATGATGCATTTACATTCCAATGGCGGCAAGGAGGTTTTACGATGGCATTGACTAAAGGCATCACCATGCATTTTCTGCTCGAAAATGTCTCAGGTTTAGGCAGAACGCGAAAAGTCCATACCACTTGTTTTATGTGTGCCTGCCGGTGCGGGATTGAAGTGACCGTCGAACAGGAACAGATTCGCTTTATTGCCGGGATCAAAGACTCGCCCGTGAATAAGGGGGTGTGGTGCGCGAAAGGCGGCGCGGGCATCATGACCCAATATTCGCCGGCGCGGCTGATGACGCCCTTGATGCGGGCGCCGGGCAGCCAACGCGGGAGCGGGGACTTAGTGCCCGTCGACTGGGAAACAGCGCTCCGCACGGTGGCCGGGTGGTTGCAGCAAATTCGGGACACGGATCCGGCGCAGTTGGCGTACTTTACGGGCCGGGATCAAATGCAGGCCTTCAATGGCTATTGGGCGCGGCAGTTTGGGA
>NZ_NWUL01000034.1:0-278778 GCF_002903155.1 Sulfobacillus sp. hq2 | reverse complement strand
TCCCAAACTGCCGCGCCCAATAGCCATTGAAGGCCTGCATTTGATCCCGGCCCGTAAAGTACGCCAACTGCGCCGGATCCGTGTCCCGAATCTGCTGCAACCACCCGGCCACCGTGCGGAGCGCTGTTTCCCAGTCGACGGGCACTAAGTCTCCGCTCCCGCGTTGGCTGCCCGGCGCCCGCATCAAGGGCGTCATCAGCCGTGCCGGCGAATATTGGGTCATGATGCCCGCGCCGCCTTTCGCGCACCACACCCCCTTATTCACGGGCGAGTCTTTGATCCCGGCAATAAAGCGAATCTGTTCCTGTTCGACGGTCACTTCAATCCCGCACCGACAGGCGCACATATAGCAGGTGGTATGGACCTTCCGTGTTCCCTCGACCGGTTCAGACTCCGCCTGCGCTGCTTGGCGAATATCCTCTCCCTTGGTCAGCGCCATCCTAACCCCTCCTAAAGTACGTTTTGTTCTGACTATTAGGTTCAATTTTAAATAGTCCTTTAGAATCTGGCGTACGGAAAGCTTAATAGCGGGTGTCACCATTTCTAATAGCCAACTACTGATGATAGTCCCCTACTTTTTACCAATCCACCGCATTTCATGAAAAAATACTGTTTTTTCAAGGCAGATCTTTGTTAAAAAGACAGTGCTTTTGAATGAGTTAATTGCGATATTTGCCACGTCTTGTTGAGTGTGACTTTACTCAATTTCAACACCCAGAATTTTAGAGCGGTACTTTCATCCCAACCGCGAATTCTTACACGCAAAAAATCGAGTAGGCGCGGGTGACTAACCCGCCCTACTCGCCACACCGTACGTACCATTCGGTATACAGCGTCGTACAGGTTGAGGAGACGGTGCAAGCCTTGTGCATCTCAATAGCTCCGTGTCAACACGCTGTTTAAGAGCCATGCGCCGTGGGCCCTTGCGTGCATCGTGAATCCCACGAGCACCACTTTCTCGTCATGTCCGGCCCTTTAGCCAGCGCGGTCGCGGGGCCGAGTATGGCTGACTTCTCTCCCGTCACGCGCCCATGCTGGGCGCACCAAAAAAGAGCGTGTTGCCTCATCGCAACACGCTCGGTATAAAAACTTTTTGGCTCAGCCCTTTAATCTTTTAGTACAGTCTCCAACTCTACCGATAGTTTTACCTTGTCTCCAACAAGTACGCCACCCGTTTCCAGCGCTTGATTCCACTGTAACCCAAAGTCTTTGCGATTGAGTTCCGCTGTCGCCGAAAACCCTGCGCGTACGTTGCCCCACGGGTCTTTGCTTGTCCCCATGTACTCGGCGCGCACCACCAACGGCTTGGTCACCCCATGAATCGTCATGTTACCTTCAATGTCATAGACATTTTCCGACACACGCCGAATGTTAGTGCTATCAAAGGTCATAGTAGGGTAATGTTCAACATCAAAAAAGTCTGCCGACCGTAAATGAGCATCACGATCTTTCTGACGCGTGTCGACGGTACTAACGTCAATCGACACATGCGCCTTGGCCGTGGTCAAGTCATTCACATCAGCAATAATTTCTCCGGATAACCCAGGAAAAGAGCCTCGCACCGTAGAAATCATCATATGCCGGATAGAAAATTCCGCAAGACTGTGATCCGGATCAATCGCCCATGTCTTTATTTCTGATGTAGCCACTATGACACACTCCTCATCATCAAATAATTTCGCATATCCTGAGGGCGGCAAGCTACTCATGCGTCCACTTTTCCCCAAATTGTCGCAATGCCTCAATCACCGGCAGCAAGTCCCTACCTTTAATTGTGAGACTATATTCGACTCTAGGCGGAATTTCCGGGTACACCACGCGTTCGACAATCTGTTCAGTCTCCAGCATCCGGAGTCGCGCAGTCAAAGTACGCGCAGTCACCCCCAGCGATTCTTCTAATTCTCCAAATCGCTTCGAGCCCTCAGCCAAGTCTCGGACAATCAGAAGAATATAGAGATCTCCCACCAGTGCCGCACCACGGGCAACGGGGCAAAGCGCGTTCGACCCATGCAAGCTACTGCTCATGATATTGTCCCTCGCTCTCAGCAAAATCTAGTGTAACGATATATAAATATCGTGTCAATACTAACTTAAATAATATTTATTTATATACCCTTACTATACTAATGTATACTATTTAGTCTACCTGCAACGGCGAGAAGAACACCAAGTGCCCACCACCGGTTCCTGAAATCGCGCAGGGCGACCTCTTCCTACCCTTTTGCGCGGGCCATCTCTTTTGGGATCATCCCCTATGTCGGCCGTTGTCATCATGCCATACCCTTGCATAGGCTATAGTTTTTCTGTTGCTTGAATAATTCAGGGCGGAGTTTAACTTGTGATAGCGCCGGTGACCATCTGACGTGATTTCGCCTGACTGTAATTGGCCTTCTTTTTCCGGTGTGTCGGGAACGACAAGCCCAACACTTTAGAGACTTCACCTATCGTGACTAATCGTGGCATATGATCAGTATGGCATAATTTTAGGCCCATTTAAAAGAAAGCGTGTGATCCCTGCGAAAGACGAACAAGCATCATGAGCACAGCCCCCATCGCCAAAGCAATAGGCATCGTAATGATCCACACGCCAATAATCTTACGAACAACTTTCCAGTGCACACGGTGACGATTAATCATCGTGCCTGATCCAAAAATGCACCCATCAGTAGCCTGCGTCGTACTCACCGGAAACCCTAAAATCGCCGCTAAACTCACGGTAATCGCCGCTGCTAATTGCGTGGTGACCGATGTTTCCGGACGCAGATGAATAATTTGTGTGCCCACCGTATTTGCAATGCGCGATCCCCCTAAAGCCAGTCCCACGGACCAGCTTGCCAACGGGAATAGGATATCAAAAGAACTCACATGATACACGGCATCATGACTCAACAACATCATGACAATCGCTGTAAGGCCAATGACCTTCTCTTGGTCATTGGCACCGTATGCCAATCCCTGCCAAAGAATCGTCAGATATTGAAATTTGTCAACGACTTTCACCAATCGAGGGGTGCCATCAGAGGCTGTAACCCGTTTCATGACGCCCGTTAACAGCCACGCCAACATAAACCCCATCACAACGGACCCCACTAATCCCCCCGCAATCTTCTCTACCCCAGCCCAATGAATCAACGCCGCCTGCCCGCTGGCTGCAGCCGCTCCAATTATTCCCCCGGCCAGCGCAATCGTCGTACTGGTTGGCAAACGCATCCGCCATGTGACAACCAGAGTGAGAACACCGGCCATTACAGAAATAGCCAAAAGGCGGGAACTCGTTTGCGTAAAATTGACTACTTCCAAGGCCATTGTGCGAGAGACCGCAGTTCCAAAAATGACAGGCCCCAGCGCAATGGCTGCAATGAGCAGCGGCGCTATACGGCGGGAATCGATAATGCGACTGCTTCGGTAGGTCGCAACCAAATTGCCCCCATCATTAAACCCAGAGACCATCGCAAAGGCTGATAAACTAAGAAGGAGTAAGACGATTACCGCCACTGCGTCTCCCTTCCTTCCTGCCTAGCCAAACTCGCTTATAGACCGTGACTTGCGAATCCGGATTATGAGGTAAATCGGCACTAGACGGCCTGACATTCAATAGGCCCACTGTACCCAACACAAAATCACACGTCAAGCATGACAAAACGTGGCAGAAACCATAGAAAAAGCCTAAAGGGGGAGGAAACCCCTTTAGACTTTCCGTTATTAGCCGATAGAGCTTTTCTCTTTTCTTTATGCCGGCGCGGCACACCGGTTAGGGCCAATTTCCCACGACCGCAAGATCGCTGGATCTAGGGGACCCTTCTGAGACACATTAAACGCCACAATCGGTTCATAATTCGGCGGCGTCATCGCTGACGCTGAAGCCTCGACGTGGTTGACAAAGGATTCAAGGGGTTCATGCAATAAAGGGTTTTGCGCCTGCAGGTCGCCTAAAGTGCCTGCCACAATTCCATGGTCATTGATTTCTGACCAATGGGCATAATGCGCAGGCAAAATCACGGTTTCAGGGGCTAATGATTGCAATTGCTGCAATGACCGGTGAAGATCTTCGCCCCACTCCTTAGCGTGGCCTCCAAGATCTGGCCGACCCACACCTGAAACGAATAACGCATCACCTGTCAATAAATAACGGCCGGCAATAAGAAACGAAAACGAATCCGGCGTATGTCCGGGACTGGCGATCGCTTTAACCGTCACCGCACCCACTTTAAATTCCTGGCCATCTTGCAACAAAGAAACCCCTGGGCTATTTTGACCACGCCAAAACGGAACATGGTAGCGTTCACTAAGAAAGAACCCACCTGTAATATGGTCGGCATGAACGTGAGTGTCTGCCACCGCTTTTAGTCGCCATCCGTTTTGATCAAGAATCCTTTGGTACACGTCCACAAACTGAGAAGGATCAAAGAGCATAGCTTCTCCATTTGAAGCCAATAGGTACGACAGGCAGCCTTTGCCCCGGCGCTGAATTTGGAATAACGAAAATGTGGGTTCTTCCGCCACCGCATGCAGTTCATGATACCGGTTCCAAGCTGCCATGCCTCCTTCAAGCACCGTTACATCATAGCCCTCACGGTCCATGACAGCCCCCACAGCCTTAGCCGTTTCGCCTAAAGCACACACCACGACCCACGGCGTCTCAGAGTCGAGAGCTTGTAGCGTTTTGGCATCTCGCAAAATCGAGGTTCCATCGAGGTGCTGACTTTCAATCCGTGGTCCCTCAATGTGCCAGGCCTGATAATCATCAAATGGCCTGATATCCACAACAGCTAAGGGCTTTTGGTTCATAGCCTGCCCGAACTCTTCGACAGATATGGTACGCATGAAACCCCTCCTATTCGCTAAGATACTGCATATGCAATTTAATCGTATATGCGAAACGCCTTGAAAACAATGCCTCTCATATCCTAGATGCTAAGAACTAGTGCTTTCGCAAAGCTTCAACATCCTCTGCTGAATTCTCACTTGCTCTATAGCCATTCCCATAAAGGATTTCGTCAATACCAAAACAAAACAGCAATATAACTATGCGGATAGGAGGTGATTATAATGGCATATCCCATATCCCAAGAAACAGGCGACAATCGGCAAAATGCGTAGCCCCAAAGCGAGAAACAAGACGTCAATTTAACCCGAACGCAACAAGGACAACCTTTACTATGTAGTAGTAAATAGGCACATCCTAGTAGTTTCAGAGGATGGAAGCATCCCTGAGATCAACCTCATATTTGATGCCCAACCCTTATGCGTCATCTTCGATGATTTCTTGCACACGTCCCACTTGTCCGTCAACCAAGCGCACCTTAATGCCGTGCGGATGTGTCGGGGATTTCGTCAAAATGTCTTGAATAACCCCGCGTGTAAGCCGCCCCGTCGGCTGATCCGCCTTCAACACAATATCGACGGTGAGTCCCGGTCGCAAGTCCTTACGGATCTTCCCGCTCTTCCCAGCCATAGGGTTCCCCCTGTTCTTCTAATCATGGTCGCACGACTTTGGTGAATGGGCACCAGACGATCTTAGAGACCTTCTTAATGTCCTAGAAATTTTCTCCGTCACCTCTAAAAAACACCGACGCTCGTCGGCCGTCAAGGTCGACACGGTAACCTCTTCCAGCCGCCGAAAGATTTCTCGAACTTGCCCCTCTAAGGCACGCCCGGCCTCTGTCAACATGACAAGGGTCACTCGACCATCTTGCTCCGAACGCATGCGCTGTATGAAGCCCGCGCACTCCAGCCGACTCAACGATTTCGTTACAGTCGAGTGATCTAGCTGTAAAGCCTGGCTCAAGCACTGCTGAGATTGACCGTCTTGCTTCCCTAATTCCAGCAACAACATTTCTTGGCCAGGAAATAGCCCCAATTCCCGCAGCAACTCCGCCGCTAAGCTTCGGTGAGCACGAGCCAGTAAAATAACATTCGCACTGATGAGGCAATCGGGGGACCCAGCGGGCCCCTCGTTACCTCCTTCCTCATGATAAGGCATTCAGATCCTCAGCTTTCCTGCTGGAGTTCCGCTAACGTTGGATAATCGATATAGCCGTGAGCATCGCCTCCAAAAAATGTGGCGGTATCGGCCGGATTAAGCGAGGCCCCCGCCTTCAAACGCTCAACGAAATCAGGATTCGCAAGCGCCCATGCGCCAATTGGTGCAATGTCCGCTAAGTTTGCTTCAATGTCGCTAGCAATCTGATCCAACGGTCGGCCCGCACGATTCACTAACAATACATGCGGCCATAAGGCACGAATTTCTTTCAGAAATGGATCATTGCCGCCATGCATGACATGGAGATAAACTAAATTCAGTTTGGCCAATTCCGAAATTAAATACCGGTAGAGATCCGGGCCACTTGCCCCTTCATCGAGTCCTCCCAACGTCATCCCTGGCGAAATACGAAATCCAGTCCTGTCCGCTCCAATCTCTTGAGCAACCGCCGCTGCCACCTCAATGGCAAATCGCGCGCGATTTTCTATAGACCCTCCATATTGATCCTGGCGCTGATTGGCATTTTCAGCCATGAACTGTTGAATAAGATACCCGTTAGCGCCATGAATCTCCACACCATCAGCACCCGCCCGAATAGCCGCAGCTGCTGCCTGTCGAAATTCGTCAATAGTCCTGTGAATATCGGTTATGCTCATTTCCCGCGGTACAGGAATCTCTTGCATTCCTGTCGCTGTGAACATTTCAAGCCCCGGCGCTACCGCAGACGGAGCCAAACCCAGTCGATGATGGGGTGTGTTATCCGGATGTGACATGCGTCCAACGTGCATCAGCTGAATAAAGAGGTAGCCACCCTTGTCATGCACAGCGTCGGCTACTTTTTTCCAACCCGCCACATGATTATCCGTATAAATTCCCGGTGTGAACAAGTAACCTTGTCCATCTTCCGACGGCTGTGTGCCTTCGCTAATCAACAGTCCTAGAGATGCCCGTTGGGAATAGTATACGGGCGCTAAATCACCTGGCGTACCATCAGCCTGTGCCCGACTTCGAGTCATAGGCGCCATCACCAAACGGTGAGACAACGTCATACGTCCGACCGTTACCGTCTCCCATAACTTGTCCACGTTCTCACTCCTAACTCACTATGTAATATCACTGACAATAATCAGCATGATGTTGCCTGCACTACTGTATCAGATAAATACGTGGCTAGCCACATATTTTAATCAAGGCGGTTTATAACGCGGGTAACATAGCCCCTATCCGACCAACGATGGCTGGGTTCCAAGATATTCAAAAAATTTTTGGCATTTTTCTATGAAGATCACGAATAGGCAGGATTTTAACGCGCGACTGTCGAACTTTTGCACAATTATGACCAGAGAGGGCATTATTGTCAATCCGGTTCACATTGACCATAATTCGCCGCAAGATTCGAGAATTCCCCCGACCTCAGTGGTGGGTTTTGGGCATGTCGCTGCTTTGGACTATGGGATGGACCTTACTCAAAATCCGAAGGTATACGGAGGGGCACGCCACCGTGTTTGATTTAGGCAATACGGCACCGAGCCTTTATGTTATTTCGCACGGACACTCTTTAGCATGCAATTCATTTTTAAATGAACCCATTGTACTCAATACCGACGCATATATCTTATACCTTCTAGCGCGGCCTTTTCGATTTTTGAGTGGCCCTTACTTTTTGCTTGCACTTCAATTTAAGCAACAGGGAATGGTACTATGGAGCACCAACCAAGTTGTATCGGTCTGGCCGCCCTATGTGGGCTTTTTTGCCACAAGGCAGTGCCGGTCTCAAAATCAATGCCTTCGTCTGGCAAGCTTTGACCCATCATTACACCATAATGGCACAAACCCCAGTTGGCGTTGTCTTGTCGGGCCACCAGACCTTTCCCGGTTACCCTGTATTGGCGAATGCAACCCAATTAGACGACCTCTCCGTGCCGCTTTCTCGTCTGGCAGTGGACATTTGAACCTATACGTCGTCGGCACATGCTTCTATCAGGCCAACTTGACGGCAATTTCGGTAGGATTGTTTTGGATTGGCGAAATGGAAAGAATCAATGGGTCATCCCTGCAGTCGTATTGGATAGACAAGGTCGCATAAGTCTATCTGCGTGATTATCCAAAAGAAATGAGGACAAGTATGAAACTCGCAATTGTGGTACCAGTCTACAACGAACAAGATGGACTAGAATCGTTTTACATGGCCTTACGGGATGTCATGATGACCCTAAATTATTTCTGGCAAGTATTATTTGTCGACGACGGCAGTGAGGACAACTCATGGTCCGTCATTCAGAAACTCTCAACACGGGACCCAAAAGTTAAGGGGATTCGGCTTTCACGCAATTTCGGGCATCAGACAGCCCTGGCCGCAGGATTAACACATATTAGTGCTGATGCTGTAATCACCATGGATGCGGATTTACAACATCCTCCTGACCTTATTCCTCAACTCGTGGCCCAATGGCAACAAGGATACGCTGTCGTCAACACCATTCGACTCGAAACCGACTCAGTCCATTCATTGAAACGGTATTCCTCGGCGATATTTTACCGTCTCATCAATCTAATCTCCGAGGTGCCCATTACACCAGGAGGTGCCGACTTCCGATTGTTAAGCGAAACAGCATTACAGGCCTTGCAGTCCATGCCGGAACGCCAACGATTTCTTCGGGGCATGGTGAGTTGGATCGGGTTTTCTCAGACCGCTATACCCTTTGTTCCACGGCCTCGACAGTATGGTCAGTCTAAATATACATGGCGCAAAATGATGCATCTCGGACTGAACGGATTAACGTCTTTCTCTATAGCTCCACTACGCTTGTCTCTTCTGTTCGGAGTAATGAGCATCGCTGTCGCATTGCTGTACGCAATTTATGTCCTGGGGGTCAAAGTCTTTTCCCACACCGCACAACCGGGATGGGCCTCCATCATTGGTATCGGCTTATTTTTTGGCGGCGTTCAGTTGTTTAGCCTTGGGATACTAGGAGAATATTTAGGGCACGTGTTCGCGGAAGTCAAACATCGACCGTTGTTCTTTGTTCAGGAAACGGCGGGGATCATGACGCCGACTACGTCAAATATACCCGCGGAGTCGCAATGACGCTGACTAACTGGTTGCTTATCATCTTCTATGCTATTCTATCGTCCAGCGCTCTGATGCTCATGAAGGCGGGGCTAGCAAATCCCTCATTCCACCTACAAGTACGACCCCAATTCTCCATTATGCTCTCTTATACAGCGGTAGTTGGTATAGTTCTATATATTGCGAGTTTTATCACTTGGCTCGGTATCATCCGGAACACTACCATCGTGCTCGCCTATCCATTGAGCATCGGCCTCGTCCAATTAGTGTTGGTAGCCACATACCGTTTATTACTGCACCAACGTTTGTCAGTCCCCATTGTTCTTGGATCGGCTCTAATTCTCGCCGGGATCGTTGTGCTATCGCGGGCATCGTAACGCCCATAGGCTTTGTAGCATCATCCGCGCCGGGCACCATGGAGGCAATTCTTGACAGGCCGCGCACGTCTGCCAGACAATTCCATTAGATCGTATTCCTAGGATATTGGAGGTCTACTCCCTATGAAAAAGCATGTCTTGTCGATCGGTCTTGCGCTTGGATATGTCGCGGGCATGGTCTCAGGCCCTGTCCAGGCCGCGACGGTTCCCACCACACCCGGATCGCTCGTGCGGTTTATTGGGGAACCCGATGTCTATCAACTCATCAATCACCAACTTTATTGGATTCCCTCGGGCAAGCTGTTTCAAGCCGCTAGTGAGAATTGGCATTACGTGACCGTCCTGCCCGATACCGTGCCGCGTCCCCCGATTGGCGGAACGCTACGCGTGTATACGAATGACGCGCATATCCTCGCATCCGGGTCCCCCACACTGCCATCGGAGGTGGAACCGGTTTGGCTCTACAATGTCCATTCCCAGACGCTCTACCGGTGGCCGGTGAATGGCACGGTGGGCAATGATCCATGGTTTATGACGGTCCTTCGTGCCAATGGCATCGCCCCCAATCCGCCGAACGATATGATCCTGAGTCTCGGTACGGCGGGACAAACCTTTGGCACCATCACCAATCCGTTACCCGTGCCCTTGAGTCCATGGCCAACAAATCCCGCGTCCGTCTCCTTCGTCTCCCATGAAACCAGCGCGCAAGGCGTGACCTATCGGTTGGCAGGCAGTCCTCGGGTCTACTGGGCCTCCGGGGGCACCTTGCACTGGATTCCCAATCCGGCCACCTTTGACGCGGCGGGATTTCGCTGGACCCGCGTCGACACCGTATCCCACCTGACGGCCCCGATAGGCTATCCTGTTTTAGTTCGTGCACAGACAGCCCCTCAAGTGTACGTCGAAGGCTCCCACACACTACATTGGGTGCCTTCACCGAGCCAGCTCACTGCCGACGGCTTCCGATGGGCGGACGTACTGACCGTCTCCCATCTCCCCGAACCCGTTGGGAATCCATGGGCACCCTCCACACCGTAAAAAACGCGGCAAAACTGGCCCCATGACGCGCCAATGTCTCCCAGCCTGGGAGAAGATTGGTCATCGGGGCCGTTTTTCGCGTCTTAGGTTCTTCAAGGGTCATCAGAGACGGGGTGTGAGAATTCCTGCCTAGATTGATCCCTTCATCCTGATTAGTCGTCGGTACCCAACACCAGTTGAACCGCTTGTTCTTTAAACGTTCTGTCATACGGATTGGCCACCGGATTCACCTCCCGTGAAAAAGGTTGTATCATCCTGTCAATTCGGGGTGTCCACAATTAGACTGACATCCAAACTGATCAGAATTCCCCATTTCCACCACGCGATCCGGAATCGGCCGGTGTCATCATTCTATCTACACTACACAAATCCTTAACTACCTAAACCAAGACAAGGACTGGAAAGCCATAAATATTTGCGTTCGCACTATAGGCTCATCCAGTTATTTTTGATCGGGTCCTGCGTTACAAATTCAACCCCACATACGACATCCCGGTCTTCCCGCCGCATGTCGATGTACGCCAGCGCCGTCCTCCTCATATGATTGAGGATCTGGTGAATTATCGCACCATCTAGAAACGCCCCTGCGTTCCATCCCGCAGAGCATCGTCAAAAACGAGACCTAGGACGCCGTCGTCCCACGCTGCGCGCAAAATCAGCCCCTGAAGCCAAATCTTTCGGATCTCACGACATATCAGGGGCCGAGCCTTCCTCCGGCGCGGCTCCTGTCAAACATTGCTGGTAACCGGCGTAGGCCGGGGGGCGTTATTCTAAGGTAGAGCGGATTAGGAGGCTTGATGACATGATCATACGACACAATGGACTCGTCGGCGCAGCCATTTTGTTGGGCAGTATAGTCCTCACTGGCTGCGGTACGACCGCGCCTCCCGTGGCCAGTGCTCTCCCTCCGCATTCACACACGGTGAGTCCCGCGCCTAGTACATCCCCGCGGTCATCCCGTCCTATGTCCCCTTCCCCCACATCGTCGCCCGCCGCGTTGAGGGCTTCCACACCCGCGGCCCCATTGTCATACGTGACCTATCACAACAGCATTTGGGGATATTCTGTAGCCGTGCCCCAATCGTTTACCGAATCGGGACCCGTCGAAGATCGGGATGGAAGGTCATGGAGTTCCGGCTCGGTAAATATTGTCGTGTACGGGGAATATAGTAACGCCATGGGACACATTGAAACGGTCACATCTGCGTTGAGCACTTTGGACCATCAGAAACACCCTGCGTATCAGGCCCATGGATCCGATTGGCTCGTCGTGTCTGGAATCCATGGCTCCCAAATCTATTACACCAAAGAATTCATTGGATCCACTCATAGGGATGTGCTGTCCATCTCGTATCCTGCAATCGACAAGAACCATTGGTCATCGATAGTCAGTGCGGTATCCCGTTCATTTACTCCTGGGGAGCTATCTAACGTGACCCCTGCACCGGGTTTATTCCAAACACAACGGGTCACGATCCCCCCCAGTATTACCGTACAATTAGAGGTTCCATCGGGTTGGACAAAACAACGCTGGAGTGCGGGAGATGCTGGGGGCTTCGTATGGGTTAACCCATTGAATTCCGCTGAATGGGTTCGGATGCTATTTAGTGGCAATGCTGGAGCCCTGTTAAATAATCAAGGGCACTATGACGTAACCCAGTTTATTAATAACCCCGGTGTACAATGGCGTGTTATTCAGGCGACTCAACTCTCTGGCCAATTCACCATTCCGATCGGTGGCATTTCTATTCCCATCGGGAACATCAATTTCAATAAATATGTTGTCTATGGCTATGCCGCAGTCATTACACGTCCAAGCCCTTTGGGCGTGGAAATTGATGCAGTCGCTCCGAAAACTGTGGCGAAAGTCATTTCGACTAGTGTGATAATTCGTTGACAAGTGCCGCATCAATTATCCATAGTGATACCTCCTTCTCGCCAATTTTAACCGGTAGTTCGACAGCCATTAGCTTCGACGCATTGGAAATCGTTGACGTTGATAAAATGACAGAAAAATAAGTCCGCCATCAGGATGTTAGTCTAAATTGTGGACACCTCGAATTGCGACAGGATGATACAATCATTTTCACGGGTTTTGTGGATAGCGGACATTGGAAAGCGGAGGACCAAGCTCTGCGCAATTGGCCCCGGCGTATTCGGGATCTCGAAAAAAGGCCCACCGACCTGCGCTGGGCGGAAATTGTGCGGAAGACCGCAGGTATTTCATCAGATTTGGAGCTATTTTTCGGCCTACCATGGCCCGACTGAAACCCCGGAAAGTAAAGCAGGGAAGGAAAAACATGGTGGGCGCGCACAGATTCGAACTGTGGACCCGCTGATTAAGAGTCAGCTGCTCTACCAACTGAGCTACGCGCCCGCATTATATGATATGGTAGCGGCGGGTGGACTCGAACCACCGACATCACGGGTATGAACCGTGTGCTCTAACCAACTGAGCTACGCCGCCATGGTTGCGGGGACAGGATTTGAACCTGCGACCTCCGGGTTATGAGCCCGACGAGCTACCAGACTGCTCTACCCCGCGATATTAAGTCTTCCCACGCACAAATGATAGTATAGGAGCGTCATGATTATTTGTCAAGGAGCTTTTCTCGACAACTGACCGCTCTTCCAATGACGATACACTTAAACACCGCTGTATTGGTCACCATTTTTTACGCGGTGTGATACACTATGTCATATCAAACTACCGGACAGTGCACAAGGAGGCGCAGCGATGGCGCGTAAAACAAGACTGGGTGGTTACGACATTAGTATTGAAAAAAACCAAGAAGGTATTCATCTTGCTGTCAAACCCACTCCGGGCCATGCTCAAGCACAGGCTGAAGTCTTCCAAATGTTTGACCAGTTCCGCAATACAGCCCGACAAGCAGGAGTAGGGGGCGCAGAAATTTTCGCCTACTGGCTCAAGAAACAGTTGCGGATAAAGTAACATTTTTTTCCATAAATACCACGATCTTGAATATCTTAAGGATCGTGGTATAATTTTTTTATTCAAATCCACAAAGGGAGGGCATCATGAGCCCACTTAAGAGTGTTGCGGAATATCACCGTGCCATTGAACGCATTCGCATTCTGCAAGGAGTGCTCGATACTTTAGCTAAAATGAAGGGGAACATGGATCCCGACGTTCTCGCTGTGAGTCAAGAGATCGATTTGTACATTGTACGAGTGCAACAGTATTGGCAATCGCAATGCCAAAAAGGTGCTATGTAATAGCATCCGATATGTCGGAGACTACACCTTGGCTTCGTAGATAGTGGACAAATAGTGCATCTAACTCGTGGCTTACAGCCGCTAAGGTGTCGTCTGACAAATCATTAGTCACTGCATAGATACGGTCAAGTTCATTTTGTAGTTGCCGTATGGTTTCTAACATGGTGTTTGCATGGGAATTTGCCATTCTTTTTTTCTCCCCTTCTACAGTATGTCGGATAAAGAATGCGCCTAGACATTTCTACATTTTTTCCAAAAAATCCTTCCTCTTTTTGCAAAAACCGCAAAGAATTTTCGCTAAACCCGCCCTATTTTTCGTACTTTCGACAATCGTCTCGTACAATAAAAATATGGAAGCACAAAAAGTGTCGACGCGCTTGGCCCATACGACCTCTAGCTTGTCATCGCCACCCACTGCCCGTCAGCCGAAAGTTGATCTGACCAAGCAGTGGGAACGACTCGACCAACAAGAACATCGTGTGCTCACGCGCATGACACTGGAAGCCGTAGACGCTTATACGCGGACGGTTAAAGAGATGTTGCGCGGGGCGCTGGACGAGCAGCAAACGGAAATCGGAGGATATTTCTCTCCATCTGGGGGGTTTCGCTATATGGTCCGGATCAAATCGGTATCTACGGAACTGGAAAATCTGCGTCAGGCCATCCTTCATCACTCCCCCGCTAGTGTGGTCATGCAGCGGATGGATCTAATTCGCGGATTACTTTGTGATATTTTGCTATAGCGCACAGACCAAAGGAGAACTCATGACTGTTTTTGAAACTATCATGGATGCCTTAACACAACTCGAGGAATTGACCGAACGAAAAATTGAAGCGGCTACCCAGAGAAATTCGACGGTGCTCTTGCAATTGCTTCAATCGGAATTGGATCCACTAACTCAAGTCAATCGGTATCTTTTTGACATTGCTCGCCTCACTGACGAAGAGCGAGACGTCTTGCGCCGTCATGCGGAACATTGGCAAGCACGCTCCCAGCTTTTAAGTACGGTGCTACAAAGCCAATTAGGCTATTGTGATTTTGTCCTCACTCTACTCGGGCAGTCACAGCAACCATCCGTCAATGTTAATTTTTAGGACATTTCGTGAAGGAAGGTGATCGCATGTCATTTATGATGTTGAATATTGCAGGCCGCAGCCTCTCTGCCCAGCAATTAGCGATGGAAGTAACCGGAAATAACTTGGCCAACGCCACGACCACCGGCTATCACAATGAAATAGCGAATCTCGTCGAAACACCACCCATCCCATCGTCTCAGCTCAATGGCTCCTTGCAAGGGCAAGGCGTCAGTGTCGATGCCATTACGCGGGCATCTAATGCGTTCTTGGCTCGCAGTGTACGGACCCAACTCGGAACTACCGGCTATTGGCAGAGCATGAACACCAGTTTGTCTCAAATCCAAAATGTCTTTCAAGAGCCTTCCGCCAGTGGCTTGTCTGAGGCGATGGGAGCCTTTTTTAATGCCTGGCTGACGTTATCCCAGACCCCTTCAAGTTTGTCAGCGCGCCAAGCCGTCATTGACCAAGGAAAAAATTTAGCCAGTACGTTTAATAGCATGGCCAATCAAATCACCGGCGAAATACAAAATATCAATCAGAGCGTCGTCAATACGGTCCAAAAGATTAATACCATTACCAGTCAAATCGCCCAACTGAATCAACAGATCAGCGCCGTCACGGGCGCAGGCGGATCGGCCAATACGCTTTTGGATCAACGCGGCACATTAATGAACCAACTAAGCCAATTGGTCAATATCTCTTATACCGTGAATCCGGACCAAAGTGTCAATATCTATTTGGGCAGCAATGCCTTAGTCATCAATCAAACGGCCCATAGCCTCATGACCAGTGCTCCGACCACAGCCAATAGCGTCGACCAAATAGCTTTTCATGATAATCCGTCACAAACCCTCAATGCCTCGAATGGGTTGCAAAATGGAGAATTGGCTGGCCTTTTAACGGCGGGGAATCAAAATTTACCTGGATATCTCACCTCTCTTGATGCCCTGGCTGGGGATCTCGCGTCTGCGGTCAATGCGCAACAAGAGGCCGGATACACGTTAAATAGCGCCACTAACGGTCCCATTTTCTTTACGTCCTCCTTGTCCTCGACAGCTCCCGTGACGGCGTCAACAATTCAAGTCTCTTCAACCTTGACATCACAAGACGTCGCTGCCGCACAAAACCCTAACGCCCCGGGCGATGGTAGCAACGCCTTGACTATTGCCAATATGATCTATCAACCCGAAATATCCCCCACAACGGGGACTTTAGACACCACGTCAACGGGCGTGACGTTCAATCAGTTTTATACCAATTTAGTCGGGCAAGTGGGCAACGATGGTCAACAAGCCAGCAACCAGTTCGCAAGCGCCCAAAACACCTTGAACTCTTTGCAAAATGCTCAAGAGAGTGCCACCGGCGTCGATGTCAACGAACAATCGGCACAACTCATTCAAGAACAGCAAAGTTACCAAGCCGCCGCGCAATTGGTCAGTGTGGAACAGTCCACCATGGCCAGTTTGTTGGCCGCCGTCAGCTAATCCTATCTCAGGCCAATGGGCCTTCATTCAATTCGTAGGAGGATCGCTATGCAGATTACACCCCTTACCATTCGCAATAATCTTTTGGCCAACATGCAAACCCAATACCAAACGATTAATCAATTGCAAGAAGAAGCATCGACCGGACAAAGCTTTCAAGTCCCATCGGACAATCCCGAAGCCGTCACGAGCACCATGAGCCTGAGTGCGGCCCTAACCGAAACCACGGCATATCAAAATTCGGCAACCGCCGCTCAAAATGTCCTAAACGTCACCAGTGGTGCGTTACAAAACATGCAACAACTCTGGCAAAAAATGATATCGGTTACAGTCCAAGCATCAAGCAATGCGCTGACGCCAACCGACCGTCAGGCCCTAGCCCAAGAAGTGGAACAGGCCCAAACCTCGCTCGGACAATTACTCAATACCCGTTATGAAGGGGCTTACATTTTCAACGGCTATAACCAAGACACGCCGCCGGTGACCGCCTCTGGCGTCAGTCTACCGACCAGCACTCAGTCGAGCATCTATCAAATTGGTCAAAATGCTCAAGTCACCATCAATCTCACAGGCATGGAAAATGCGGGGCAGCCCAGCGGCACCAACTACCTTGCTACCGTATATAACGACTTAAGCCAACTCGCCACGGCTGTAACCACTAGCGCCTCGGCCAGCCAAGCGATGCTTGGCACACTTCAAACCGATGAGGGCTACTTATCCACAGCACAGAGTATTGTGGGAGGCCGCATGCAGCGAGTGACCCAAGCTCAAACGCAGTTGACCACCTTAGCTCAGAACCTCAATCAAACCATAGCACAAGTATCTGGTGCCAACATGACAGCCGTTACGGTACAGCTGACGCAAGAAGAACAGGCCTACCAAGCCGCCTTACAAAGTGGTGCCCAAATTCTCTCCATATCTTTACTAAATTACATTCATCCATAGAGGCCGCCATAGCGGGATATCATGCAAGGGAGAGATTAATAGGATGATGACGCAAAATACCATTCGGACCCGTTTTCATGGGGAAATCACCATTGTCGACCACGATATTCTGGTCATGGATTATCCCATTTTAGGGTTTGCGAATCACAAGGAATTTATTTTACTCCCACACCGCAGCGACAGCCCATTTTTATATTTACAGTCCATCACTGATCCCACTCTCGCCTTTATTGTCATTGATCCGTATACCTTTGATGCGACATATACGGTGCCCGCGAATGAATTGCCGGACTTGGGGAATCAGGAGACGTGGGCGATTTTATGCATTTGTACGGTCACACACTCCGCAACCGGCGCTCTAAAAGCCACGGTCAACCTCAAAAGTCCGCTAATCATTAACCGGGAGACGCGGCATGGCGGCCAATTTGTGTTATCCTTACCCTATTCATATCAATATCCCTTAATAGGGGAGGACACCACAAATGCTGGTACTGAGCCGAAAAACCGATGAAGCTCTGATTATTGGCGAAGGCGAAATCCGCATCGTCATCTTGGGAGTGCAAGGCGATCAAGTCAAACTGGGCATTGAAGCTCCTCGCGCCGTCAGTGTCATGCGCGAAGAGCTTTTTCGTGCCCAGAAAGAAAATGCTCTGGCGGCTCACTCGGTGTCCCCAGATGACCTTAGTGATTTGAAGGCCCCGGCTCCGGTCCCGCCATCTCCTTCACCGAAGCCAAAATCTCCGTAATCTTAACCCCAAACTGTTCCCCCACAATCACCACCTCACCACGTGCCACAATGCGGCCGTTCAGAAAAACATCAACAGGTTCGCCGTAGGCTCGGTCGAGTTCCACCACGGACCCCGGTCCCATTTCTAGGACATCATGCACTGCTAATGCGCTTGTCCCCAAAACAACCTCGACGTCCATGGGTACATCCCAGAGAAAATCTACGCCCGCCGTTTGCCCAGGCCGCGGCACCGCGGGGCCGGTTAATTCGGCAAACTCTACGGGACGTGCTTCAATCTCTTCGGCACCGGACGTATCAGACAACCCTTGCGTCAGCGCTGCCAGCTCCTCAGGCGTTAACCGACTATTGTTTTCCGCCATGTTCATCCTCCTTGTCGGCAATTCGTGCCGTAATCCTGACGGCCAAATGTCCTCCCATACGGCCAGCCAGCACTTGAAATTTTTCTTGATGCGCGACAGTCATCACGAGCGGTTGATCGTAGCGGTTCTTTAAGATCACCACATCTCCTGCCTTCAATTGATGGAACTCCCCCAAAGACAACGCTGTGCGCCCTAGAACGACTTGGGCCGGCACCTGGGTGTGATGCACATGTCGCACCATTTCCTGAGGCCGCGGCATAATCTCTTGATCATCTTCTCGCCCTAAAGCATGTCGGCCTAACAACATGGCAAATGGTTGAATGGCGGGATACGGCCAGACCCAAGAGAGTTTCCCTTTGTGGCTATCAATGGTAATTTGCTGCTGTTGGACGACCACCAGATCTCCCTCCGAGGCAACCTGGGTGAAAGCAGGGTTATACTCAATCGCATCCACCGCGGCTTCAAACGGCATAAGCGAGGACCAGTTTTGACTGAGTAAGCTCAACAGCCGTTCCATAATGCGGCGGTAAATAGTCTGCTCAATTTCTGTTAATTCGCGGTTGGGAAAGTGCCCTGTGCCTGGTCCCCCTAACGCGCGATCAATCATCGCGAGGGTGACTTCGGGTGAACTTTCAAAGAGACCAGATCCTGACTGATTAATGGTAAAAAGCGCTAACACACTCGGAATCGCCACGGTCTCCACATACTGCTCATAAGGCATCTGCTCGGTGCTCAAATGCTGGATTTGTACGGGCGTGCGCAGGTAGGTCGACAAGAAGTTTGACGCCATACGCAGATATGACTCCATCATCAACGTAATGGCATCCAACTGCAAGCGGCTGAGCTGATGCGGCCGTTGAAAATCATACGGCCTTACTTCTTTAAGATCTTTGACGAGTCCCATCCTATTTCCTCTCTTTTCATCCGCCTCATTTCCATCGCGAATTACTGGGTCATAAGCGATGAGAAGTATATGGGGCCAATCGTATTCGGGCCAAAAATCGATTCCAAAACCGTTCGCACCTGCGTCTTAAATGTCGACAACCCTCCGGACGCCGTAAACTCATGGTATGGAGTACTGCGGGCTAGATTAATCAAATCATTACGGATGCGCGCATCAAGAACCGGAGAACCCGTTCCCGATCCCCCTTCAGCCCCTGCCTTGCTTCCCCCTTGGCTCGTTAAGGCCGCTAATGCTACATCAAATTCCACATTAAAGCTGACATAATGCCCAGAACTGCCTAAGTTGCTTTCAATACCGGATTCCGTAACCGAAACAGCTGTCAGAGGATTATACGGCAATGCTTCCACCACGGGTTTCGGCGCATGGCTCAACAAGGACGGATCCCCAAAAATCAAGCCAGCCGCACCAGCTCCTGCCCCCAACAAAAATACGAGAACAAACACCAAAAACTTTTTCATCCTGAAAATCCTCCCTAAAATCCCCCTAATTGTTCCTCAATCGCGCACGGTGCCTGTACACTGAAATCGAGGAGGGTACCTTGAACAATGGAACCATTACTGTTATGGGCGCTTGAAACCCTATTTTTCAATGAATTTACCCCACCAAGCACCTTGCCCAGCCCGTTTGCCACGGCGCTGTCAGAGGCCCAAAACAACGCAGCCACCCCAGAATCTTCGCAACCGTCCGCATCCATAGAAGCCTCTATTCAGCAAGCGGCCGCCAGCACGGGTTTGTCGCCCGCTTTGCTTCAGGCCGTAGCCACGGTTGAGTCGTCTTTGAATCCCGAAGCCGTCAGTTCGGCGGGCGCTGTTGGAGTCATGCAATTGATGCCAGGTACGGCGGCAGAGTTGGGCGTCAATCCCTATAATGCTGAGCAAAACATCATGGGGGGTGCCGAATATCTGAAAAGCTTGTTCGACTCGTTTCATGGCAACCTCCCTTTAGCCATCGCGGCATACAATGCGGGTCCTGGTGCGGTAGACCATTTTGGTGGCATCCCGCCTTATGAACAAACGCAGCAATACGTACAAAAGGTGCTCGCTACCTATCAAGCGCTGGCGAATACGCCGTCACCGTCTTAAGTCGTAATTTGTGTTAATCCGCGGCTAAGCGTTTCTTGGACGCTCATGACTTTAGCGCTTGCGGAATAGGCCGTTTGGGCCACAATCATATCAACAAGCTGCGACGCGAGACTTACGCCGCTGCCATTGAGGGCTCCATCCTCCAGCGTTCCAGCCCCTTGGGTGCCGGGCGCTGCGAGGATAGCTGGGCCCGAAGCCAAAGAGGCTTGATAGAGGTTATGACCCACACTGATCAACCCTTCAGGATTAGCAAAAAGCGCCAAAGATATCTTGCCAATGGCTTTTAGTGGTTGCCCAGCTGGCCCCGCCATCACCGTTCCATTGGGCGCAATGGCCCATTCTTGACCAGGCGGCACCGTCACCGGGGGATCTAACAAACTGCCCCCTGGCAAAGTTAGCTGCCCCTGACCGTCTTCTTGCAGCGACCCGTCGCGGGTATAGGCCACTGTCCCGTTAGCGGTTTTGACTTGAAAAAACCCTGAGCCATTGATGGCCACATCATGGGGATTCGAGCTGGACATCATTTGGGTACCAAACAAGGCGACATCTTGACTCATAAACGCCCCCGCAGTATAGCCTAATTCCGGCTGCACCGTCTGGGACCCCACCATACGGCCTGCTGCGCGACTCACCACATTGGGGCCGTTACTAAAAGCCGTGAGCCGCTCGCCATAGCCGGGAGTTTGGTTGTTGGCCACGTTGCTCGCAATCGCATTTAACCACAAATTACTAACCTCAATCCCACTTTGGGCTGCATGCAGCACACTAAACATCTCTAACGCCTCCTACCTTGTCATTTGCCATGCTAGTCACTTACCCAAGAACCCCCAAGGCTCCAGCCGTCTTCAGCCGAGTGCTTTCTTCATTCACCAAGGACGTCAGGGACTGATAGGTTTCTTCGGCTTGCATCAAATCCACGGTCTCTCCCGTTAGACTGCCATTTGAGGTGTTGACCGCGCCTTGAATCACGTTTCCCGTAAAGGCTTGCGGTGTCTTGGACTGATACAAACCTCCCCCCAGACTGGTTAATCCCGCTGCGGGTAAATCGACCAATCCTAACGTGCCAAGCGTGACGTTATTTTGGGACAGCACCCCAGTAATACTGACGGTAAAGGGTCCTGGAGCCAGATGCACCGGCTTTCCTGATGACAACAAAACCAGATCGCCATTGGCAGTTGCCAACTGTCCTTGAGAAGTCTGATGAAACCGCCCATCTTGGGTATAGGCGACGCCACCACTTGGCGTTCGCACGGCAAAAAAGCCGTTTCCAGAAATGGCCAGTTCGGAAAACACCCCCGTGGAACGGATGGCACCCGGGGCCACATCGTATTGCGAGATGACGGCTTGTGCGGAAATCACTTGGCCAATGGCCTGGGTGGATTGTGGCCCTACCGCCAGCACCGTCTGGGGTAAAAATCCCACCACCTGCGTCTTTTGAGCCAGGTAGCCCAAGGAGTTTTGGTTGGCTATATTACCCGCTGTCGCTTGAAGAATTTGATGTTGCGCTAACAGGCCTGATGCCGCGGTATATAAAGCATTCATGCAAGGCGTCTCCTTTCTATGACGGTAACGTAGGCCATAAGGCGGTCATTCGGGCAACAAACTGTCCAAAGCGCCCGCGCTTTGGCGGCTGAATGCGGTGAATCAGACGGTCGGCTAAGTGTCCAATATCCATAGCCGCTGGAGACGCGGGATACAACAGCAACAACGGTTCTTGTCGGCTTATTGCCCGCTTCGCATGCGGATCCTCATGCACAGTCCCCATAAACTCGACTTTCTGGTCCAAGACCTTCATCGCCAAGGTGACAATGCGCATCGCCATCTCCTCTCCGCTCTGAGCGGTGGTACTGCGGTTCATGACCAACTTCAACGCGACGTGGCCTTTAGCCTCCCACACGGCTTTAATCAATCCATAAGCATCCGCTAACGCAGGCGGCTCAGGATTGGACACGACCAGCGCCTCGTCGGCCGCCAACACAAAGGCCAGCACGTTGGCGGCAATGCCCGCACCGGTATCGACCAATAACCAATCACATTCGCTCTCCAACTCCTGAAATCCTTCTATAATCCCCGAGATTTCGACAGGGTCTAGGCTCGCCAATGCACTAATCCCCGACGCCCCAGGAATGATGCGAATCCCCAAGGGACCTTTTTGCATCACATCGGTTAAAGTCGCCGCACCTTGAACGACATCCCACAAGGTAAAGCTGGGCTCATACCCCATTAAGATGTTGATATTGGCCAAACCAAGGTCGGCATCTAAGATAACCACCCGCTGTCCTCTCTGCGCTAACGCAAGGGCCAAGTTTAAGGTCAACTGGCTTTTGCCTACGCCGCCCTTCCCTGACGTCACGGCGACCACACGGCTGCCTTGCGCGCGTTCCTCTAACACCGTTTCTTGGGCCTTAAGACTTTTCTCGCGAATCCACTGACGCAACCTTTGGGCTTGATCAGCCATGATATGCCCCGCCTCTCATCAGCCACTGGGCCAAGCCATCGGCTGACGCCGGTCCGATATCTTCCGGCACATTTTGACCATGCGCGATATACGCCAAGGGCCATTGCAGATCCATCAAAGCGCCGAGGACCGTACCTGGTGAGAGCACTTCATCCACTTTCGTCAGACATAAACTCACCGCGTGATCTCCTGCTAGCGTCTGGGCTGTCTTAACGAATAGGGACCGAGACGCGGTAGCCGGCATACACAAAAGGACGTCTGTAGCGTGAGCGTACTTCATGACACTTTGACTCTGCCGAATTTGCATGGGCTGGCTCAGACTATGACCTGGAGTATCCACAAACACCACTTCGGGACTGTGTTCCCGAATGATTGCCGGCAGATCCTGCGGCCGGTTGGCCACGGCAACCGGCACATCTAAAATGCCGCCAAATGTCTTGAGTTGCTCGACAGCAGCGACCCGGTAGGTATCTGTGGTCACAAGCAGTACAGACCGCCCCAATTCCAAACGCGCATAAGTAGCGAGCTTGGCAATTGTCGTGGTCTTGCCGGCGCCGGTCGGTCCGATGACAACAATAACCGCTTGTGGCCTTGTCAAGGGCAACACGGGCTGGATCATCAAATGTTCCACAGCCGAACGCTGGAGCGCTTCTTGCTGGATCTCTTTGGTCCCCTCACTAGGCACGCCTTGGGCTAACCGACGTGCCCACTCTGGAGGAAGTTCTCGCTCCAGCAAAAAGTCATACCATTCCCCGGCCCCCGGTGCCACGGGCACCGCCTGATCAATCTTGCGGTCGACCTGCGACAACAGTTTTAACACCGCATCCCAGCGCTCATCTTGAGTTGTCTGGATTCTCTCCACCATTTGAGACTGACCCGCCGCTACTTCATGGGCACTATGAGGCTCGTCTAAAGTTCCACGTGAATTTTTGCTCACGGGGTAATCGGTAGCTGCCAAGACGTGATAGCCTTTTTCCCACACTTTCCACCATCGATCTTTCGCCGGGCCCGAGGATAGTAATACCGCTTCATCCCCGAGTTCCCACTTCGCCCGAATCAAAGCCTCTTCCACCGTCTGACCACTGAATCGTTTGACAATCATATTTCAACCACTCCCATCGTCTTGATTCCCACATCACTTTGAATTTCGGCATAAGACAGCACCGACAAATCCTTGAAAAGCCTTTCTGTCAAGCGCTTAAAATACAGCCGCACAAAAGGCGACGTAATCACCACTTTAGGAAGCCCTGCCGGCATTTGCTTAAGTTGGGTGTTTAAAGCCCCTACCACGTCTTGAGCCACTTTGGGATCGAGATTTAAATAGGTGCCAGTATCGGTTGTCTCCATCGCATCCTTCATGGCCTGTTCAATGCGCGGCGACAAGACCACCGCATGCAAGAAGCCTTGCTTAATCAAGGGCTCTGTAATGTGACGAGACAACTGTTGTCTTACGGCTTCAGTGAGGAGATCAGGATCGCGTGTCGTGCGGGCGCGGTCCGCCAAGGCCTCTAAAATCGTTGGCATATCGCGAATCGAGATTTTCTCTCGCAGCAAATTGGCTAACACGCGTTGGACCTCGCCTAACGTTAGCAAGTCGGGCACGAGTTCAGCCACGACCACCGGATGCGTGAGTTTCACATGGTCGAGTAATTTTTTGACATCCTCACGCCCTAAGATTTCATAGGCATGAGAACGAATGACTTCGGCCAAGTGCGTCACCAAAATGGACCCGGCATCAATCACGGTGGCCCCCGCTAATTCGGCCCGGTCTCGCGAGTCTTCGCGAATCCAATAGGCGGGCAAACCAAACACGGGGTCTTTGGTTAGAATGGCACTCTCTATCCCCAAGTCTTGTCCCCCCATCGCCAAAAAACGGTCCGGACGCACTTCCGCTACGGCGATACTGGCGCCACGAACGCGAATGCGGTATTGATTGAGACTTAAGTCCAAACTGTCACGTACCCGCACGGGAGGAATAACCAAGCCCAGCTCTGTCGTAATTTGCCGCCGCAAGGCCACAATGCGGTCGCGCAAATCCTGCCCCGCTTGTCCTCCCACTAAGGGCACCAACCCAACACCCACCTCCAACTCCACGGTGTCAAATCCAATCAACTGCATCACCGCTTCGGGACGCTTGTTGAGATTTTCGGCTTCTTGGCTTTGGCGGCGTGCCTCCAATGCCTTCTGCACTTTTTGACGCTGTTCGATGCGCCAGCCGAGGTAAAAAACACCTGCTCCCAAAACCATAGGCACAAACGGCGGAATGCCCAGTAAAGCCAATAAGAAGAGCACAATCGCCACAATGTAGAGAACACGCGGTAATTGCGTTAATTGGGACAGGACATCATCGTTCAACGTTCCGGTGGCGCCCGAGCGCGTCACTAAAATACCGGTCGCGGTCGACAGCAACAAGGCAGGGATTTGCGTGGTGATACCTTCGCCAATGGTGAGAATCGTGTACGTATTCAGCGCAACGCCTATCGCCAAATGCCGTTCAGACAGCCCAATAATTAAGCCACCCACGATATTAATCAGCACGATAATAATGCCCGCAATCGCATCGCCGCGCACAAATTTGGATGCCCCATCCATTGCTCCATAAAAGTCCGCTTCGCGCTCAATGTCGGCGCGCCGTTGTTTCGCTTCGGCTTCTCGTATCATCCCGCTATTGAGTTCCGCGTCCACGGCCATCTGTTTTCCGGGCATCGCATCTAAGGTAAACCGCGCTGCCACCTCACTGACCCGTTCCGCGCCACGCGTGATCACCATAAACTGAATGACGATCAAAATAATGAAAATGATAATCCCCACGACGACATTGTCGCCCACAACCATGCGCCCAAAGGTCTGAATGACCGAGCCAGGATTGCCTTCTAGTAAAATCAGGCGCGTCGCCGTCACTTCGAGCGCCAACCGGAATAACGTCGTTAACAGCAAGAGTGATGGAAAGACGGACAACTCGAGCACTTGGTTGATAAACATCGTGGATACCAAGACCGCAATCGACAAGCCAATATTAATGAGCAAAAAGAAATCTAAGAGCCAAGGAGGAATCGGGATCACGAGCATTAAAATCGCAATGACGGCGGCGACAGGAACAAAGGCTTCTTTGAGGATCGCTCGACTGAACTTCATGGCTCACGCCTCCCCATGGGACGCCCCTGACGCTTGCGTATCAAAAACGCTAAAATATCTGCAACGGCTTGGTAATGCTCTTCCAAAATCGCCTGCCCAATGGGCAATTCGTAGAGGGAACGCGCCAGCGGAGGATTTTCAACAATAGGCACTTCATAGCGCATGGCCATGTCGCGAATATTTTTGGCGGTGCCATCAACCCCTTTAGCCACGACAATAGGGGCTGCCATCTTTTTTTCGTCCCATTGCAAAGCCACTGCATAATGCGTGGGATTTGTCACGACCACTTGCGCATTTTTTACCTGACGCACGCCCGACCGCCAAATCCGCCGCGCCAGTTCTCGGCGTTTGCCTTTGACACGAGGATCCCCCTCGGTATTCTTGAACTCGTCCCGAACCTCTTGGGTCGTCATGCGAATCTTTTGCTGAAACGCATAAGACTGATATCCCATATCCGCAATGCCAATGATAAAAAACGCTAAAGACATTAACAGCAATACTTGCCCCATCATACTTAAAGCCGAATGTAAGGCGCCTCCCAAAGATTCAGCCATCAAGCCCGCATAATCCGCCACTTGGCGGTGAATCAACCACGCCGCAAGCGAACCCATGATGGCAATTTTTAAGACGCCCTTGCCGAGCTGCCACATACTGTCTTGGGAAAAGAGGCGCTTTAAACCTTCAACGGGATTAATCTTCGTAAAATCCGCCTTCAAACCACTAAACGACAGACGAAAGCCTTTCTCCAAACTGCTCGCAAAGAGCCCCGCGATAACCAGCGGTAGAGTGATGGGCAGCAAAATGCGAATCATGATGGCAAAAGCTTCAATCCACGCTTGCCCTAACGCATTGGCGGGGTTTGCCGACAACTGCAACACCATGGACTCTAGAAATCCTAATTGGGATCCTGCCCATGGCAAATAATGGCCGATCATCAAGAACCCGACAAACAAGCCTAAAGCCGCTTGAAAATCCGGGCTTTTCCAACTCTGGCCTTGTTTTTGTATTTCTTGCTTTTTATGGGGTGTCGCTTGGTGGCTCTTCTCTCCCGCCGACGCATAATAAATACGCCCAGCTATTGCTGTCACGGCTTTCCCTCCAATAACGCTAAAAGCCGACTCACATCGGTAAACGCCTGGTCCCAAAAACTTGGTAAGATTCCCATCAACAACGGCAACATGGCCGCAAACACCAAGAGGCTAACGCCAAAATTGACCGGCAATGAAAGATAGTAGGCGTTCATTTGTGGAAACGCCCGCGACATAATGCCGACCGCCATGTTGACAATAAAGCCCGCCAATAGCAAAGGAAACGCGACTAATAACGTCATCGTCAACGCGCTCGTCATGAGTCCCGTGACAAACGATAAAGCGGGTAGAGGAAGTGCCATAATATTGAGCCCAATGGCCCGAAAGCTTGCATGCAACGCGATCACCGAGAGTTCCAGCCCCCCAGTCGCCACAAAGACGAAGAGGGCTAAGAGACTTTGCCATTCCGAGAGAAAAGAGCCATTTTCGTCGAGCCCAGGATTTGACGCAATCGCCAAGCCCAGACCCAATTCATACGTGACCACCTGACCAGCCATATCTAAAACCGCCAAAAACAAGGACAAAATCAAACCAATCAGCATACCCACGGCGAAATTAACAATTAAATCGAGTCCCCAGGCAAGTCCCGAGATAGAGGCGCTGACCTGCACAGAAGGTGACAAAGCCCCCGCTAGGGCCAGAATTAAGGCTACTTTCAGCATGCGAGGCAAGTACGCAGAACTGAGCACCGGGGCGCTGAACACTAATCCCGCCAACCGGGATGCTACCAAAAAGAATGTTTCCGTTAACTGCGTTGACACCAAACTGACGGTCATAGGCTCCTCACACGACTCCCATTGGGTCTCATGGCAGGTACGTAACATGCCAAAAGCTCGATAAGTCATTCTGCGTAAAGGTAATCAATAGCCGCAAAAACCATGGCCCCGCTAAATAAATCATGACACCCACCACAATTAACTTAGGCATAAAAGATAGCGTCATATCTTGAATGGAGGTGGTCGCTTGAAAGAGCCCCACCAACAGTCCCACCAATAGCGACGCCACGAGAACGGGCCCCAAAATGATACCCGTAGTGAGCATCGCCGACTGACTCAATGCAATGGCATGATCAAACATTTATCGCACCCCATGAAAGGACAACACTAAAGACTGCACCACTAAGCTCCAGCCATTAGCAAGAACAAACAGCAACAATTTCAAAGGCAAAGAAATCAATGTCGGCGGCACCATCATCATTCCGAGTGACATGAGTACCGTGGAAACAACCAAATCCACAATGACAAACGGAATAAAGATATAGACTCCAATTTCAAACGCTGTTTTCAGCTCCGAAATGATAAACGCCGGAATCAATGCCACAGTCGGCACCTGACTAAGACTTTTGGGGGGAGGCAGATGATCGAGTCGCAAGAATAAGGCGATATCCGTCGGACGCGTTTGTTGATACATGAAAAGACGCAAAGGGCCAAGAGCTTTATTGGAGGCCTGAATAAGACCCATATGGCCATGCATATAGGGGATCAGGGCTTGGTGGTCAATTTGTTGAAAGGTAGGCGCCATAATGAAAAAAGTGAGAAACAACGCCAACCCGATCAGCACCTGATTAGGGGGCGTCTGTTGCAACCCCAGCGCACTGCGTACAAAAGCCAAGACGGTAATGACACGCGTAAATGCGGTCATTGTCAAGAGCAAGGCAGGCACAAATGACAACAACGTTAATAAAGCTAAAATACTGATGACTTGAGAGGGAGAGCTTCCTCCATGCGTGTTAAGCGTCACTGAGGGAATCGACAGACTACTTTGGGCAAAGGCCTGTGGACCCGTCGAGATAAGGATGAGGACAGCCCCCAGGCCTCCCCACCAACGCGACAAACGGCGGCTTCTCACGACTTGCCCTCACCTCGGCGCAACTTGCGCCACAGCTCCTCGGCAAATGGCGGCAAAGTGGTTGAGACGACACGACTCGCCGTGGGTGCTTGCCTCGTAATCGCGTCCGCGTCCACTTCCATCAATAAAGAGACCGTTTGTTCCGTGACACCGAGTGCCACCGTCTTATCCGCGATTTGCACCAGCGCAATGCCGCGTTTAGGCCCTAATGGGAGATAATCTATTTGCTCCAAGTACTGGGCATGGCTAACCTTGCCCCAGCCCATCTTCTTTAGTAGGCGGGCAGCAACATACGCCAAGCCAACCACTAAAATCATCGCCCATAAAAAATTAAAAAACAGGCCTAACGAATTCAAAGAATGCCCCCCTAGCTAGGGCATATTATATAAAGAACCAAATCTCGACACGAAACAACAAGACGCATTTAATCGAAAAAATTTTCGACAGCATTCCCTAGGCCCCAAGCCATATATATTTAGAAGATTTCGTGCGTAGTCTTGAGGTCACTCTCTTCCGCCAAATCCCCGCCCATCGTCTCGCCCATTCATTGAATGTCTTGCAATCCCTCGCATACGTTCTCTGATTCCCGTATACCAACCCTATCGCCTTGGTGTCTATATACGGCAAAACCTCCAAATATTTTTGCAAAAACCAACAAAATCTCTTGCATTTTTCGTCAGTAAAGGCGTTATAATCGAGTCGTAAAACGTCTTACCTTAGGAGGGTTGTCATTGACCAGTCGCTTCGTTCCCCGCCAGCGTCTCGCTCGGGAAAGCATTGAAGCACTGCTATCAACCATGAGCGCTGGCAGCAAGCTCCCTTCCGAGGAACAACTGGCCAAGCAACTAGGCATTAGTCGACCGACCATTCGTTCAGCACTCAGCGCGCTGGAACAAGAGGGTCTCATTGTTCGTCGCCATGGCGTTGGAACGTTTGCCTCCACGCCTCACACCGACATGGACGCTTCGTTACAGGTGTTAAACAGCGTGGCGGATATTGTCCGCAACAACGGTTATACACCCGCCGTGACCGACGTCCATATCACCTCGGTGTCCCTGCCGACCGCGGTATGTGATGCCTTGTTGCTCCCGACAGCGACCCCAGGATTTCGCGTCGTGCGGACAGTGACAGCCGATGGCCAACCCGCGGTGTTTCTAGTGGACTATCTGCCAGAAACGATTGGGAAAATTTCGGTAGACTTATCTGTTTTTTCTGATAAAATGATCGCCGCTTTAGCGCATTTGGGTGTTTTCATCTTATATGCGCGCACCCATCTCAGTATTCAACGAAGTACAGCCGAAGCGGCTGAAGCGCTGAATATCGCCACAGGCGATCCCGTCTTGTATCTTCAGCAAGTAGCTTATACAACGGACCACACACCAGCGATATACAGCATTGGCTATCACCGTGAAGGCGTTATCACGTATACCTTAACCCGGTACGCGGACGTATCAGAAAGGGCCGAGCCGTGAAAACCATCAAACATTCGCCGCCGCATAAAGGATTTTGGTATCTATTGCCAGCGCTAATTATTTTGGGTGTCTTCTGGATGATCCCATTGGTGATGGTTTTTGGTTATAGCTTCTTTCATTTTATCTATGGCACACATCCTCACTTTGTTGGCTTGTCACAATATCAACAATTATTCACCTCCAGTCTTTTTTGGTTGTCATTACGCACCACCTTGATTTTCGCGGCAGCGGTTGTAATCGGGGGGAGTGCCATTTCTTTGCTTTTCGCGGTTCTCTTGTTTCGCGGCATCCGTGCCGTAGGCCTTTTTCGCGCCTTGTTTTTTCTGCCCTATGTGATGCCAGTGGTTGCCACGTCAACGGTATGGCTCTGGATGTACCAGCCCTCGGTTGGCGTCATCGACCGTATCTTCGCAATGGTAGGACTGCCAGGCAATATTGGCTGGGTAAATGAGCCGCGGTTGGCGCTGATCAGCTTGATTATCTATACCATCTGGTTCAGTTTTGGATTTACCATGCTTCTTTTCATGGCAGGACTGACTAATATCTCTAGGGAATTGTTAGAGGCTGCAGAGGTGGATGGCGCAAGTCCCTGGCGGCAGTTTTGGAGCATTACGTGGCCTCTATTGTCTCCAACGACCCTGTTTGTGGTGGTCATCAATACGATTAACGCCTTCCAAACCTTTACGCAAATCTACGCCCTGACACGAGGCGGACCCGTAAATGGCACCACCACGCTGACGTATTTGATTTATGAAACAGCTTTTAATTACTTTCACTTTGGCGGGGCCTCGGCGACTGCCGTGGTATTCTTCCTGTTGATTCTGGCGCTGACCGGGTTGCAGTTCTGGATATCCCGCAAAGCGGTCTATTACGGAGGCTAAAAACATGGTTCACGGCCGTCGCCTGCTTGTTTATGCGTTCTTGATTATCAGTGCGGTCATCACCTTGTTTCCGATTTGGTGGATATTCGCCACGTCTTTAGAAACCGCCGCGCGTGCCTATTCGTTTCCTGGAGCGCTCATTCCGCAAGGGATTTTGTCGAACTACCAAGCCGCCTGGCGTCTTGCCCCTTGGCTCCGGTTTCTATTGAACTCGCTTGGCATTGGCATCGCCACCACCGTACTCGCTTTGGGCACGTCATTACTGGCGGCGTATGGCATTGTGTATCTGCCGGGACGCTTTAGTAAAGTCGTGCTCGGGCTGATTCTGGCCACTATGATGATCCCTTTTTACTCCATATTAGTCCCTGACTACTTAATCGTTCGCGACCTCGGTTGGCTCAATACCTATGCGGCTCAAATCGTTCCGTTCGCGGCCAATGGCTTTGCCGTCTTTATGTTAGTGCAATTTATGCGCCAGCTGCCCAAAGAACTCCGCGATGCGGCTCGGATTGACGGCATTGGTGATTGGGGCTATCTGTGGCAGATTGTGGTTCCCAACTTAGGCCCGGCGTTAGCGACCGTTAGCATCTATTTATTTCTCTTGAGCTGGAATGCCTTTCTCTGGCCGCTTATTGTTACGACCGGCCCGAGCGTCCAACCTATCCAAGTTGGCCTCGCCGATTTTCTGTCCACCGCCAACGGTACCGATTGGACGGTGTTGTCGGCCGCGGCCGCCATCACGACCTTGCCTGTATTGATTTTGTACATCATCGCACAGCGTCAAATTGTGGAATCTGTCAGTCAAACAGGTATTAAGGGATAGAACTTCGAACACAATCGATAGAGACGATATGAGGAGGGTTTTTATGAAACCGAATACCAAAATCCGCTGGGCCGCGTCCGCTGCGGGAGCCGCTGTCCTGGCGGCAGGATTGGCGGGATGTGGCCAATCGACAGCCACCCCGTCCACGCCCAAAAACAATGCTCCGGTCACTATCACATTTTGGAACGAAATGACGGGCCCCTATGAGACAGCCTTAGCCGGCGAAATTCAGCAATTTCACAAGCTTCACCCTAACATTACCGTCAAAGATGTGGTCGTCCCCAACGACGCCGCCTTAGAGCCTAAGCTCCTCTCCGCTGTCGTCGGGCAAAATCCTCCGACAATCTCCCAAATGAATCCTCCCTGGGCGACCGGCTTTATCCAGACCGGCAGCTTGGTGAACTTAAGCCCATTGATTGCCGGATCGCATGGCTTCTCGTTATCGCCTTTTTATCCCAACATGCTCAAACCCGGCAAATGGCCAGGCGGCCAGCAATATCTGATGCCGTTCAATCTGGGTGCTGCCATTATGTACTATAATAAGGCCGCTTTTCAGGCTGCCGGCATTACCCATCCCCCGACCACTTGGGCTGAATTTGCCCAAGACAGCGCAAAATTATCTGGCCCGGGCAAGCAAGCGTTTGCCATCACCCTCGTGCATACCTATCCATGGTTGGCATTCTTTGACCAAGCGGGTGGCAATTTTGTTGGTAAGAATGGCGAACCCAATCCTGCCGCATTCGCTGCCAATGGGCCTGCGGTCAAAGCGCTTACGCTTTGGAGCAATATGGTCAAGAACGGCTCAGCCGTGCTGACCCACGGATACGCCTCACAAACCGATTTTGCCAATGAAACCAGTTCGATATTGATTGGCACCACGGGCTTTTACCCCTATTTAGACCAAGCTGTCGCCAACAAATTCCCGATTGGTGAGGCTCCGCTGCCGGCTGACAAGATCGCAGCGACAAGCTTATTTGGTGGTTACCTCGGCATGTTTTCCAAAGCGACCCCAGCACAGCAATCGGCGGCATTTGCGTTCATTAAATACCTCACATCCAAAGCGGGGCAATTATACTGGATGGAGAAAAGCGAAGGATACCTCCCGGTTCGTAGCGACGTAGCACAGGCCGCGCAGTCCTTCTTAAACACCCATCCAGCCCAGCAAGTATCCTTAAGCGTGCTCCCCAACGCCATCGCTGAACCCAAGGTCGCTTGGTGGGACGAGTTCTCCCATGAGGTCTTGCTCAATGCCATTACGGCCGTGTTAATCAACAAAGAAACGCCTCAAGCCGCCATGCACAGTGCATATCAGCAAGCGGTGGCCCTGGCGCAAAAAGACGGAACGTACCAGTAATCACGACACCTACATCAAGCACCGAACGGGTAATACTTCTCGTTCCTGGTCGGTCTAAAAAGCCCGTGGCACTATGCCATGGGCTTTTTTTCTAGCACAATACCAACCCTTTCGTATCTCGGTCAGTTGGGACTCGTATTGCTCTACAATAATTGGGAAAAATTCGGAGGAAATTTGGTACAGATGAAAAGCCCGACGACATATGCTGCAAATAATTCTCTCATAAAAAGCGGCGAAGACAGTAGCCCATTAGCGCCGTAAGACGGACCACGCAATGGAGATGAGTATCAAGGCCGTTAACCCCCACCGCACAATCCATGGCCACCCAGGCCCCGTAGACTTCCAGCCCCCACGATGATGACGCATAGCTGGCCACACGCTTGCGCCTAAAATCGCAACGAAAAGTACTATGACGCCTATCACGGTAGCCTGCATAAGCTATCTCCCTCATTCAGTGAGCTTAACACGGCGACGCCTCCTTGGCGGGTAGCCGCGTCAAAGAGCCTTTTTGTTACGGTCTTACTTTCTTTGAGTCGAAGTACGAAGTACGGCCTTTTCCGATCGATGCTGGAAAGATGGGAAAAATCATGCCCAAAAAAGGCCCAGATGCTGCATCAACGACGCCAGACGAAATCGGACCGTCGCTCTCCTTGACGAGGTTAGTCGGCACGCTTAGGGTGAATTCCCCCCGCAGCCACCATCGCGTGGTCGAAAGTGTAGACGGGGATTTCCGGCGAATATGCGAGTAGAAGACAGTCCACCCAGTCGAGATGTGTTTCCTCAAATTGGTGGAGTGCTTTAAGTACCACGTCGAGGTCTACAACTTCTACACCCTCCAATGCAAAAAACCCACGTAGGACGTCTGCCACCTGTCGTCGTGAATAAGCTGCCAGTCTAGGCGACGTGAGAACGTATATCACCTCAGCGCATACGACTGGATGGATTACTGCAGTGAGTTCTGCTCGCGATGCCCGGTCGAATATCGCCTTTGCAGAGCAGGCCTGGTCCTCCGGTTCCCCTAAGAGAAGGCGCAGAATCACATTAGCGTCAACATGAGCACGACGAGCCTCCTTAGCCATCGGAATGCCCTTCTTTGAGCTTGTCGACCAAGTGGTCCTGATAGTCTTGACGCGCCTCCTTTACATTGACCGACTTGGGCATCCGAAGAATACCAAGAAGGTCAGATGTGGTACGGGCAGGCACGGGAGTCAGAACTACCTTTCCCTCTTGCATGTCAAATACTACTCGGTCACCTGGGCCAATCCCGAGTATATCGCGAAATTCCTTCGGCAGAACTACCTGACCCTTTGGACCAATGCGCGACATAGCCATGGACGTATCACCTCTTACTCAGTGTATTACTATTTTCGAACCTGTGCCACCATATAACAAGAGTCATACCATATTGCTTTTTAACATAATAATTCACCAGAACCCAACTAAATGCGTGCAGCATGATCCGTCACATGGAGTCATTATTGTGTTGACGAGCAGTCCCCAATCATCATTATTTGTGTCTTAGGTGCATAGGGTTAGGTATTTATTTTTCTTTTTCGGCTGATTATATATGATGCTGGTTTTATGGGAAAGAACCCGAGACAGGCGACGCGCTAAAGCATCCTTCACTAAAGGATAGCGTGTCAACAGAATAGAAAAGCAGACACCCATGCAAAAGCCTGGCCGTTAGCCAGGCTTTTCTTGGTAATTGAAGCGCCTTGAGCGGTTACGGCGCGATGGTATTGACCAATGTCGTATCCAGGGCTTGCGCAACCGATATCACCTTGGCATTCGCTTGATAGCCTTGTTGGGCCATAATCATATTGACAAACTGGTTGGCCAAACTCACATTCGATTCTTCGACGGATCCGCCAGCAATGGACCCAAAGTTCCCAGACGCGGGCTGACCTACCTGCGGCGTACCTGAGTTCGCTGATTGTTGCCACATCGTGTTCCCGACATTGACCAGACCCGCGTTATTGCTAAAGTTGGCCAAAGCCACTTGCGCAATAGGCTGCGTTTGCCCATTCGAAAAGGTTCCGGTAATGACGCCATCGGAGCCAACCGTATAGTTGGAGAGGCTGCCTTGGGGATAGCCGTTGGCACTGGCTGTCAATTGCGTGCTGGCGGCGTCCCCAGTCATTCCGCTTAAATTGATGTTAAAGGTCTGCGGACTCGTCGAACCATCCGTAGTGGTTAACGACACCGCCAAGGTCTGTCCCGATGTGATGGCGCCGGTCGGACCAAAGGTGACCGTGCCGCTTCCGAGCGACGTCGTACTAGGCGGTGCAGTGACTGTTGCTGTCCAGCTGGTCCCATTTCCTGAGGAGACCGTTGGATTGCTAAAGTTGATGGCCAGCGTCACCGGATTGCCCAGTGAATCGTAAACGGTCAAAGGCACTGTGCGCTCGGTATTCGTTCCAGCTGGTGCCGATGCTAACGCCGCATTAAGGTTTCCTGTCACCGTCGCACTACTCGTAGCGCTTGGTGGCATCGTCATGCCGGGTTGAATCACGATCGCACCAATATTTCCCGCCGATTCACCGGTGAGCTTGCCATTCACCGCGGTCCACCCCTGGACTAATCCCCCTTGGGGATTGACCAACTGGCCTTGAGCATCGAGCGTAAAGTCTCCCGCGCGCGTATATTGAATGCCTTGAGGAGACCTGACCACAAAAAAGCCGTTGCCTTGAATGGCCATATTTGTCGCAATGCCCGTTGTTTGCAAACTTCCTTGGCTCATGTTGACATTGACACCATCAACCCCAACCGCGGCCCCTGCCGAAATTTGCTCCGGGTTGGTCCCCCCCAGCGTAGCCGTCGGAGCAGTTCCTCCCGACAGCGTCTCCTCCATCGCCTGTCCAAACGTGACATGACTGCTCTTGTAACCGGTAGTGTTAGCGTTCGCAATATTTTCAGACACCACTCCTAATAAGGCCTGTTCCGCGTTAAGACCCGATATCGCTGCGTAAAGACTGCCTGACATAATATCTCCTCCATTGTCCTATAACGAGTCGCCGTTCTTCTCCATCACGTTTCAGGATTTGTAATTAAACTCCAATGCGGCGCGGCGGCGGTTCCGTCAGTCGTTCGGGAACCCGAAGCTTCCTCTATCTCTTGGTGCGAGGTCCGGCTTATATAGACCACTGCGTCGACTTGCGTAATCACTTTCATTCCGTCGGTGGGCGGGTGAATGCTGGTAATGACGGTTCGCGCCGGCGGTGAGACAATATAAATATCGTTTCCCAAGATAATGGCTGCTTGCTTCGATCCTTTGCTATCGACAGCAGTCATCGCTTCACCCAAGCGCTTTGTATCCGCTTCTGATAAGGTCATGTGCCGTGCCTGCATCCGGGACATGGCATGCTGACTCAATGTCACGCGTTCTTGCACCAGGGCTTGAAAGTTAACACCCGTTGCCGAGGCACGGCCTGGTCCACCTTCTTGGGGAACAGCCGTGGCAGAGGGCCCCAAGATGGCACTGGGGTGATGAATCCCCATTAGTTCTGCACCTCTGTAATGTCTGAAATCGGCACAGTTCCCACCCCGTTGATATCGGCCATCAAGCTTTGTCCTTGTTGGGATACCGCGCTCACGGTGCCAGAGCCTTGAGTGGTCGTGACCGTTTTGCCAATTAATTGAGCCATAGCCACGACAGGGTTTTGTTGCTGTAAGGTTGAGAGAATGCTATTTAACGTGGATGTTTGGGTTGTGGTTGCCGCCAATGCCGAAAATTGGGCAAGCTGCGCCACAAACTGCGTATTATCCATCGGTTGCAAAGGATTTTGATACTGCAGTTCGGCCGACAACAGTGTCAAAAAAGCCGATTCCCCCAAGTTGCTGGAGGGCGACGAAGAAGGCGCCGTAGCTGAACCGGTCGCTTGTGACGATGCCTGTGGGGTAAGCAGAGACGAAAGGCTATTCACCGTTGAAGACATGCTTTAAACCACTCCTCTCACAATATTTCTTTGACCAATCATACGCGGTAATCAATGCCGTCTAAGGTCATCGCGGCCGACCCCCAGGGCGACGCGGCACCAACCGACGGGCTTCGTCGCACGAGGTCATATCCATCCCGTCCCTGTGTCTCGGATCCGCTCTGACTCCCACTTTGTCCGGTGCTCGATTGGCCCAAAAATACAGACACTTGCTGCACCGGTACCGCATTGGCCGTCACGGTTTGCCCTGGTGAGAAAGCTTGGGCAATAGTGCCTGCCCAATTGGAAGACGCCACTTGAAAATCCACTTTCCACGCATTATGCAAGGCGGTCAGCGTTATGACTAAGGGCTCGGGATTTTTCGGTACCGTCACCAACCATTTGCTGCTAGAGGCTCCAGCACCTTTCCAATGAATAGGTCGAATCACCCAGCCCTTAGCTGGATGCGGCTCCAAGGCCCCTTGGTTGACAGCCCTGTGCACGGCTTGAAACGTAGACGGTTTGGCCACCACATGTTTTGCAAAGGACTCCATTCCAAGCACAATGGGACTCGTCAAATCTTTCCCCGACGGCGCTTCTTGTTTTGATACCGTGCGAGACGCACCGTGGCTGACAACGGTATGATTGCCGCCCTTGGTCTGGGCACGATAAATCAAGCGTCCGGGGGTCTGCGGCATGGTAATAGCCTCGTCGGAACTTTGCTTCTGACCCCGGGCCACTTGCATATGCAATGGTAGCGACTCACGCCTTAACGGGGTCGTGGTCGTCTTGGCTTGCATGGGCGATGACGCCGCAACCGTGTCAAGACGGTTTGGCTCCTCTGTGCGGTGGCCTGGGATATTCGCATCAGAAGGACCCCCGCCTGGTAAGGGGAGCGTGGGCACCGGAAGACTCATTGTCAAGTCTTGCGCCTTCTTAGTCTTAGAATGCTTATTCTTCGTATCGTCTGAGCTAAAAGAAGACGTTTTGGGCGATGCCTTCGAAGAATGGGGATGAGACGACGCATTAGACTTTGCTTTAGGCCTTTTCTCATGGCTAATCCCAACTCGAGCACTATAATCTTCTTTCACCATTTTCACCAGCACTCGTTTGGCTTTGACGTCCACGGCGACCGGCACATGAAAAGCCGCGGCCTTTTTTTGAGGCGCCTTGTTTGTGCGCACCATTTGGGCAAATCGCCCCGGACTCCTATCCTTATGCACAGGGCCTTCCTTTCCCTGACGCGTAGGTACCTCGGGCAATTCAGGAACCATGTTAATCATTTGGACTCACCTCCTTTCAGTCACTACGCGGGCGAGCGCCTTTCTTGTGTTGTTGCCGCTGATACTGGGATCGTACAAAATTTTCCAAGGTCTGGCGGTCTTGCGGTTTGACTTGGAGAAATGTCACAGCCGTTTCCCACGTTTTATGGCCCCGAATCTCGCGCGGCTTAGCCGATACGCGGTTGACTTGGCCCACGACCTCGACGGCATTGTGATCCACGAGCAAACGCATTTTCAAATGCAAGCCATTCCATACCCGCACAGAGCTCGGAAATCGCAAACCACTCGCAGACAAATCGAGCGTGGTCGTCATCCACACCTCAGAACCCGCTCGCAACAGCCCATACTCTAAGGGAACGGTAACCTTCACCCGCAAGCTCCCACGTTGCTCAATCATGTGCACATCCCCAATGAGTTTGAGCACAATCATAGGAATAGGATCGAGCACTTCCGTAATTTCAGCTGGCTGCTCAAAGAGACAGTCATCAGAGATCCAACGCACCTGGACCGTTTGACCTGGCAAAGGCGTCAATTCCAGGTCGTGGTCTTTTAAGGCTTCAAGATAAATCTCCTGTTTCACGCACCGAATAACCCGAGTGGGCACTACCCGTCCGGGGCGTACCACGAGAAAGACGGATTGATGGGATTCGAGCACAGCCACCAGTCTTTACAGCCTCCCTGCCTATCTGCTGCCGGGTCATGCTGAGGGAAACCATCTCGTCATTCCAAAGCCTTTGGCGCCTGCGTTCCGCAACCGCCTCTTGACGCGCTTGAAAACGTTCCAGCTGTCTTTGGGCCTGGCGAATGGCCATAAGTTCCTCCCGACATTCTAAAATTCGCTGCGCTACGACAAATTCCTCTTTTTGGGCCCGCTCTAATCGGGCTTTTTGGAATAGGCTGTCGGTAAAATAATCGGCAATGTCAAATGCCGTCATTTCGGCTCCCAGGTTAATAAATTGAGGCACAATCCCGCGCGCAATCTCCTTTTGCAAGGCCTTTTGCTGTTCCGACCAATGCTGATATGCAGCCTGGCTCTCACGCTCCCTCCGCCGCAAATGGTTCATCAACCGTTGCCACGTCATGGACATCCTCTTCCTTTCCTGCTAATCCCTCAAGGGCCTGCTGCATCACATGCGGCTGCACAATGTCGCCTACCTCCTGATCGAGGAAGGCGCGAATGTGCGGATAACGCGCCAACGCTTCATCCAAAGCGACATCTTGTCCTGGCACATAGGCCCCCACCGCGCGCAAGTCTTCCGAGTCCATAACGTGAGAGACGTACCGGCGAATCCGCGCGGCTGCCCGAAGATGATCCGCGCTCACCAAGTCGGGCATCAAACGACTGAGACTTTTCACCACATCGATGGCCGGAAAATGGTGCTGTTCGGCTAAATCCCGTGACAACAAGATATGCCCATCAATCAAGCCTCGCACACTATCGCCCAACGGGTCTTCGCGCGCGTCGACACCGTCCACTAGCACCGTGTAAATTCCTGTCAACGACCCGCGCTGATAAGCGCCGGGTCTCTCCAATAGACGTGGTAGAAGATGGAATACAGAGGGTGTGTACCCCCGTGAAGCGGGCAACTCGCCCGTCTCCAACCCAATCTCACGCTGAGCCATTGCCACACGGGTGAGGGAGTCCATGACCAGCAGCACATCTAGGCCTTGTTTGCGAAACGTCTCGGCCACCACCGTAGCCGACCAAGCCGCTTTGAGGCGCAAAATGGCAGGCATATCAGATGTGGCGGCAATAAGCACCGTGCGTTGCCTGGTTGCCATATTCATTTCCCGATAAAATTCTGCAACCTCTTTGCCGCGCTCGCCAATGAGCGCAACCACCATCACATCGGCCTGCACTCCTTGCAAAATCAGTTGCAGAAGCGTAGTTTTCCCGTACCCAGCCCCGGCAAAAATTCCCGTCCGCTGACCCTTACCCAGCGTCAGCAATCCATCGATCGCTTTAATGCCAGTCCAAAGTGGCGTATGCACCCTTGTGCGGCTTAAGGGGGGAACAGGCCCCACCCGCAATGATTGTCTCGGGCCCATGGGTGCGGGCCCCCCATCCAGGGGCTGGCCCAATCCATCCAGCAACCGTCCTAGCACCGCAGGTCCGGTAACCACACTCGCGCTATGGCCGGTCGCTTTAACCCACAGACCCGGCCTCAGCCCCTCGACGTCGTGATAGGGGGTCAGCAACACTTCTTCACCGGGTAAAAACCCGACACACTCCACGGCTAATGAAGCGCCTCCCGCTAAGGCCACTGTCCCCATCTCACCCACGGCCATGCGCACGCCTCGCGCGATTAAGCTTGCCCCCCGCAGAGCGACAATGCGGCCGGCTGGAATAAAGCGATGCGCATCAGACATCTTTTCAATCCTCGTGGTAATCCCCATATAGCACCTCATCTAATACTGCCGTCAGCGTGGTAATGGGGCCTGCTAAAAAACTTTGCCCACCAGGTTCCCCTTGGACCCGGCATTCCAGCGCATCCAACTCACGGTCGACTGCCACGCGCACCTGCTGCCAGGGGCCCGCCCACTCTTTCGCTAGCGATTCCACGGTGGCTTTAAAAGACGGGGAGACGAATAGGACCACCTCGTCGTCATCAACGGTTCCGAGCAACGCCGTCAAATATTCTTTCAGCACTTGGGGATTTTCTCGCGCTTGCTGACTAAAAAATTTTGCACTTAAAGCCGCAGCTTGGGCTAACACGACCTCGGGCTCAAGCCGGTCTGCATAATGCTGCAGACGTTGGGTCCGCTCTAGAACGCCTTGCACCACCTCCTGAATCTTAAGCCATTCCTTGTGCGCTGCTTGTTTTCCGGCTGCGACGCCCTCCGCGTGGCCCGCCTGATATCCCTCAGCATGGGCGGCTTGGTGAATGTGCTGACGCTCCTCGCGCGCCTCATCCAAAATGGCTTGCGCTTCGGCTTTAGCTCGCTCAATGATTTCTTCAGCGGCGTTCATTGCCTCATGCATCGTCCCATCCATCGACGACACCCACTTTACATCGACTGCGCTCCCTAGTTGGACAGGTTCATCCCCGTGTCGTATATGCCCCGCTTTAATCACTTTAGACGACAAAGTCATCACGTTCCCCTCGTGAAATCACCAATTCCCCTTGGTCTTCCAACTGACGGATCGCATTGACAATCTCTCGTTGCGCCTGCTCCACGTCACGAATACGAACCGGCCCTAACACATCGATATCTTCTTTTAAAAGCTCGGCAGCCTTTTGGGAAAGATTTTTCATGACTTTCTGCGACACTTCGGCAGGGGTCCCCTTAAGTGCCAAGGCCAAGGTCTTATTGTCTACCCGCCGCAGCACTTTTTGCATCGCCCGGTCATCAATCTGCACAATGTTCTCAAACACAAACATGCGGTTTCGAATTTCATCCGCCAATTCCGGATCAAACTCTTCTAAGCGCTGTAAAATCAACCGCTCAGAAGTACGATCGGTGTTGTTTAAAATCGGTACAATGGCATTGATTCCGCCAGCACCTGAAATTTCCTCAGCGGCTAAGTTGGTGAGCTTTTTTTCCATCAACGCCTCAATTTCTTTAATGACTTCCGGCGCCGCTCGCCCCATAATTGCGATACGCCGGGCCACATCGCTTTGCAAATCAGGCTCCAACGAGGACAAGACCTGGGACGCTTGGGTGGGATCCATATAGGCCAATACGACGGCAATCGTCTGCGGGTGCTCATTCATCATCAGCGTCATGACTTGACTGGGATCTGCCTTGCGCAAGGCTTCAAAAGGCCGCCGCTGTAATAGTCCGGTCAGCCGTGTAAGAATTTCTTGAGCCCTTGGTCCATCAAACGCTTTTTCGAGCATGTCCCGGGCCATGTCCATGCCGCCTTCAGCCAATTGCGAATCTGCCCGCGACATTTGGTAGAACTCACTGAGGACATCATCCATCAATTGGGAGTCAACCCGCTTCATGTTGGCAATTTCCATGGTGATCGTTTCGACTTCTGAGCGCCGCAAATAGCGTAAAAGCGTCGCGGCCTGCTCTGCTCCCAAACTCATTAAGAGGATAGCTGCTTTTTTAGAACCCGAGAGCTTCATCAGTCATCCTCCTGAATCCATGCCCTGATAAGACGCGCGGCACTTTCAGGGTCTTTTTGCAGCAACTCCTGTAAATGACTTTTGGCCACATCGGTCAAACTAGGCTCCTTGGTCTGCCGCATCTCATTAAGCAAATCGGTCACCGACAAGCTGCCCGAACCACCCGTTGCCAACTGGGGTTCAAGACGTGGTTGCAAAGCCGCTTGCTGCCCAGCCTTTTTGGCCCAGCGCCAGACGATGACACCGGCCGCTAAAATGCCCAAAAGAATGAGCCCGTCCATGATATCTTGGCGAATCTGAGCAGCCCGGGCCGCTTGGGCCATTTGCTTTTCTGCTAAGTTCACTTGACTACGGTTAAAGGGCTGTCCCAAAATGGTCACCACATCCCCCCGCGCTTTATCCACTCCCGCTGCCGCAGCCACTAAGTTTTTCAAGGACGCGCTCTGCGCCGCCGTTAATGGCTTGTCGACCGCCACGGCCACCGTCATGCGATTAATACTGCCCGCAGGAATCACTTGGTGCGTACTTTGCGTATCCACCAACCAATGGCTAATGGTGCTGTTGCTGGTAGACTTGCTGGGGCCTGTTCCTGACGTGGTCACGGGATACGTGGGCGTATTGCCACCCGCTCCCGCCGTCTGGGTCGTGGCGCCGGCAGCTTGCGTGCTGGTATTCGTCGTCACTTGCTGAGACGACAACACCGCCTTGCCATAATTGGTAGAGCTTACCGTGGATTGGTCAAAATTGAGCGTCGCATTCACCCGCACCACCGCAGCCCCTGGTCCCAGCACCTGGTCCAGCATGGAGGTCACGTTCTGCGCAATTTGACTATCCACTTGGTCTTCCGCGGCCAATTCCGCTTGGTTCGTCCCAGTAATCTGGGAGGAGGGTTGATTGTTTAACGCGTTTTGGGATAACAACGCCCCGGTTTGATCCACGACGGTCACCTGCGCGGGAGACAAGCCTGAAACGGAATGGGCTACCAAATTCATAATGCCTTTGACCTGGGCCCCACTTAAATTAGCTCCCGGATTTAGATCTAAAAATACCGACGCCGTGGGCTGTGCCGTGCTCTCCCCAAAGAGGGCAGGAGACGGCTCATTAATGAGCACACGGGAATCATGGACGCCATTAATCGAATTAATCGTCGCCTCGAGTTCCGCCTCGACATTCGCCAACTGGCTCAGCGTAATCTCTTGATCCGTCTCCCCCAAACTAAAGGTCAGAGGTTGTGGCAAGCCCACCGTACCGGAGGGAATATTTTGGTCCGCCAAGTCCACTCGCACCTGGTCAACATCCTTTTTGGGAACGAGCACGGTACGACCTTGGTCGGCCAGTTCATACGGCACCTTCATCGACGTTAATTGCGTCGTAATTTGCCCGGCCGTTCGGGCACTGAGATTGGTATAGAGCGGCTGCCAATCAGGACTGGTAACCCAATGCCCGACCACTACCAAGATGCTCGCCGCCATTGCCACAATCACTAAAAGGCGCAAGCGCTTGGTGGACGAAAGATTCTTCCACCAAGCAACGAGCCGTTGTCCCCATTGTTTAATTCGTTCGTTCATCGTCAACCCCTAATCAGTTACACGGACATGTTCATAATGGTCTGATACGCCTGTACCACATTGTTGCGAACGGCCGTTGCCACATCCAGCGTGCTCTGCGCTTCACTGACGGCCACCATCGCTTGGGTCACCGATACTTGCCCCGTCATGGCCCCGGTAATTTGCTGGTTAGCTTGAGCCTGGCTCATTTCCAACTGACGCACCGCTCCATCTAGCAATGCGCCGAAGCTGGAACTTGAAGATTTGGAGGCAGTAGAAGGCCCCAAAGCCGATACATTAGCAACGTTCAATCCTACCATGTTCATCGTTTACGCTCCTAACGTTAAGGCTTTTAAGACCATATTTTTGTCTGCGGTAAACGCATTCGCATTGGCTTGATAGGCCTGGGACGCTTCAGCCATATCGACCATCTGACTGGACAAGTTGACATTGGGCTCGGCCACATATCCCGCCTTGTTCGCCAAAGGACTGGTCGGATCATACGTTTCAGGGAAAGGCGCTTGACTACTCAAAATGGCCGTCACCATCACGCCTTGTCCGACCCCTTGATTAGGCCCGCTGGTCGCTGCCGGCAAACTGGTCAGAACCGCCGACTCGCTTTGATAGGGAAAACCCGTAGACGTACGCGTTGTCGTGGCATTGGCCAAATTATTGGCCACTAAATCTAACCGCAAGCTTTCTGCGCTTAAGGCCGTTGAGGTGATTTGCATCGCATCAAACATTACTGAGCCTGCCCTTCACTAACAATTTTTACTTCGGTCACTTTATAATTAAAGGCTTGGACCGCGGTCTCATAGAGCAACTGGGTCTTGGCCAAATCCGTCGTCTGCTGGGTCATCGACACACTGTTCAAGTCGGGCTGCAAGGCCATCGGATTGATTACGATCTGCCCTTTGACTTGAGCGACTTGGGCCGGCCCTTGCGCAATCGCCTGGGCCAGCTGCGATTGAAACGACAGGGTTTCCGTTTTATAGCCAGGGGTATCATAATTGGCCAAGTTGTTGGCGACTAAGGCTTCGGCTTTACGCGAAAGATTGAGCGTCGTGACGACGGCTTGGTTGGTTACGGTATCGAACAACCCCATGATCTCTTCCTCCTCCTATTAGGGTCCATTGCCAATGGCCACTTGCGCCACTTGCGAATAAAGCACCAAGATATTGACCCGCCGATTCTGTTGCCGTCCTTGCGCCGTCTGATTACTGGCCACGGGATGATATCGGCCAAATGCGGCAATGGACAATCGCTGCGGCATAATCCCTGGCACATGCGCCAAAACATAGACGACATTGGCCGCGCGCGCTGCAGACAACTGCCAATTACTCGGATATTGCACGGTCCGGATCGGTGTCGAATCCGTATACCCCGCAACCTCAATATCGTTCGGCACAGTTTTCAGAGCCTGGCCTAGCGTGTCTAATAAGGCTTGCGCTTGTAAAGAAATCCGCGCTGACCCTGGCGGGAACAACAAAGAAGCATTTAAACTGACCTCTACCCCTCGTCCATTGCTACCGACCGATACTTGGTTAGCGAGCCCCTTTGCAGCAATCGCCTGCTGCAACTCATTTTGCAAATGATTCATACTGGCTAATTCCGCATGTGTTCCGGAGAGGCCGTTAATAATCGAAGGGCCAGGCGACGATCCGACCACACTTTTGGAATCAAATTGCTGGGCGAGCGCTTGCGAAACCATGGCGAATTTTACCTCTTGGTTTCGGCTCATGGCATAAAGAATGATAAAAAAGGCCAACAGCAACGTAATCAAATCCGCATAGGTCAACAGCCAGCGCATCATCCCGCCGCCTTCGTTGCCAGCCCCTTCTTCGTCATCTTTCTCCCATAACGTGTTCATGACGCTTGCGCCGCACCGTTCGCGGCTGACGCACCTTGAGCCCCTACATCGGCCGTGGTGCTAGGGGCCGTCTGTGGGGACCCGGAAGGACGAATAATGGACATCAGCTTGTCTTTCAGTAAACTGGGCGCCATGCCTTCTTGAATCGCCAAGAGACCTTCCAAACCAATTTGACGCATCAGCAAATCGTGCTTGGCCTTGTTCTTGAGATTGGTCGCTAACGGCAACCATAACAGATTAGCACTGGAGACGCCGTACAATGTTGCTACAAATGCAAGGCCAATGGCACTGGCCAGGGCATTGGGATTCCCCGTCAATTCTCCTAAGACATGGACCAAGCCCATGACCGTCCCCACAATCCCCATCGTTGGTGCATAACCCCCAGCTTGTTCAAAGATACTGGCCCCCATCTTTTGCTGAGAGTAGCGCGCATAAATATCAGACTCAAGCATTTGGCGCATCAAGACAGGGTCGGCATTATCCACAATCAATTGCAATCCTTTGCTTAAGAACTCATCGTGGGTCAGCGCGATTTCCGGCTCCAAGGCCAAGGGCTGCTGTTTGCGGGCAATATCGGTATAGCCCGCCAACTGATCAATGAGGACGATGGGATCAAAATTGCTGCGCGTCATACCCATGCGGAACAACATGGGGACTTTTTTCAAATCATCAATCGAAAAAGATACCGCCGTCGCCCCCATTGTGCCGCCGATTACGATCAAGGCCGCGGTGCCTTGCAACAACGCGCCTGCCCGGCCGCCCTCTAAGACGAATCCCGTCACAATGGCCAACACCCCAAAAATAACTCCGCCGATAGCCGTGATATCTAAGCGCATAAATCCTCCTTTACTCCCCATCCGTCCAACACCGCGCGTTGACCTCTACATCCAAATGCCGCGTTTAGCGCGGTCAATCGCCAGACGGCGTACCGAAAGATAAGGGCTGGCAAACCATTCGTATTCTTCCGGTGTGGCAAATCCCCGGCGAATAATTTCGCGGCGCAAACGCACCGGATCCATTTCAATTCCATTAAGCTTTCCGACGCCAATAAAGTTGCCCGGTGACACGGTAATTTGGGGAAGCCACACTCCATCTTCGGGAATGTACTCCGCATGAATATCAAACATCCGGCGATTGCCAATTACTTCCCAAACTCCCGTCCACGACGGCGGGCCCAGCACGACGTGATACATGCTCTCCCGATTGCGCTCACGGTTGGGCTTAATGATGTGCTTGCAAAAAATTGGCCCCCCCAAGACAGGATCGATTTGGTAGAGAACATGGTTCAGAATGTATTGGATAAGCTCTTCACGGCCTGGAATCAACTCGCCGCTGGGAAAATAACGGTCACTATCCCGGCGTCGACCTCGCGGACGGGACCGGGGCGTCTGAAAAATTGGTGTGGTCATCGGGACCGCTTGTCCATTCTCAAAAAATGCCAGCGACTTATTAACCAACGTCATCCCTCCCCTCGTGCATTTCTACGGTTTTTCGACACCATTTTGGTAACTCCTTCTTTTGCAGGAAGAAATATGTTCTACACACCCAACCAATGCCGAAAAATGTCTTCGGGTTCTGTGAGGTGCGTTAACCGGCTAAAAAACTCCCGAATTTTCGAAGGGGCGATACTATGCGTTAATAATGCATAAAGCTCTTTGGGTTCCGCGGCAGGGAGCAAACGAAACATTTCCTGCCAAGCTTCGCGAAAAAAGGGATATTCCGACAAAATATGTATAAGAATGTCGAAACTATCTTTATCGCGGCGCATGGCACGAAAAGCCCTGGCCGCTCCTAACCACGCGCGATAAGAATCCGCGCCAGGCTCTTGAAATTGGCGTTTCCCATAAAGTCCCGAGCCAAGTTGCGTATAATAGGCCGCGGCTTCTTCAAATCGTTCTAAGCCCATAAGTGCTTGGGCTGCCGTATACACCGCATCAGCTGACGGATGGCGGGAGAGCAAGGAGACACAGAGTCTCCATGTGTCTTTGAAGCGTTCTTGCCCCAAGAGCGCTTGCGCTTCAATCAACTGCAAAGCCACCTGGCTTTGGGACGAAGGCAAAGCACGCCGACCGAGGGCCCTTTTCGCCCAGTCCATGGCCACACTATATTGACGCATCTCCAAAGCAGCCCGCGCTTTTATCTCCCACGGCACCTTATCATCTCGAAGCAGGTCCTGCACCACAGGCGCCCAACTGCAAATCGCCTCCGAGGCGTCCACCTCGACATCGATATCCCCAATGGGCTCGCAAAATGCTAGCAGTTCAGGCGCTGAATTGGCCCGAATCGCTCCACGAAATCCCACCGCGGCAGGCCTTTTCAACACGCGGATCTCCTGGTGTGTCGACTCCTTGTCTCGAGCCACTGGCAACGCCAACGCTTCAAAAGGCCCCTGGGCCGCCTCTTCTAACTGGCGCCAGTCCATCCGGCGGACAATCTCGCCCCCCTCCAACAATAAGACCACATTACCGGTTGTTTGGGCGTAAGCGCGGTCATACTGCTCGGCAAAACTGCCTTGCCAGGCAGGACCCAGGCGACATTGAGACGGCAACTCTACCTGACGATGCCAGGACCCTAACTCCATCCAGACGATGTCCTGCACGCTATCTGCTAGAGGTTCCAACGCCTGCCAAACCGCCTCCACACCCATGGCCCAACTATTTACCAAAATGGTCCACCGCAAAGGCTGTTCCATCCCCTACACCCGACCCCAATCCGTCACTTGTACGCCAAATTTGTTCCCTACCAGCACCACTCGGCCGTGGCCCACGACCTTTCCATTGAGCTTAAGCTGCAAGGGTTCCGTCCAGCGACTTTTCAGCGCAATGCGTGACCCCACTCCAAATTGCATGACGTCCCCTACCACCAGCCGCGCTGTTCCAATTTCGACAGAAAAAGACAACTGCAAGTCCGCTAACGGAGCCCATTTCCCTAAATCGCGGGCCAGATGCCCTGAGTGCTCAACAAGGGGCTCGTTCTGGTAGGGCAGTTCGCTCGATTCGTCCTTGGAGCCGGCCAAATCGGCCGCTTCAGCGGTCGGAGTCCCGACCGGTTCTGGCGCGGGTTCTTCTTGGGCTTCCTTAGAAAGCACCGCCTGCAGCAGTTTATCAATTTCTTCTTGAGAAAGCGGCTCATCACTCATTGTGTGCCTCGTCCTTCATGCGGTTGAAGACCATCATGGCTCCTCGCGCTGTGTATTTCCCTAAAAGCAATCCGGATATATTTTTCCTACTTCTCCCTGCTTCGACATAATTCCTCTTTTAATGGGAAAGAATTTAAGCCGTTGTTACACCCCTGTCGAAAATCCCTTAAGGAGGCTCGTTATGAAGTATCTAACGACTAAGCCTGTCTGGTCCCGCAAAGTCTCAGTGCGGCTCATGCTCCTGCTCATAATGGCAGGGGTTGTGGGCTGGACCTGGGGAAAATTGTCCTCAAAAGGCCCTGCCCTGTCTCCGCCGCCGTTTGCGGGACCCACACAAGGCGCTGCTCAAGAGGGCATCCTCACGCGGTTGCACGGCGAGAAAGCCCCAAATTGGTCGCTTATCGATCAACGCGGACAACGTCTCAGTCTGAGTCATTTTAAGGGGAAAGCCGTGATTTTAATTCCCATTGATCCCGTATGTACCACGGTCTGCCCAGTCGTCGCAGGGGAAATGAAAAACGCAGACCGCCTCCTCGGGTCTTTATCCAAACACGTCGCGATTGTTGGTTTCAATGTCAATCCTTATTGGACCTCAGTTGGTGACATCAATGCCTTCGATGTTAAACACCATCTGACGTCCATGGCGAATTGGTATTTCCTGACAGGATCCGTCCCATCCCTCACGAAATTGTGGTCGCAGTACCACATCCTTGTGCAACAATTTCCCCAGACCCGCTCCGTTTACCATACCACCTATTTTTACTTTATCGGTCCACACGGCCATGAACGATGGCTTTTAGGAGGATCGCCGAAAACGTCTTTAACCACATCCTACAGTACCCTCATCGCTGATATCGTTCGCACCCTAATTGTCAAATGAGAAGCGCGCGACCCCAATTCTAGGCTATACTCTACCAGAGGAGGGGACGAACCATGGCCTTTAATGCACGCCGAACGCTTACTTACGGCTTGGGCAGTTTATGGATTGTTGATGCCTTGCTCAAGCTGCAACCGGCCATGTACCATGCCTTTCTTATCAGCAATGTCTTGGCCCCCGCCGCAACAGATTCGCAGCCTGCGTGGCTTTACCACATCATGCTCGCAGGAGCTAAGTGGTGGGTTCATCTCGGCATTTTATCCAACATCGTCAACTTTGGTATCGAACTGATCATTGGCATTCTCATTTTATGGGGCCCTGATAGGGTCATGGGCCGTACAGGCCTATGGCTATCGTGTGCTTGGGGAATCGTTCTGTGGGTCTTTGCAGAAGGGCTGGGAGGACTTGTATCGGGCTCCCCTACCATCATTCAAGGATCTCCCGGTTCCATCCCGTTCTATCTTGTAGCGGCCGTCCTTTTATTGGCGCCCAAGACCCTTTGGACAAAAGAAAATCGCAGCCGTCTTGCACGTTGGGGGTTCGGCGGATTTTGGCTGCTCGGGTTATTGTGGCAAGTCTTACCAAGTTCTGGGTTTTGGACAGGTCCTGGACTGGCCGCACAATTTGGCGACGTCACGATGAACGGCCCCGAACCGGCTTGGCTGCAAATGACCATCAACGCGCTCGTCATTAGCGCACAGACTCATCCGGTCTTGGATAATGCCATCTTTAGTCTGATAATGGCACTGATTGCCATCCTCAATTTTTGGAATCCCGAGGCTACGATAACTCACATCGTCGAATTCGCTTGGCTGCTCTTCCTTTGGGCGATTCCCCAAGCTTTTGGAACCCTTTTAACGGGCACCGGCACGGATCCTGGCATGATGTGGCCTTATGCTCTCCTTATCGTCGCCCTTGCCTGGCCTACACAGCCCATGAGCACGACCAAGCCTGTAAGCGTTAACGCCAAAAACGCTCCATAAAGCGTCTAGATGCCCATCGCCCAATCATGCGCGCTGCACTTGTGCGTACCTTGGGAATCATAAACAGTAGCCCAATCACACCGGTGAGCGGTCCGGGCGTAATCATAAACGCCATCGAAATTAACAGTAAAGCTCCTTCTCCCAACCGGTGCACAGGAAATCCCTCAGAGGCCCATTCCCGTTGTACAGTTTCCCACCACTGCTTCCCACTGACCCGGGCTAAATACGCGCCCAATAGCGATGACGCCAAGGTAATCGCAATGGTCCATCCCCATCCCAAGAAATGGGCGATCAGGAACAATAACAGTAATTCTGTTAGGGGAACAATGAAAAAGATTGCCAGCAGCCGTTTGAGCATGAAGTCCTCTCCCCTTCCCCGTCTTTTTACCCTTAGTGTATCACGTTAGGGCGTGGTCACAGGGGGCGGTGGAATAGGGCGTCCGGGGAGACCATTGACGAGCCACCACGCGATAAGGCCTGTGAAAAATGCCGCGACTACGAGGGGGGCATAAGGCCAATGCGTATACAAAATCCCTCCGGGTAAAGGCGCCAAAGCGCCTGCGGTTTCAGTTACCAAGTTAAACAATCCATAGGCTGTCCCCGCTTCTTCACGGCGTACCACCCGCCCTACCGCAACGCCCTGAAGACCACGGGCAGACTCGCCTCCTCCGCGGAAAACACCGGAGATAAAGGCCCACGTCACACTGCCAGGAGCCCACAAAATCGCAAGCCATCCCAGTGTCACCAGACCAAGACCCCAGCCTATGGTGGCCGTGATGCCATGTTTTTCTCCAATCTTTCCCCAAATCGGCCCTCCCACGGTGCCACACAAGATGCCGACACTGCCCAAATAACCAATAGTTTGCAAGGAAAAATGTCCCACAGATTTCCAAAACGGTACCACATAAGGAAATGCCATTCCCTGCACGACCGCTAAGACGGCAGCAAAAATCATCCACTGGAACAAACGGGGGCGGCCTTTAGGGGTCCACCGGGGACGATATGACGCCTTGCGCGCTACCGGAGGATGAGAATGGACAGGAAGCACGGTAAGGGTTGAGACGGTGTAGAGAATGCCACTGATGACAAAGACCGTTTGATATGAATAATGCGAGGCCAGGTAGGCACCAACGGGAGGTGCTATGACCATCCCAGCACCAAAAACGCTCATGACAACATTATATGCGGTTGCAAGATGTTCTCCCGACGCTTCTTCCACAATCACCGCCTGCAAAGCGGGCGTCGAAAACGCGGATCCAAAATATAGCAGCACTCCAGGAATTAACCATTGCCAAGAAGGGGCCCATGCAAATAAAAAGGGCACAGGCACGCCTAAAATCCATCCCCACAATACCAATGTACGGCGGTCAATGCGGTCCGCCAAGTACCCGCCGGGAAATACCACCAGAGCCGTCGCGATGCCTGCAATGGTAGACATAATGCCTACAGCGACGGCGCTTCCTCCTAACTTTTCAATATATAGCGGCCACAATATGCCGTAGAGCCCAAAGCCCATTCCCCATAGTCCCATTGACAGCGTCAGCCACCATAGGTCATGAGTCATTCCCAGTTTTTTTAACATCTCATCCCTCCCGGCTGCGCGGACCTGCTTCTTCATTACGTCTACGCATTGGCACGTGGGACTAGACCTAATTCACTTAAGGCTGATTGCGCTTCATAGGCTCTCCGAAAGCCGATTGCAGCATTTTTATGGGAACTCTCGCCATCCCCTCTGCGGCCCACAACATTTCATCTAAACTCTTAGCCCATCCTGACGAGCGTTGACCGGTCGTGCGGCGCACGGCTCGAAAGGGAGTCGCCACCACGACATCCAAATACTTCAACTCTTGGCGAATGGCCTCATTAAGTGATTCCACAGTACCCGGATCGCCGGGATCCCCTGGGCCTTCCTTTTGTTTTCTTTCTGTGTCATCTGATCGGTGCTGCACATCCTTCCGCTCGTCTTCCATGTGCTCCCTCCTTTAGTGAACGTAGTATGCCCCATCAAGCATGCTGCGCATACAGATAGTCATGACCCAATTCTTCGCAGTTGTTGCCCCCTGGCTGCAGTAAATTCTAGGATTCATAAGCGTTGTAACTGCGCCATCTGTGAGCACGCCTCCGCCACAAGGCTTTGTCGCGGAGGACTTTTCCCGATGAAGAATTTCCCGTGATGAAAAATCCTCAAAACAGAAATCCTAGTGTTGGCTTACGTATTACCCCAGCAACGAGGAGGTCTTGCAAAATGGCTGTAGCGGAAATTAAAATCTGGCCTGTTGGAACATCCGATGCCAGTGTGGCGCCTTATATCCGCGAGTGCTTTCGCATCGCGGAAGACAGTCCTTTAGTGGATGCCGTCTTGACTCCGACGTCCACCGTCCTTGATGGCCCGCTTAGCGCTATTTTGGCCCTTGCCGACCAAATGCATCATGCTCCTTTTACGCTAGGTGCCGATCGCGTCCTCACTACCATTACCATCGACGAACGTCTTGATAAAGAGACAGATATGGAAGACATGGTGGACAGCGTCCTCAATGATGAGGCAGGAGTGGATCTGTAAAAGCTCTAAAGAGGCTGTCCCCATAGGGGCAGCCTTAATTTCAGAGAGTATTGAAAGCTTATAGTGAAAACTTTTGTGAAAGAATTAAAGAGAGTGTTCCTTTCCCGTTGACGGTGCAGCCGGCACTGACGAGCGGCTAACTACCGCCAAGGCAATAAGTCCCGCCACCAACAGCAAGTTGCGAGCGGCAAAGATATACACAACCCACGGCATCATCCCAGGAATAGCGTATCCAATAGGATAGCCCACGCTCGTCAACGCATATGACGCGACCAAAAAGCCATTGCCGCGACGCATGGCCAACAAGGGGGCTAGCCAAATCAGATATTGGGCCGAAAAAACCTTGGTCGTCAGCAGTAATATTCCCAGTGTATACGTCACAGCCGGGACCAATTCAAGGCGGCCACGGTATTGCTGATAAAAGACCGCCAGCCACGCGACGACGCCCGTTACGGTCAAGAATACGCCCACACCATGCGCTAAACCATGGGCTTCGACGTCAATCGATCCAAAGGCATAAAAGAGGTGGGGATGCGCTATCATCGCGGTGACACTCGCCGCCAACGAACCGATTTCGACCGGGCGATCTAACAGGTAACGATACGAGGTGAAGGCCTGATGAGCAGCACCTAGCGCCTGAAAACCAACGACAACAAGCCCAGTCCCGACACTGTAGGCTAAACGGTCCCAGTGCCAGCGCCCTGTCTGACGCCATTCTTGGATGAGGAACACGGGCCAAAATACAGCAGGAAACAGCTTTAATAAAAATCCTATCACCGAAAAGGCCCAAGCCAGACGCCACTTTTGACGCAACGCGTAATCGATCGCCAAAAGCGCCGCCAACGCCGCAAAAATATCATAGCGTTGAGCGAACAGTCCGGTGGTTCCCACCGCTAGATATCCTAGGAGCCGTATCCCCCACACGGGACCGTGATGGCTCATGCCGCGCCATAGCATGACGCCCAAAGCCGCCAACGCCCATATAGCAAACGCGATCCGGTACCCCACGGGCAACAATAATGGCAACAAGAAAATAAGCAAGGACAACGCCGGATATTCGCGTGGCCAATGATGGAACCAAGGATAGGTCATGGCGGCCACCGCATAGCGGTGATATTCTGCCACATCCGCCTCGGGAAAGTGAACACTCAGCCACAGTTCCGTTGCCACAAAGGCCAAATAGGCAATCCACACATGCCTCTTCGTCCACATCTGCGGCATTACATCTCCTCCGGCTGCATCCGCTGAATCGCCTGCCAATCCTCATCCCATGACAGTTTAGAGAACTCAGGACCTACGGGTCCGGTATACTTCCCTGCTCCCGCATAAGCAGAACTGGCGCCATCCACTTGATGAAAGACCAATTGCGCCACCCGAGTTCCTGGGTACAAGTAAACGGGCGTATCAGCAAGATTCGCTAGCTCCAACGTCAAACTACCACGGTACCCTGGAGACACCATCACCGCGGTCGCCACCATGAGTCCCAAACGCCCCCATGAAGATCGTCCGATGACATAGGCCATCAAATCTCTGGGCACCTGAATAAATTCCAAGGTCACACCCAAAACGAGTTGGTTCGGATGTAAAATCATCTTCTCCCCAACTTCGACGCGCGCGCGTTCTTGATAATCGAGAACCCCTGTGCGCATCGCCATAGGGTCAATGGGACCCGCGGCGGACCGTTTCATGAGAATGAAATCGGTGCCTAGGCGGACATCGATAGAAGCGCCTTTAACCTGTGCATCACTGAGCAACGGGGTGACCACTAATCGTTCCTGGATCACGGGATGCTGCATTCGCTCTCTAAGCTGAGCTTCGCCCATTACCATTGTGTCTGCTCTCCTTCCTGGGGACCCGTCACAGCTCTGTGCCAAGCACGTGACAACAAGTGTCCTTCTAACGCTTTGGTCGCCAAGTGCGACGCCATGGAGCGCACCGGTGTCGGAACAAAGTGCAAAGCCAACAGCACCGCCGCAATATCGTGCGGACTGGCTCCCCCCGGATCGTGCGGGACGACGCCATAACACAATTGGTCGTAATAGGCCTGGTAATTCGGAAAATCTCCCCACGCAATCTGAGGCACGGGAACGTCCGCGTGGGTCACAGAGGCGAAAAATTTCTGAACGGGCGCATCCGTTCGGTCCTCGCCAAAACGCGCCACAAAGCTGCGCCATAAGCTCGCACCCACAAGAACACTCATTTGGCCTTCCCACGCCGCCCATATTGCCGCCACACCGACTTTGTCGACAACATCTTGCAAACGCTCTGGGCGATTTTGCGCCCATAATAACCCAAGTCCTAGCATAGCCAAAGGATCATTTCCCAACGGCGCAGGATAGGCCATGAACACAGCGCTTGGAACCTCTGCGATATCCCATGACAACCCTGGCGTGACAAGCCAAGGCATGGCGCCACTGTGGATATAGCGGACCATTGTTCTCGCACACGCAGAGGATGGACGCCCCAAACGCTCAATCCACACAGCACGGCGTTCCTCATCCAAGAACTTCACAGCCTCTTGGATGAGCGAAGGCTGCGCCTCTAGCTGTTCTTTTTCCCAAGTCTTCCAAGCAATTTCATGCCACGTTTCCACATAAGTCCCCCTTCTCCTAGCCTTCCTTCCTGCATCGACACCCAATATTCGCCGCAGATTATGTCACAATGAGGCGTAATGTCGGGAACCATGGCAAACAACCGTGATACGCCAGCATTTGGTTAATCCTGTGCCAATATGCTACCATGAAAGACATACAATCTAGAAAATTGTAGAAAGGACAAACCATGTATCAGTTCGCAGGATTCGCCCCGGATGATTTCAATATTTTTCTCATTCCCGAATTTCATGATCGCATGACCGCTGTCCGTACACATATTCGTCCCAAATTGGCCATGATTGGCGAAGATCTCGCGCCACAGCTCTCAGATCTTCTACATCATCCGATCTTCCCCCATACCGCTTCTCACGCCCGTCGGCGGGTTAACCCGCCCGATGATACGTGGGTATCGTTTTCACGCAACGAGCGCGGTTATAAACGATTTGCCCATTTTGAGGTCGGCATTACTCTAAATTATGTGTTTGTCCGCTTTGTCGTCAAGCGAGAAGGCGAAGACGACAAGCCGCAGCTCATGCAACATCTCCGTAGTCATGGCATAGACGCCTTTCGGTTGTCGGACCCCGCCCCTATTTACTGGTACAAGGATGACCACGGGGTCGATCCCTTTCCGCTATCGGAAATCTCGCCGGCCAAAGTGCAAGAGATCATCCGACATACGGACGTAAAAAGTCATGGCTTCACCGTAGGCGTCACATTCGACCGCACAGATCCCATAGTGGGCACAGCCGAACTGATTACGCGTACTTATAATGTCATCGCTCACTTGGCTCCCCTGTACACCGCAACGGTCCCCGTGGAGGCCCTAAGGCGATGACCTGTGCGCTTGAACATATTCCATCCCAACTGCGTCATACGATTCGGCGTATGGTAACCGAATCGATGACTGCCATCGCCGTGGGCAACCCCACGGCCGTGCCCGTACTGGGCACCCCCATCGTTCTGGGGTGGTTCGAGGTGGCCGCTGCGGAAGCGTTGGCCCCGTTTCTAGACGCCTCGTGCGTCATTGTCGGTGCCCACGTGACGCTAAATCATACCAGTCCCACCCCTGTCGGCTTCGCTGTCGAGATCACCGCTCAGCTGCAAGCACGACATGGCAACAAGTTTACATGGGACATTGTTGCGACCGATAGTCAAGGCGAAGCAGCGCATGGCACGCTCATCTCGGCCGTTATTCCCAAAGAAGCCTTGAACCGCCGCATTCGCCAAAAAGAAGAAGCCAGGTCTTCTTAACTATGCGTGGATGGATGCCGGGCCGTCGAGCGAGGAGCACTCCACGGCAAGGCAGACTCTTCGGCCCGGGTCTCCCAATACCATCCCGGCCACAACCGGGGCTCCACTTGATAATGGTCAAAAAATGTGGCCAGAAGCGCCATCAGGCCCCCGGTCCGCGGGGGATCCTTGGACAAAATCAAGGAGGTGGTACGCGCCAATGGCGGCAATTCGGGTACTTCGATAGCTGTCAAAGTCCCATTGGCGAGATCTTCGGCCACCACGGAATCTGGGACAAAAGCCACTCCCAATCCGACTTTGACCATACTTTTGACTAAGTCATGGCTGTTGAATTCCATTAATACGTGGGGGATAATCCCATGTTGCTCTAGCATCCCATCCATAAACGCGCGGAACCGGGACGGGGTTTGATATGAAATAAAATCCATATGGGCAAGCTCTTCCAAGCTGATCTGAGAGGGTAATTTTCGAGCCCGGTCAGGATTCACAACCAACCGTACCGTATCTTGAAACAAAGGAATGGAGTCGACTTGGGGATGGATAATCGGGACCGTAACCAATCCTACCGCTAGTTCTTGCCGGATAATGCCGTCCAATGTGGTTTGAATATCCCCGATGTGGACCCTAATCCGCAATCTAGGAAAATTGCGCGTAAAAATCGCCAGGACTTTGGGCAAAGAAAACACCGCTACCGTGGACACTGCACCGACATCAATTTCTCCTTGTCCAGGCCGTTCCACCTCTGCTACCGCTTCATACGCCTGTTCCGCCAATGACTGAATTCGCTTGGCGTAATGATAAAGCACTTCTCCCGTCGCAGTGAGGCGCATACGCCGCCCTTGACGAATCAGCAAAGTAGTCTGAAATTCTTCTTCGAGCGCCGCTAATTGTTTGGTCACGGCCGGTTGTGTTAAGGACAGTTGCTCCGCAGCCCGGGTCAAGCTCCCTGCATCGACAATCCGCACAAATGTTTTGAGATGTGATAAGACCACCCCAAGCGCCCCCTCTTGACCTGTTCTCCGGTTGTTATTGTAACTCACCCAAGACTATTCCACTTCGTTATGCCAACAATAAATATTTGTCATTTTCAATCATCTCACACGGGGACTACAGTAAAGATACGCGCAGCACAATGTGCAATAGCGGGCGCCTTACAAGGAGGGATACGGTATGATCGCGTGGAAAATTGGCGGAGATCAAGGAGAAGGCATTGACTCCACCGGAGATATTGTCATTCATGTGGCGAATCGTCTTGGCTACTATGTCTACGGCTATAAATCGTTTTCTTCCCGCATTAAAGGGGGGCATACCCACTACAAGGTGCGCCTTGGGACGCATCCCATTCAAGCCGCTACACGCCATACAGATATTTTAGTGGCGCTCAATCAAGAAACTATTGAGTTAGAAGGATCGGAACTCCAAGGCGGCGTCATTCTTGCAGACAGTGCCTTTTCGCCCGTTCTGCCTCCAGGCATCGATGCGCAACTGTTAGCTTTGCCGATGACCCAAATGGCCAAAGAACTCGGATCTGGCCTCATGCGCAATATGATTGCCGCGGGTGCTTCGGCCGCCTTGATGGGACTAGGCATACAACCCTTTTACGATTATGTGGCCAAACGCTTTGGCACCAAAGGCGCTGAGGTCGTGAAGGCTAATCAAATGGCCTTACAGCGTGGATACCAAGCGTTATCCGAATCGGCTCACACCCTCAAAACAACATGGACGCTTACTCCGCCCATACCCGCAGACCGCTTGGTAATGACAGGAAATGACGCCGTAGCTCTTGGAGCATTAGCTGGCGGATGCCGCCTGATGTGCGGATATCCAATTACCCCCGCCACCGACATCATGGAATCCCTCGTGAAATGGTTCCCCTCCGTGGGCGGAGCCGTCGTACAAATGGAAGATGAATTAGGATCCATTACTGCCGCCATTGGCGCAGGATTTGCAGGAGCCCGAGCGATGACGGCCACCTCGGGCCCAGGTCTCTCGCTTATGCAAGAAGCCATAGGGCTTGCGGCTATGACAGAAACGCCGGTTGTTATTGTGGACACCCAGCGCGGTGGACCCAGTACGGGTATGCCCACCAAACAAGAACAATCTGACCTGCTCGCCATGATTTACGGCGGACACGGGGAAGCGCCACGCATTGTGATCACTCCCTCATCCCTCGAAGAATCCTTTGAAGATGGCTACGAAGCCTTTAACTTAGCCGAGATTTATCAAACCCCCGTCTTTATTGCAACCGATCTTTCACTTGCCCTATGGCAGCAATCTATCGAACGGAGTCACGTCCAGAATCCCGTCCCCATTGAGCGCGGAAAGATTGTCAAAACGTTCGGTAGCAACACGTCTGAGCCCTTTCAACGCTACGCTTTTACCGCCGACAACATCTCTCCTCGGACATTGCCTGGTACCCCAGGCGGCCAATATCTGGCCACGGGCGTGGAACACGCTCCCTCTGGCAAAGTGTCGGAAGCCCCCGAAAATCGCGCGCGCATGATGGATAAACGGTTGCACAAGATCCAAAGCATTCATAGCCGGCGCCAAGGATTTCTCGTGCAAGGCCCTGCAAACGCCGACCTTATGCTGATTGGCATTGGCTCAACAGCAGCCGTTAACCGCGAAGCTGCCCAATTATTGCAGCAATCAGGGATCGCAGCGGCGGTGGGATGGTTCCGCACCATTGCTCCATTCCCGCATGAGCTCTTCGCCTCCGCGACCCAAGGCTCCTTACACATCCTCGTCGTGGAGCAAAATGCGACCGGTCAAATCGCCCAATTGATTCAAATGCAAGGGCTATATGATCAGCGCTTCGCCACCTTGCTGAAGTATGATGGAGTGCCCTTTTTACCGGAAGACGTAGCTCAATACGCCCAACAGCTCATTGCATCCTCCATGGAGGTGACCCATTAACATGGCCACATTACAAGACTTTAAGACGGAAGAGAAATCGTGGTGGTGCCCCGGTTGCGGAGATTTTGGGGTTTTGGCAGCTTTACAGAAAGCCTTGGTCAAAGTTGGCGCCGAACCTGCCACGACAGCCATTATTGCTGGAATTGGGTGTTCGGGAAAGATTGGCAACTACATCAACTCTTATAATATCCATGTGACCCACGGCCGAACGCTGCCCGCGGCTTTAGGCGTTAAGCTGGCCAACCGCGCCCTAAGAGTTTTAGCCGTGGGAGGAGACGGCGATGCCTATGCCATCGGAATGGGGCATTTCATGCATTCGCTTCGGCGCAATGCCGACATCACCTATATCGTCATGGACAATCATGTCTATGGATTGACAAAAGGCCAAACGTCTCCAACCTCTGAGACAGGCTTTCACACCAAAACCTCGCCACAAGGCAGCATTGAAGCGCCCGTTCATCCTCTCATGCTCGCGGTTGCGGGCGGCGCCACCTTTGTGGCTCAAGGCTTCTCGAGTTGGCAACCCCAACTCGCTGACTTGATTGTGCGAGGCATGGAACATCCCGGATTTTCACTCATTAACGTGATTTCACCATGTGTAACCTATAACCGCGTGAATTCCTATGACTGGTATAAAAAGACCCTGGTCAATTTGGATGAAGACCCGACTTACGATCGATCGAGCCGAGCTCGCGCTCTGACCCGCCTTGAGGAAACCGATGAGCTGGTCACCGGGCTGATTTATCAAGAAGCTTCCACGCCTTACGAAGAAAAGATTCCCGGCTTCCTTAAGACGCCCTTGGCTCATCATGACGGACACATTGCTCAAGAGGCGTGGGGCGCCCTCCTTGAACAGTTTGAATAGGACGATATGGGCCATTTGGGTACCTCAAAAGTAACCCTAATGGTCCTGTGTCTTCTCTACCCTAGGCGGCATAATCAAATACAACAAGACGAACAAGCAACGCCGACATAGGGGAGGACACGACCATGAACTTTAACGAATCGCCCCATATTATCACGTGGGAACTCACGCGCGCTTGTCAACTGCACTGCCGCCATTGTCGGGCGCGCGCCATTCCGCGGCGTGATTTTCGCGAATTAACCCTCTCTCAAATTGAAGGAGTGCTGGATGATATTGCCCAAATGCATCCCAAACCCATGGTCATTTTTACGGGCGGAGACCCCTTAGAACGCGAAGACCTGCCCGCCATTATCAAAGCCGCCGTGCGCCGCAACATTCGCACCGCCATCGCGCCAAGCGTCACGCCGCTTTTGACACCGGAAGTGATTCAAACATGGAAGGATTTGGGCGTAAGCGCCGTGTCTTTGAGTTTAGATGGGGCCACCCAAGCCGTGCACGACCGCTTTCGTGGCGTGCTCGGGACTTTTGCACGCAGCATAGAAATAGCCCATGCGATTACAGAGAGTGGCATGGCGTTGCAAATCAACACCTCGGTGTCTCCTTTTACGCTAAATGACATGCCTAAAATGGGTCGATTGGTGCAAATGCTGAAAGCGCGCAGCTGGGAGGTGTTTTTTGTCATTCCCACGGGGCGAGCACGTGCCGCTGAAAGTTTGGATGCTGAAAGCATTGAAAAGGCGTTACATTGGCTCAAAGATTATGCCCAGACCGTTCCTTTTCGCGTCACATCGGTAGGAGCCCCTCAATTTTCTCGCGTCTTAAGGCGGCCTCTTGATTCCGCACCCACGATCCGTGAAGCGCAAGGATTTGCTTTCATTAGTCATTATGGCGACGTGTACCCGTCTGGTTACCTGCCGATTTCTGCGGGCAACTTGAAGCAACAAAGCTTTAGCGAGATTTACCGTCATTCCGAACTCTTTTGCACCTTGCGGGATTCTAGAAACTTCGAAGGACGCTGTGGGATCTGCGACTATCATGATATCTGTGGCGGGTCACGAGCCCGCGCATATGCCGTGACCGGAAACTATTTGGCCCAAGATCCCGGTTGCCCTGAGCCCTCAGACGAAGAACAAGACGCTGTGCTCCCCGTTTAGCCTAAGAGTCTTGTTGGGCCTTTCGGGCGTGTGAGCGCGTGCCTGTGCCTCGCCGTAGTGTGTCATCTTAATATCACCTTAAGTTGAGAATCGGGGACATGACACAAGTCTTGTTCCCGGTTTTTTGGTTGACCCCATTCCTCTGTTAGACTAAGACTAAACTATGTTCAATCATTCGAGGTGACTTGAGTGAAGTCTGTAAACATTCACGAGGCAAAGACTCACCTTTCGCGGCTTCTGGATGAGGTGAGTCGGGGTGAAGCAATAACAATTGCCAAGGCGGGCAAACCCATTGCGCGGCTTGGCCCGGTAACGGCGTCTCGACCAACTCGAACACCTGGCTTTTTACGTGGAAAGATCCGGATTTCCGATGATTTCGACGAACCATTGCCCGTCGATATCCAAAAGAGTTTTGAAGGGTCTGATGATTGATGCTACTGCTCGATACACAGATCTACTTAATGGTATCTCATGGATTCTCCTCGTATTACGCAGGAGATTTCCGATCAGATATTGAACGCCGATGTGGTTTTTGTTAGTGCAGCCTATATCTGGGAAGCTGCCATCAAAGTCGGTCTAAGAAAACTTGATGCCAAGATTTCTGATATTGTCAACGGTATCGAGGCCAGCGGTTTTTCAAAACTGCCTGTAACCGCCGAGGATGCAAGTATGGTCGTGAGCGTACCGCCAATTCATAACGATCCATTTGATCGGCTACTCATTGCCCAAGCCTTAACCGGCCCATTTCGCCTACTCACTACCGACTCGACTGTTGCCCAATACTCTGACGTGGTGAAACTGGTGAGGTAATAGGAAGCTCAAGGTTTCCCGTTCTTTTCCTGTTCTAAAGAGAGAATGATTATCCGTGCTTGAGACGGCGAATTTAGCCCCGCGATACAAACTCCGTTCTTGTTGCCACCGTGAGGTGAAGAAACACCGGTTGACAATATGAGATTCGTACAGATTACGACTAGCGCGCTCGCTAGCATCCCTCTTTCTTTTCTTTATGTATAAACAGCATAGAGAGAATCCTATTGTGACTAAATTTAGCCTCCTGGTCGCACAAGAAGGTTTACGCGGCGGCGGGCGACCCGAACACGGATCGACAGGCCCTTAATCGAGAACTCTAGGACCCCCTGCCAATTCTCTCGGAACATTGAGCGATCTGCCCATCGGGTTCTGGACGTTTGACATTGTGATTCATCGCAACGCCTTCTGGTTGTCTAGAATATCATAAATTTATTTATAGGATATTCTTGTAATGGAATAACCTTCGGTATATACTGCAAGGGAGGTGAGAACATGTTTGGCCATTACTTACGTGTCCAAGAAGTCGCGGTACTGCTTGGTGTTTCGCCCGCCACGGTGCGGTGGTATGCCAAACAATACAGTCTGCCGACCTACCGCATCGGTCAAGGACAAGTTCAACATCGGCGTTTTAAATATGAAGATGTTCAACGCTTGGCGCTTCAATTGGGAAAGGCGTTGCCACCAGAACCTCTGTGGGATGCCAATGGCCCCCTTAGTCCCGCCGATGCGGCCAAATATCTAGGCCTATCGCTCAAATTTCTCGTCGATGGGCACTATCTCATCCCCGGACAAAAATTGACGGCACAGGATTTGCAACAAGTGGAAGCCGTTATTTACCACCTTGATCCGGATGAGTCAATACAATCTACCGAAAAAGGGGAAATTGCGATGATGAACCACGCAGAACAATGTTGCCAAGGACGACACGGGATGCACCACAACATGGGACATGGCGGACACGGCATGCAAGGAGGACGCAGAAATCACCGCGGAGGCATGATGCCCAATCCGTTTTTTGATCCCGAGGATTTACTCAGCCTGAAAAGCATGAAACGACACCTTGAAGCCCAACAGGCTGACATCGCAGACCGCATCAGCGAAATTGAGAAACTCATTGCCAATCATCCAGACAATGAGCAGCAATAACCACATGGGCTGATACCATTCAGCCCTTTTTCTTCGACTAGTACCCCGACAAGAAACGGCTTAGAATGGAGTATTTGCCCTGTGAGTCCCTGAGCGATATGCTACAATGCGGACAAGAAGTACGATAAGGGGGGCCTCCACGTGGCCATGACCATCAATATTCCTGGCATCGGCAAACAAACCTATGAACACGTTGTCTTTGACCTTAATGGTACACTGGCTACCGATGGCCATATCAGCGAAACCTTGGCTATCGCCTTGCAGGAATTGAGCACGCACCTCGAGGTACATATTCTCACCGCCGGCACTCATGGCGGGGTGGACGTCATCGCTGGCATCACCGGGATTACCCCGGTCATGATTCAGACCGGCGAGGATAAAGAGCGCTACGTGCGGCGTTTAAGCCACGTCATCGCCGTCGGCAACGGCGCTGTCGATACGTTTATGCTCAACGCGGCGGACTTGTCTATTTGTGTCCTCGGGGAAGAAGGCGCTTATACCAAAACACTCATGGCGTCCGATATTGTCGTTCAAAGCGGCCAAGACGCGGTGGACTTGCTTCTGAAGCCCAACCGCTTAATCGCCACCTTACGTCTTTAAAACGTGCGCATCGAGGACCAATTTTTGCTCAACAGCGCCGCGATGCTCTCAAGCAGGAACTGGTCCTCCGCTTGAAATCTGTCTAAAATCGGCGCATCCACATCTAACACCGCCACCACGTCATGATTATCTCTAATAGGCACCACAATTTCTGACCGGCTCGCCTTGTCACAGGCAATATGTCCGGGGAACTGATCCACGTCGGGCACCACAATCGTCTTCCCTTGTTGGGCACAAGTGCCCACCACGCCTGACCCCAAGGCAATGCGCGTACACGCAATCTGGCCTTGAAACGGCCCTAGTACTCCCTCTTGCGTGCCAGGGGCAAAGAGATAAAAACCAGCCCAATTAATCCTAGGCAAATATTGTCCAATCAAGGCCGATATGTTCGCTAACGTGGCGATACGGTCAGACTCCCCTTCAATAATAGCCTGCGCAAAAGCAATCACCTCATGAGGAGTTGCTGCGTCGCTCACGTTATCAAATTCCATAGAGCAACCCTCCTTGCCTCGAATCAACGAGTCATTCTAGCATAGGATCGAATGTCTTGGCACCAATCGACGCACATAGCCAACTCCAGTGCAATTTTGTACAATATCTTTATCATGTTGTCAGTTAAGGGAGGGCCTTGGTGGACCGTCTACCTCTTATTGTTCAATCAGACCGCACCTTATTACTTGAAGTCGATAACGCCCTGTTTGAGGAAGCACGCGATAGTTTGGTAGGATTTGCCGAGCTTGTCAAAAGCCCGGAACACGTTCACACCTACCGAGTCAGTTCCTTATCGTTGTGGAATGCCGTCGCCTCTGGGATGACAACGGCCACAATCTTAGACAGACTCACGCGATTTTCGCAATATCCGGTTCCTCAGGAAGTTATCACCTTTATTGAGGACCAAGGACGCCGCTATGGCAAACTCCGTCTGGAAATCTCTCCAGACGGCCACGGCTTGTGGTTGACATCGGACGACTCCCATTTGTTGACGCAGTTGACCCATCAAAAGGCGGTGCAGCCGTATTTAGGCGAAGCCTTGCACCCTGGATACCGCATTGATCCCAGCCACCGGGGCCTCCTAAAGCAAGCCTTGGCCAAAATCGGCTGGCCGGCCGATGACCGCGCGGGCTATTCGCCGGGCCTCCCCTTGACCATCGCCTTACGTGAGCGTGAGCCAAATGGTCAACCATTTACTTTACGCCATTACCAGCAAGACGCTATTCGTGCTTTTTGGGGAGACGGAGGGATTGACCGCGGTAGTGGTGTAGTGGTCCTGCCATGTGGCGCGGGAAAGACGATGGTTGGCATTGGCGCCATGGAGAAGGTCCAGGCCCACACGCTGATTTTGACCACGTCTGTTGCGTCCTTACACCAATGGCGTGACGAATTGCTGCACAAGACCACGCTGACCCCCGAAGAGATTGGCGAATACAGCGCGCGCACCAAGGTGATCCGCCCTGTGACCTTGACTACCTATCAAATTCTTAGCCACCGCCAAAAGGGAGAATTTGTGCACTTTGCGGCCCTTGATGACCATGATTGGGGCTTAATTATCTACGACGAAGTGCATCTACTGCCTGCACCCGTATTTCGTCTGACGGCGAGTTTGCAAGCCCGTCGCCGTTTGGGATTAACCGCTACGTTGATTCGTGAAGACGGCCGCGCTGACGACGTCTTCTCCCTTATTGGCCCCAAACGGTTTGACATGCCGTGGAAAGATCTCGAAGCTCAGGGCTGGATCGCCGAAGCCGCCTGCCGAGAAATCCGCGTACGGTTACCCGAGTCCTGGCGAGAACGCTATGCAATGGCTGAAGACCAAGATCGGGCGCGCATTGCAGCATCCAATCCTGCAAAGGTTGGGGCCTTACATACATTATTGGCAGAACATCAAGACGATCATATTCTCATTATTGGCCAATACCTTGACCAATTGGAGGCTATTCATCAAGAAATTGGCGCCCCTCTCATCACGGGGCAAACGCCTACGGCCGTGCGTGAAGAGCTCTATCAAAAATTTCGGTCAGGTGAAGTGCCGGTGCTCATCGTCTCGAAGGTCGCGAACTTTTCTATCGATTTGCCAGACGCCAACGTGGCCATCCAAGTGTCTGGGGCATTCGGATCGCGCCAAGAAGAGGCACAGCGTCTTGGCCGCATTTTGCGTCCCAAAAAGGACGGAGGTATGGCCACCTTTTATAGCTTAGTCACAGAGGATACCAAGGAGCAAGATTTTGCCCAAAAACGCCAGCTGTTTTTATGTGAGCAAGGCTACCGCTATGACATTGCCCATGCCGATGACACAGGCGCTCCGGCAAAGACAAACCAGGCCCCTGTCATTCCGTTTCCAGGAGGTCTGCGCTCGTGAGTGTGACATCCCTCGTTGGAATTCTTGATCGACTAGACCCACAAACGCTCTATAGATTGTTCGAACACTACCACCTGAGTCAGCAAGATCTTTTTGGTTGGCTGTTAAATCCTGTTCGTGTGGACGACGTTATGCGTACCTTCAGCCCAAACGAATTAGCAGATCTCCGGTATTATCTGCTTCAAGCAGAGCACATGCGCAGTCCTTTAAGCAAATTGGCTCACGGCAGAAACTTGGCGAAGAATTTAGGGGAGACTCTCATCGCCTTTACCTTGCGCGATACCTATGCGCGCGATGTCATTCCCTTTGACTACTTTCCTCTGTTGTTGCCATATGTTTTCGAGTTGCCCAAGACCTTGCGCTCCGCCGAACGCAGCCCCAGAAACGCTCCCACTTACGGATTCGAAGCCTTGTTGCCGTTATTTCACCTGGTCACCGAAGCCCGCCGCGAGCCTTTGCCGCAAACCAATTCGGGCCAGTTGTATCGGCGCACCATCGGGAAAATGAGGAAAGTCCTTCCCCCTTGGATCAGCGCTGAAATGCTAGATAGTGCCGCTACCTTAGCCTATTACTTTCGACTGGTCACACTGTCTGGGGACGGATCATTGGTTGCCACGTCTGAAGCCACGAATTTTTTTTCGCACCCGACCCCACAAATTTTGAGTTTCATTATGCAGTGGGCACTGGATCATCATAATCTGTTTCTTGTGGTGATTACAGCCTTGGCAGCCGTATTAGACCCCGACGAATGGCTCGATACGCAAGCGGTGTTAAAGTGGGGAAAAGCGCTTAAGATCCCAGGAGCCTATGATTCTTATAGCCTCGAATATTCCCTGGCCAGCCTCATTGCCGCCGGGATTTGGGAGAATCACGGCCGCTTCTTAGGGCGATTGACGGATGCTTATTATTACGGAGGATTTCGCCAGCAACTGTTAGCTGAGAAAGAGCGAACCCTGCTGATTGAACCCACGGGCGATGTGTTAGCTCCTCCGGAAACCTCCCCCTACGTTTTATGGACAATCAGCAGCATGGCGCAATTGGTGAAATATGATTTGATGACAGTTTACCACATTGACCGCCCTGCCATTTCCCAAGCCGTTATGCAGCAATGGGATGCCACCACCTATCTCGCTGAGTTAAAGCACATGGCGCGCGTCGATATTCCCACCAACTTGCAGCACAATATCCAAGACTGGTTCAAACAGTTGACGCGTCACCGGCTATTGCATGCTACCCTTTTGCACAGCGAAGATACCAAGGATTCTGTGGCAGCTGAGAAAATTCTGCAGCACTTTGTAATCGCCCGCCTATCGCCGACCGATCTCATTGTCCGGGCGGATAACCGCAAAGCCTTATTCAAAGCGCTCGAACAATCGGGAGTCCCCGTCATCCCCCACATCGAAGAATATGACGACCCAGATGATTTAGCCTATGACGACTTTTTAACCACGCCGTTTGACAGCACCTTGCACCGCGCTTTGGTTCGCGCCTTAAGAGGGCAACAGTGGGTGGTCATTCAACATATTGGCGACAAGAACCCAGTACGCCTATTGCCCATTCATATCACGCTCATGAACGTAGAAGGCGTCCTTGAGAATCGCGATATTGTCACAATCCCCTTGCCGGACATTCAAACCGTAGAGGTTGTTCCCTCATGACGCACCGGTTTTCTAAGCGGCGCATTAAGCCTCGGTTTTTTGTGTTTGTGCTCGCGGTGGTGGGCGTGGCCGGATGGGGTGTGCATATTCTCAGCTTTCGCCCCAGCCGCATCGTAAACGCATCACAGCGTATGCACCAAGGATCCCTAAACCCTCCCCTCATCCAAAGCTGGCCAACCACCCGTCAACTCCAGGCCACAAGCTTTGATCTTCCCCAACCCTTGTGGGGATTTGCTTCGCTTGCTCAAGGCTCCCTTTTAGAGATGGCAGGGGGCCACAATTCTCAAGGGCTGAGCTCATTCTCCGCTACGATTACCCCTCAAGGACTCATCCAAGGCCCTTCGGGCACTTTTGCACGCGGAAGCTTCATGCTGGTTTCGCACGGTCATTTCATTGTCGCAGGCGGCGTTGAACACGCGCAGCCCATCACTGCCGGAGTGGCTGTCGCTAGTGGACACACCGTACCCCATGTGTTGCCTGAAGCGTTAGCCTATGCGGGAACCGCTATAGGGCCCCGCGGATCAACGTGGATAGCGGGAGGGCAAAGCACCCCAAGCCTCTCTCGCCTCATCTGGCGTCTTCACCGGGGACACTTTAGCGTTTGGGGTCATCTGCCACTCGCCGTTGAAAACCCTGCCATAGCCGTATCTCGGCAGTTTCTTGTGGTCGCTGGGGGTCTCACCACTCAAGGGCAGGACAACCCCGACATTTGGATTTTTGCAAGAGACAGCCATCATCTGGTAGCGACTTTGCGGTTGCCATCTGGCCTCGAAAATGCTCGGTTAGTTTGTGTCCGAGGCAATGTGTGGCTCTTAGGTGGTATGCACGGTTCTCGCCCCTTGAGTACCATCTGGTTTATTCATCACCAACACCTCTACCGTTCCTCCGTCACGCTCCCGACGCCGCTATCGGGCTTTGGAACCTTCGTCACCGGGTCAGTCATATGGCTCGTAGGCGGTATGACCCCTCATGGACCTACAAACCACATCGAAGGCTTACGCCTTGTACCCCATCACCAATAAGCTGGTCTTTAGACGGATTCGATCACACACGCAATCCCCTGCCCACCCCCAATGCAAAGTGACGCAAGGCCAAACTGTTGATGACGACGGCGCATCTCCAGGGCTAGCGTGAGAAGCAAGCGTGCGCCGGAAGCGCCGACGGGATGCCCTAACGCAATAGCGCCGCCATTGACGTTGGTTTTGTCTCGGTCAAGCCCTAGTTCTTGTTCGACGGCTAAATACTGGGAAGCAAACGCTTCATTGATTTCGACGAGCCCCACGTCTTCAATATCAAGCCCGGCATTTTCCAGGGCAATACGAGAGGCAGGAACGGGGCCAATGCCCATAATCCGGGGGTCGACCCCCGCAACGCCGTAGCTGACAATCCGAGCCAAAGGGCGCAATCCATGGGCCTGCACAAAATCACCGGTCGCTAAAACCAACATGGCGCTGCCGTCGTTGATACCCGATGCATTGCCGGCCGTGACCGTACCGGGTGTCTTAAAGGCTGGCTTCAGGTGCGCCAACGTTTCGACAGTCGTCCCCGGACGCATGTGCTCATCAAGAGCAAACTCCGTGATTTGTCCTTTGACGCGCACTGGCACGGGAACAATTTCTTCTTGCAAACGCCCCGACACCTGCGCCTGGTAGGCCCTTGCTTGACTCAGCGCCGCATAGGCATCTTGGGCTTCCCGCGTGATGCCATATTGTTCTGCGAGATTTTCAGCCGTCGCTCCCATCCCTAAACCGCACCCCATATCCGTAAGCACATCAAGCAACCCGTCGGTCAACACCGGCGCCCCAGCCTTGACGCCAAACCGACTATTGCGGAGGTGAAAAGGCGCTTGACTCATATTCTCCGTTCCCCCTGCCAGAGCCACCTGCCCTTCTCCAAGCACGAGAGATTGCGCGGCCGATATGGCAGCTTGCAGACCCGACCCGCACAGGCGATTGACCGTCAAAGCCGGGGCGCTCAAAGACATTCCCGCATTAAGCGCGACGTGGCGCGCGGTATATGCCGCATCGGGACTGGAAGGCAGCACGTTGCCAACAATCGCAAAATCCATGTGAGCCGGCTCTAACCCCGCACGCCGGATCGCTTCTTCTGCCGCAATACGTCCAAGTTCTGTCGAATCGATGTCTTTTAGCGTGCCACCGTAGGTTCCAAATGGCGTACGCGCTCCCGCTAATAAATAGATTTCGGTTGACCGAGAAACCAGCATCGCGCACCTCTTCTCTGCCCGCTCACCCCATGTCCGCGGGTTTTCATTTCGTTGAGCCCATGATACCATGAGAATGTCAGCTAGAAAGGACTATCATGGTGAATAGCCAACTTTTCCGAAAAACTATGGGACATTTTGCCACAGGGGTTAGCGTCATTTTGGCCGAATTGACGCCCGATTTGCATGCCATGACGGCGAACTCCTTGACATCGGTGTCATTGGATCCGCCGCTGATTTTGATATCGGTCGATCATAACGCCCGCATGCACACAGCCATGACACTGGGGGCTCCTTTTACCGTAAATATTTTAAAGGCCTCCCAGAGTCAACTGAGTACCCGCTTTGCCAACCCGCACCCTCCGGCTAATCTCTTTGAAAATCTCACGCTAATTCCAGCGCCTCACGGCATTCCCTATCTCGCCGCAGCACTGGCCTATATCGCCTGCCGCGTTGAGGCGATCTACCCTGGGGGCGACCATTCTGTCGTGCTCGGCCGCGTCGAGGACATGGCGGTATTATCGGAGGATCCTCCGCTACTGTTCTATCAAGGCCAGTACCGTACGCTGGAGAGCTTAGCCTCGCCCGGGCCGTTGACCTAGGCGGGCGGGGCTACAGGCAAATCCTCAAGGTCGTTTTCATCCAACACAATGCCCCCCAGCGGCAATACCCCGTTATGACGGGCGATTTGCCGCGCAATCAAGGCGTCAATGACGGGTCGTAACAACTTGGGGCGATACGCCTTATAGCCCAACTTTGCTAGCGCCGCTTTCGGCATGGTAATACGGCAATGCAATAAATCCACCGAGGTATTGGCGATCACGACATCTGGTCGAGACCGGTCTACACTGACCACGACGATATCCATCTTTTATCCTGCCTTTCGTTGCACTTGTCTGTAGAGCTCTTGTATCTGTCCTAAATTATGAGCAAAATCATACCGTTTGGCGACCCAAGCAGGCCCTTGCGCGCCCAACAGACGAATCGCATCCGGATCTTTGACCGCTTGCTGTAGCACTTGCTGCCACAGACCCGGGACTTGGGGATCCACCAACAGGCCATTGACGTGGTCATCAATCACCTCACCCAGTCCCCCGATCCGGTGTGCGATAGCCGTTCGTCCCAAGGCCATCATTTCTAATGGTGCCACCCCAAATGATTCACGCCGTGACGCGTATAAACCCACATCGGCCCATGCCAGTTCTTCTGGCAACCGAGACGCCGGTACGATGCCACGCCATTGCAGACGGTCATCCCAACTTGCGTCGTGCGCCATTTGGCGCAACCTCTGCTCTTGACTGCCTGTACCCAACACCCGTCCCTGCCAAGGGCCCTGGACATGGCGCAGCGCTTCAAAAATGATGTCAATCCCGTACACCGGCTCTAGTGCCTTATTGATAATAAAACGCAGGGGGCCAGTATTGGGCGCTTGAGGTCGAAATCGATTTAAGTCAATGCCAAACGGGATAATGGCAATAGGTTTCGCGGTATATTGTTGGGTCACCTTTTGAAGATATTGGCTAGAAACCGTAATCGCATCGGCTCTTTGCAAAATCCATTGGACAAGACTTCGGGTGAGCCGCCCACGACTGTGCGGAAAGCACTCAATATCGGCCCCCCATACAGACACGACCAGCGGGACGAGGTGCGCTGCAGCGCCTAAAAGCCCGTAATGGGAAAGATAGTGGGCATGCACCACATCAGGATGGAAAGCCATGACTTGCTTGCGAATTTGCCACACCGCCGCCGGCGTATCTAACCGCCCGCGGCGCGGAGGCGGCAAACGTCGAATGTCTCCAACCGGACCCGGACGCTGTGACCAAGTCACCACACGATGCCCCTGCTCTTGGAGTCCTTGAATCCAGCGCTGGGTATGCACACTACCGGCATCCGCTAACAACGCAATTCGCATTTAGCGCTCATCCTGCAACTGGTGCATCATATGGTCTAAGGCATATTGTCCCGATCGTCGAGCCCGCTCTACCGCAACAATTGCTTGCACCTGAGCGATGCAGACGCTTAAATCCGTATTTTGCACAATATAGTCATAGCTCTTCGCATGGCGCAACTGCTCCACCGCATTATCCATCCGCGCTCCAAGGTTCGAGACAGCCGACCGTGCCACAATCCGATTTTTAAGTTCGTCCAAACTGGGTGGTAACAGAAATATCGACACAACACGGCGGTGCCGTTCCTGATATTTGAGCCGACCTTTGTAATCAAGCTCAATAATTCCGTCATGGCCTTCCACAAACAGTTCGCGCGGCGACCCATAAAAATGATCGCGATAGACGTTTTCGTATTCAAAAATCTTCCCTTGTGCAATCAACTCCTGAAACTGTTCCGTCGTCACAAAACGGTAATCAAATCCATCCACTTCCCCGTCTCGTGGCGCACGCGTCGTATACGTCACCACCTTACGCAAGGAGGGATCGTCTGCTAGCAGCGCTTGCATCACCGACCCCTTGCCCGCACCTGAAGGGCCGGTAAAAATAAATAATATCGGTTCCACCATATCCTCCATTATGAGCCTCCTGCTCGGCGCTCTTTAATCACGAGATTTCTTGAGGCTGATGCGTCTTAGGCAGCCACCACTCTAATGCAATAGCGAGCACACTCACCAACAATAAAGCCCAAAAAATTTGGTGAATGCCCCCATATAAGCCTTGACGCACGTAGAACACCGCCGATTGCGGCATATTGAGATGTGTCTGAGTTCCTGACGTTAAAGCCGCCACATTTAAACCAGGCGGTAATATGTGCGCAATCGCCCTAGGAGCCCGACGCAACCACCCCAGCAAAAAGGCGTTAACCAGCGTGCCAAAAATCGCAACACCGACCGTAGACCCTAGAGTCCTGGTAAACATATTGCTCCCCGTCACCACGCCGCGTTGATTCCATGCCACCATCGACTGCACGCCGACCAATAGTGATGTGGAGTTGAGTCCAAGCCCTGCGCCCATCAGCAACGATGCCAGCGCCACCTGCCATGGGGCGGAATGCAGGGTAAGAACTAAAAAGCCCAAGCTGGCTAAGATCATGACACTCGAACCAATGAGCGCTGTCCCCCGAAACCCAATGCGCAAATACAACTTTCCGGATAAGGCAGAAGCCACAGGCCAACCAATGGACATTGCCGCCAAGGCAAACCCCGCGACTAATGGTGTACTGCCCAGCCCACTTTGCACGAAAATAGGCAAATAGGAGCTAAGCCCCATTGATACCACACCCACGACCAAGCTACCGGCATTGGCTAAGGCAATAAAGCGGTGGCGAAAAACCCAGATCGGCAATATCGGCTCTGAGGTTCGCCCTTCGTGGCCGTAGAATATGCCCAAAGACACAATACTCACGGCAAAGACCATGATACTTGGCCAGGACAGCCACGGCCACCCCACACCGCCTTCTAAAAGGCCTAAGACCAATGCCCCGGTGCCAATCAAGAGCAGACTCGCTCCCAAAGCATCAATGCGGTGCGCATGCGGCGCAAGCCGTTCGTGAAGATAGCGCCCAATCATGAACAGCGCGGCAAGGCCTATGGGCACATTAATATAGAAAATCCAGTGCCACGACGCGTACTCAACCAAAAATCCGCCAATGGCTGGCCCTACCACCGCCGATATGCCCCATACACTGGACAGGTACCCTTGCATTTTAGCCCGTTCTTGAAGCCCAAACAAATCACCCACGATTGTGGTCGAAATCGGGATAATCGCCGCGGCGCCAATACCCTGAATGCCCCGAAACACAATAAGCTCAATCATACTGCCCGACAATCCAGACAACGCAGAACCCAATAAGAAAATGGCGCTGCCGACCATTAGCATGGGTTTTCGGCCAAACAGGTCGGCCAGCTTCCCATAAATGGGCACCATCACCGCTTGCACTAATAAATAAATAGAAAAAACCCAAGGGAACAACGAAAATCCCCCTAAGTCATGAACGATCGTCGGAATGGCGGTCGCGACAATGGTTCCATCCATTGCCGCAAGCGCCATGGCCAGCATCAAGCCGACCACAATCAGCCGACGCGACAAAGGGCTTATCGGTTGGTCGACATGTTCTGGTTGAGTTGATCCCACGCATCTACCGCCTCTCGCTCCATTCGGTCGAGCAATTGTCTGACCGTCGGAATATCTGTAATTAAGCCGGTAACCTGCCCGGCCCAGGCAAAGCCCTGGTCCCAATCCCCATTTAGTGCCGCTGCCGCATTTTTCTCTCCCGCTACCCATGGCCACAAGTCTTCGGGTTGGGTCACCTGCTGTTCTTGCGCTAAAATCTTATCAACATAGGGCGATGACAATACCCTCCCCGGCCGTCCAATAGAGCGTTCAATGACGACGGTCTGGTTTTCCGGCGTTTGCACCAGGCGCTGTTTATAGCTGAGGTGGGCTTGACATTCTTGGGTGGCCACAAAACGAGTGCCCATCTCAATCCCTTCAGCGCCTAACGCCATGGCAGCCAATAGCCCACGTCCGTCGCCAATACCGCCTGACGCCACCACAGGCACCTGCACCGATTGCACAACACGCCGCGTAAGGACCATCGTCCCCACGTCGTCCCGTCCTAGATGTCCCCCGCCTTCGGCGCCGACCGCAATAATGATATCAGCCCCTAACCCTTCGGCTTTCTGGGCCGCACGCACACCGGCCGTTAACACCAGAAACAGTGCCCGGGCCTCTTTAATGCGGTGCGCATAAGGAGCCGGATTGCCCCCGGTAAGACTGACAGCTGGCACCTGTTCTTCCAAAGCCACTTCGAGCAATGCGTCGATCGGCTGATGGCCCAATGCAAAATTAACCGCAAAAGGCTTTGCGGTTAAGCGTCTGACGGCCCTAATCTCTTCACGCAAAGCCTGCGGCGTGCCGAGTGTGGCGGCTGTAATTTGACCCATGCCCCCTGCTTCCGAAACAGCGGCCGCCAGAGGCGCACGCGCTAGATAAGCCAGGCCTCCTTGAATGATAGGCCGTTCAATCCCACATAGCGTCGTCAGCCGCGTTTTCATGCCGATAACGCCTGGCGAATCCGTTCTCCCATCTCGGCAAGCTCTGCGGGAGTACTGGGTGTGGCGTGAGCGAAATTCAAGTCGGACATATCCGACGCAGGAATTAAGTGTAGATGCGCATGAGGCACATCAAATCCTGCGACGACCGCTGCAACACGCTCACATCCTGTGACCCGCTTTAGAGCTTGAGCCAGAGGCTTAGCAAAGAGCCAAATATGTTCGAGCAAGGGATCCTCCATATCAAAAAAGTAATCGACTTCTTTCTTCGGTACGATGAGCGTATGTCCTGGGGTCACCGGACGAATGTCCAAAAACGCTAAGAACTCGTCGTTCTCACGAACTTTTACACTCGGCAATTCTCCTGCGATAATTTGTGAGAAAATGGATGGCAATTTCGTTCTCTCCTCTGTTTTATGCCGTCAACGCCTGCAAGTCTTCAAAATAATTCTTAGTATACTGGGTTTGCGTTCTTTTTTCATGCCGCCCATGCCCTGGACTCAGGCAGTCGCGGTACGGCTATCAGTGAGAAAACCGTGAGCACCAATAAACACCAAATGGGTGCCAAGGGGTGCGTGTGGCCAGCCATCGCGGTCAGCGGCATTACCATTAAGGCCCCTAGGCCATTGGCCAATCCCAACGCCACTCCGGAGCCCATAGCCGGATTGTCTGGAAAAATATCTTGTCCCATGAGCATCGTCAAAGATGACGTACCAAATAAGGCCACACCGAGCACGGATAAAATAAGCCATAAATAAGCTTGGGGCAAGGCAATATACAAGGCTAACGCTACCGCAGCCAACACTGTGGTGACCCATACGATGGGACGGCGCCCCGTCTTGGCACTTAAATATCCGCCGTAAAGATTGCCCGCAATTCCCACGCCAATAAAGACGGTCACTAACGATGCAGCGCTGACCAAAGAGCCGCCTCGCGCATGCCATACAATAGGCGACAATGTCACAATTTCATAAATCGTTGCGGACCGTACCGACGAAAAGCCAATGAGCCATCCGGCCCGACGTCCGTGTCCACGCCAGTGAAACGTGGCCGAGCGCGCTTTGTGCAAAGACGTGCCCAATGGAATGTACCGGAACAGCGCCGGCAATGACACCAACAACGGCAGAGCCATGAGGCTCAATGCCGTCAGTCCCATGTGTCCCACCAGATATCCCGCGGCAGCCGGAGAAAGGGCCCGCCCCAGTTCGCCGCCGACTAAAAATACGGACATGAAAAGTCCGGGATGGACCGTCGCCAACTTGCGGGCTTGGGACAAGGCTTGCGGATGAAAGAGCGTATTGCCTAGCCCCGTTAAAATCAAAACAATAATCATCACCAGAGGCCGATGAAAAATGCTGAGCAGTAGGGCTCCTAACGCCGTCAACAAAACTCCACCTAAAATAAGGCGCCGTCCTCCCAAATGGTCCGCCCACAATCCTGACAACGGCTGAAGAGTCTGAGCCAGTAAGAGTGCCGTCATAAGCGATCCCACGAGAGGCAACGGCATATGGCGATCAACGGCTAAAAAAGGCAAAATCCCGGGCAGAAAATTAGCCAGCCCATCATTCATAAAATGCGTCCACGTCAGAGCCGCCAATCCTGACTTCCATGTTGTCGTGCCAGCCGCCATATAGTCACCCCATCATATTATACCGAGACGGCTTGGAGTTTTGAAACATTAGGTTCCTGCGCGCCCCGCCAAGGCATTGATACGCGACGCTGCGGCTTGATCGGCAATCACAAGGACATGAGGATGCTGCGTCAACACCGACGCCGGCACAGCCGGCGTGGGAGGCTCTTTCAATAGTTTCTCTAATGCCCACGCCTTGCTCTCCCCAAAAGCGGCTAACACGATGGTGCCAGCTGCCATAATTGTGGCCAGTCCCATGGTCACCGCCTGTTGCGGCACATCATCCAAATGACCATCAAACCACGCGGCATTAGCCTGGCGCGTAGATTCGGAAAGGGTCGCCACATGCGTCAAACTATCAAAGGGTGTCCCCGGTTCGTTAAAGCCAATATGCCCATTGCGTCCAATGCCTAACAGTTGCCAGTCAATGCCGCCATGATCAGCGATTGTCTGGTCATAACGTGGTGCTATCTGAGCTAAATCGGGCCCACAATGCGGAGGCATAAACCATTTCTGTTTCCGCATGCCTAACGGCCCAAAGAGATGCTGTTGCATATAATAGGTAAAAGAATGCGGATCGGAGGCACAAAGGCCGACATATTCATCAAGATTAAATGTCGTCACCTGATCCCATACAACGCGCCCAGCCCGAACTTGGCGCACAATATCTTGGTAGATCGCAATAGGCGTCGAGCCCGTCGCCAGTCCCAAAACCGATGCGGGCCGCGCCGCGACCTGTTCCAAAGCGAGTTCCGCGACGCGGTGGGCCGCATCAGACGCTGTCTGAAAGATTTCGAGCTCAATCATCAGACCCCAACTCCTTTGGTGTCACATCATCGCTTATCGCTTCCACCATCACGGGCAGATGACCTTGGCCAGATTCTTGAAAGGCTAACGCGCGCACCGCTGCTTGGATCATCCAAGGTGTATTTTCGTAAAGGGCATACACACGCTTCGCTGGTGAAAACATCGGCCATTTATAGGGGGTATGCACTAACAGCACGGCCGAATGCCCATGACGCCTTAATTGATCAATCATGTCCGGGTCTACCTTTTGCCCGGCCGTGACGAACAAAAGCCAGTCGGCTTCATGCAGCCGTAACTCCTGCGCGATGTGGTCGTAAGCAACCCCTTCCACTACGGCTCCCGGCAACACTTCGCGCACTGTCTGAACAGTCCGGTCGAGAGGATCCAAGCCCGCTGCCACCATATGCGGCTTATAGGGATCTATCACCACCGCCACGCGGCGCGGATACGGCCAATGAGGTTCCTGATCGACCAACGGGGTAAGACAAGCCCGCGCACTCTGCCGCTGCAGATCATAAGCTGCCGCGCGCAGATCATCGGGCATGTCCAATGAAGATGCCGAAGAGCTCACCGTCGCTTTTAATTGGGCAATACGGCTTACCGCTTCTTCAAGCCGTGCAACGGGCAGTTCGTGACTGTGGACAGCCTGAGCAATCGCCAAGATGGCCTCTTCTTGGCGATCGAGGCGATGGGAAATCATCACCATGTCTGCACCTGCCAATAAGGCCATCACCGCCCCACGACCTACTCCCACCCCGTTGGCGATTGCGTTCATCTCCAAGCAGTCTGTGGTAATCATGCCCTCAAACCCCAAGCGCTCGCGTAAAAGGCCCGTTAACACGGTAGGAGATATCGTTGCAGGCCGCTCGGGGTCAAGTTGTTCGAATACAATATGCGCCGTCATCACGGCACGCACGCCCGAGTCGATAGCGGCTTCAAACGGTACTAATTCGGTACGCTGCATACGTTCGAACGAATGACGGATGATAGGAAGGTCGAGATGGGAATCGACTTGCGTATCCCCGTGGCCAGGAAAATGTTTAGCACAGGCAATCACCCCCGTTTCCTGCAAGCCTTGAATCATACGCGTCCCCAGTCGGCTCACTTCCTGCGGGTTATCGCCATAAGACCTCACACCAATCACGGGATTTTCCGGGTTATTATTGATGTCCAATACCGGGGCCAAATTCATATTAATGCCGCAAGCGGCCAAGAGCTTCCCGGTCATGATGCCGATTTGATAACTGAGTGCCGGATCATGACTGGCCCCCACCGCCATATTGCCTGGCAATCCCGGCACATCGGGGCTCAGGCGGCGCACTAAGCCATTTTCTTGATCTGTACAGATCAGAAGCGGATGGGTTTGGCCATTCGCGCGCGCCAAGTCTTGCAAATCTGCGGTAAGTTTTTGCACCTGTTCCACATGGTGGATATTACGGGAAAAAAGAATAATATTTCCCACATGATGCTCTTCAATTAAGCGACGTGCATGATCATCGAGCATATCTTTTGCAAATCCACAGACCAATACTTGTCCAATAAGGTCCCGTAATCCCGAATCAATCACAGTCCCACCTCCTTGGGGTCGGTCGTTCCATATAAGCGGTCCTCTGCCGTTTCTTCCATAAAGCGCGCGCGTTCATGGCTCTCTCGGGTAAAAATTTCCTCAATATGGCCTAAAGATAGGGCCGTGCGCAAATCCTCCGAACCGGCCAACAGATCAAAAAACAAGGGACCTCGCTGGTGGGGATTCAAAAATTCCACCTTATCCGGGTAATCTTTCAAAAGTTGATATAGTAACATGACCCCCGCGCGCCATGCCGCGACTTGACGCCGATGGGTCACATGCAGCTGTACGCCTTGGCATAACGTCCCTTGGTACTGCGAACGCCACGGCACAAAGAAGACCGGCCGCGCCCGGATCCCCGCCATATCCCAATGATTAAAAGCATCCGCCAAGGCAAACCCGTCAATAAAGGGGGCTCCAATCATCTCAAACGGTTTAGCCGTCCCGCGGCCGACCGAGACATTTACCCCTTCAAACAAGCACGTGCCAGGATAAAGCGTCATCATATCCAGTCCGGTCGTATTGGGCGATGACGGCACCCAAGGTAGACCGGTCTCATCCCAGTACATCTTCGGGTTCCACCCGCCAAGCGTCATCACCGACAGATCCAACCCTACAAAGCGCGTGCGGCGTAGCCATCGCGCGATTTCTCCCAGCGTCAGTCCGTGGCGCGCTAGCACGGGAACCGCTCCCACAAACGAGCGACACTGCTCCTCTACCAGCCATCCTTCGGCGCGGTCGGCAATGGGATTGGGCCGGTCCAAAACCAGAAGGCTCACCCCTGCCGTTTCACACGCCTCCATCACACCCACGAGCGTGCTTAAATTGGTATAATATCGACTACCGATATCTTGTAAATCAAAAATCACCATGTCCAACCCACGAAGCATGCTCGGGTCCGGTTTTCTTACCTCCCCATATAAGCTCTGCACGGCAAGCCCTGTGTGCCCATCACGGCTTGAGGCGACGTGTTCCCCTTCCAGTGCGGCATTATAAAGCCCATGCTCAGGGCTAAACAATCGCAGCAGTTCGTGCCCAAACGCCTGATACAAACGTTCAATGACAGGCTGCAACTGCCCATCACACACGCTGTAGTTACTGACCAAGCCCACCCTACGTCCTTGTACACGCTCGGGTTCCATTAATAGACGATCAATGCCTAAGGTCACCATACTCAATATCCCGTCCCCAAGAGACTCATTTTCCGGTGCAGATCGCCATCTGGGACCATAAAGGCCTGCGCCATCGGAAATCCCCGAGGAGCCCCCCGCACCACCATCAACGCGTTATAGTAGGCAATAAAGGGAAAATGACTGGTCTCCCCCCGAGCATACGCGTAATGCGAAACGCCCTGCAGCCAACGCTCATACGCATCCGGCTGTATCTCCACAAAGACTTGGGGCTCAAACCCCGCACTGTCTTCCCAATTGTCGGCATAATAAACGAAAGGCACAAAATGAGAAGGGGCAGGGCGTTCATAGGTTTTCAAACTCGCATAAAACAGCGCCTGTTCGACAACTTGATGGGTGTTGGCGTGGTCGGGATGAATGCTGTGTTTCCAATGCGTGACAACAATCTGGGGTTTCAATTCTCGAATCAGGTCTACCACTTCGTCCACCACCGGCCCCGTGGCCGGCAGTTCCGCGTCATGATACGAGAAAAACCGCACGTGCGCCCCAATCGCCGTGGCAAAACCTTGGGCTTCATCGCGCTTTTGGATAGCATAATCCGCCACCGGCATGGTCGGATGCCCTTTCTCTCCAAGGGTTAAGTGCGCTATCGTCACCTCATCATGGCTCAAGACGTGTTGCGCCAACACGGCCCCGCAGGTTAAATCCATGTCGCCGGCATGGGCGCCAATTGCCAGCACTCTCATGCGCGCTTCTCCCCTTTCACATCTTTGACCAACACATGAAAACGCCTAGTGACCGAAAATCCTGCCCGCCGATATAAATGACCCGCTGGCTCGTGCTCCCCCGTCCATAAAAACCACGCAGTATGGTGCCCCGCCTGTTGCATCCGTTCGAGCGTCCGGTACAACAACACCTTGCCAAGACCAGTGCCCCTTAGGTCTTTGGCGACGCCAAAAGGCCCAAACCGTTCGCCTATGTCGTCATAACCGCCAAACATGGCAAAGCCTGCAACATCCCCAGCGTCCCCTCGGGCTATCATGATGCGGGAATCCGGTACACCACTAGACAATCCCTCGCGCACCGCCCGCAACCAGTCGGGGTCAAATTCTTGCTCAACGAATCTCAACAAAGGCCAGATCGTCGTGGTGGACAAAGTCTGAAATGTATACCCCTTCTCCATCAAGCGCTTCTCTACGGCGCGCACGTCGGGGTCAACCCTAAAGGTGACTAAGCTTTTGTCCATTGCGGCAGCTGTATAAAGCAGGCGGAAGCCTTCGCGCTGAAAAAATTGCTGTGCCTCGGGATATACCACCGCATCGAGTCCTGGAACAAAATAGTGGGGGGCATAAGACGCAAAGAACACATGGGAACGTCCTTGCCTTAGAAAAAACTCATAGGCCTCGGAAAATAAGGCGGTCGCAATATGTTGACGGCGAAAATGGGGATCGACCCCAAACGCGGTAATCCACCCATTGTGTGGCTCTAAGTCTTGACCGTATAAAGGCAGTCGGCGCACAACGGCTAAGACAAATCCCACGATCTGGGCACCTTGCACCGCCACCAACAGCCCTTGCGGATTGAAATTAGCGTCGAGCAATACTTTGCGCCGCCACCGTTCTTCCGTCATGCCATCGTAGGGCGCAGCCCGGTTCCATACATCGATGAGAGCCCGGTCGTCACCAGGTTGATAGGGTCGAATAATCATGCGAGTTCATCCTCGTCCTATTGACATTAAGAGGTTTTACAACCCCTCAAATATAGTTGAGATCATCCGTTAACATTAACGGCAGGTTGTATTGGCCCTTATTTCTGCCAAAATAGCGAGCCGTCACATCGCCCCAATCCCCCTCTTCCCTGGGCCAGGGCTCATACTCCGCAAGCCATGCACGATAAGCACTGCGTAACACGTCCTCATTGACAACCTTGACCGTTCCTTGCAAAGGACCAGGGACTAGGGTCCATCCCTTCTCATCGGCTAGTCGGTGCATAGAGAAATCCGCCTCATGAATATGAAACTGCAAATGTCTAATGTTCATATGCGTCATCACATAAGGCAACGCTTGGACAATGGCGGCCCGGTCCCCCGCCCACTCCATAATCGTGCCTTGGTCAATCGAGCGCGCGGACACATAGACCACCACGTAAGCCACCGGATGGTCCTCGGGGCCAATGACAAACAATTGTTGGTCAAATCCGGGACGTTGAAACCACAGTGCGTTCAGCAAAACTTCCATGTGTGCCGTCGTCCGCATAAAGCGGTAGGGCTCTTGCCGGTAGAGACGGATTAAACGCGAAGCGTACGAGGCTCTGAGGTGCGCCGGAACTTGGCGCAAAGGATAAGACAATCGGGGCATGGATGGTGTCAACTCGATAAAAACGGTCTCCATCTGGCCCACGGCGATGGCCCCTTGGCGCAAGTATAAATCCCGGTCTCCAGATATCAAACATAACGCTTGCTGCTCATCGCGCATGGTATCAAATACGACTTGGAGGATGCGAGAAGCCAGGTGGCGCCCGCGATATTCCGGCACAGTGGCCACCGACCCAATAGATGCCACTGGAACCGCCGCCCCCGGCACCATGCCAATTTGCTTCAGCACCCCCACCATGCTCACCGGACGCCCCCGGTCCTCAACAAAAAATAAGTTGGCCGAATTGCGGGGGTCAAACAAATGAGGGAATTCTCGGGGCATTCCTTCTCCCGGCGGCCGCTGGGGCCGGTATATGCGGTCCACCATCTCTCCTAATGCCCCGAGATCGTCTGGGGCGGCACGCTTCACCCTAATCGCATCCATTATGCCTTCGTCCTTTCACCTACTCAAATAACGTTTGGGCGACGGCGTTATGAAATCGCCGACGTAAATCACCAATTTCCGTTTGCCGTCCAAAATGGACGCGATTCGTCAAGAGAATCGCCCAATGGCGACTGATGGGATCAAAGATGCACGACGTTCCCGTAAACCCGGTATGTCCTGCCGTGCTCTGGGGCCACAAGTCTCCCGTGACGCTTTGCGGATCGCCCGGCAGAACCCATCCCCATCCTCGGCGCCCATGGGCCATTTCGGTATGCAGTAAAACGGCTCGCTGCCTCACCGCACGGCCGAGGACCGGGGTTTTCTCATCGGGATCTGCGGTCCACAAGCTTAGATACTTCGCGAGATCCTTAGCCGGTGCAAATACCCCTGCATGTCCCGCCACTTTGTCCATGGCCTCCGCGTTTTCGTCATGCACGATCCCCACTTTGGGCTGGCCGTTAATTACCTCGGTCGCTGCAATATCCGCATCAGAGTCAGGACAGTAGCGGGTAGAGTGCATGCCTAAGGGTTTAAACACCTGCTCTTCCACAAATGTCGCAAGAAAAGTTCCCGTGATTTTCTCGACTAATGCCCCTAAGATAATAAATCCCAGATCGCTGTAGACCACTTGTTGTCCGGGTGGATACGCTAAAGGCTCTTTGAGAACCCGGTCTATCATGTCTTGGCGTCCTTTGGCATGCGCATAAAATGGTTGATGGGGAACCAATCCCGCGGTATGCGTTAGAAGTTGACCGATGCGTACCTGCCCTTTATCCCCCTCGCGAAAGGCCTCAAAATACCGTGAGAGCGGTGCCTCGAGCGAGAGGTCGCCTGACTGAACCAACACCAAGACGGCAGGCAATGTCGCCACCACTTTGGTTAACGAGGCTAAATCGAACACCGTATCCTTATGCATGGGCCGACTCTCCCCATACACTTGCGCACTGCCCATCGCCTCACGCCACAAGACTTTGGCACCACGACCAGCAGAGGCCACAGCTCCAGGAATCATCCCTGTCTCAACAGCTTGCCGAACCACTCGCTCGGCCGCGCTAAAATCTCCCAACGTTCTCTCCTAGTTTCAAAAACCTCCCTAATCCTGAGGCTTTTAAGTCCTAATAGACCCGTGGCGTCCCAGATTAAGCGGCTGAGACCTAAAAACCCAAAGCCCCGCAAAATCGCAGGTCTTTCCTATGGGCTCAGTCTGAACCTTCCTGCACGAGGAATTTTATTCGGATAAGATGTTCTAGGCTTTACGCCTGAAACATTCTCAATGCCACAAATTCCCGGTGCCTTGTCGGGACCACGAAACCAGGGTGCCTCCTTTCTCTTTTTGGGGTCTTACTGCAATTGTGTGATGGTGTTTCGTCCAAAGGCCTGAGTTATTCGCTTAAGGGAACGGCCACGACATGGCGCTCCTTAGGATAATGACAGGCATATTGATGGGCCGTCCCCACAAGTTCTGGTTTTTCTTGTCCACACAATGGTTGTGCATAAGGGCAGCGCGGAGCGAAGGCACACGCGTGTTCCGGAGGTTGACCATGTCCAAATTCTTTTAAGGGGATATACCGATCAGGCCCTGGCTCTTCTAATCCTTTGAGCACGGGCACGGCGCTTAAGAGCGCTTGCGTATAAGGATGCTGCGGATGCAAGATGACCTCATCGGTAAGCCCGTGCTCGACAATCCTGCCCTTGTAAATAACAAACATTTGCCCGTCATCCCCGACGTAACGGGCAGAAGCCACATCGTGGGTGATAAACAAGACGGAAATCCTAAAGCGCTCCCGTAAGTCCCGCAACAGTTTCAACACCCCTAGCCGCAAGGACACATCAATCATAGAGACAGCTTCATCCGCCACCAGCACCGATGGGTCCACCGTTAAGGCCCGAGCAATCACAATGCGCTGACGCTGTCCCCCTGAGAGCATATGCGGATATTTATAAATGACTGCATCGGGATCAAGCCCTACCAACTCCAGCACCTCGTGCAACCTGTGCATAATCCACGCTTTGTCCGCTCCCCGCTCTTTCGCAATAACTTTTAACGGATCAGTCAAAGCTTGTTCAATCGTGCGCGCCGGGTTGAGTGCCTGATAGGGATCTTGCTGAATCAATTGCACCCGGCGTAACAACGCCGCACGCTGACGTCGGGGCAACTGTGCGAGGTTCTGTCCGTCCATGACCACCTCGCCGGCGGTATAAGCCTCTAATCCGGCCAAGATGCGACCGATGGTGGTTTTCCCGCACCCCGACTCTCCAATAAATGACACCGCTCCGCCGTCAGGAATGTGAAACGAGACATCATTTACGGCCTTTATGGCATCATGGCCTAGTAAGCCGCGGGTTCCGGGAAACGTCTTCTCCAAATGTCTGACCTCAATCATTTCGACATCACCTTAAAACATGCGACTTTGCGGCCAGGACCTGCCATCTCATAGGGAGGCCGATGATTTTCGCATTGGGCCATGCGTTCGGGGCAACGATCGTAAAATAAGCAAGCGTTTTGCACAAACGTCTGAAGATCTGGGGGCGAGCCCGCAAGAGCCACGGCCTGATCAAGATTTCCCGAAATTCGGGGAATCGCTCGAATCAGCCCGCGCGTATAAGGATGTTGGGGATGGGCCAAGACGTCCTCGGTCTTTCCTTCTTCCGCCAGTTCGCCACCGTACATAACGATGACGCGGTCGGCTAAGTCTGCCACCACTCCCATATCGTGCGTAATCAAGATAATGGTTAGGCCGCGTTCTTCCTGGATACTCCGCACAATTTCTAGAACCGATGCCTGCGACAACATGTCAAGGGCCGTTGTGGGTTCATCGAGAATCACGATTTGGGCGTCGAGCACCAATGCAAACATGATGCCTACCCGTTGGCGCATTCCACCGGATAACTCATGCTGATACGACGTTAAGACCCGGTCCGCATCCATACCCATGCGTTCCAAAAGCTCCTTAGCGCGGCGCAACAACGCCCGCAAGTCTTTGACATTATGGGAACGTCCTAAATCCAGCACCTGATGTCCAATGCGCGTTAAAGGATTCAGAGAGTTTTGAGCGGCTTGGAAAACAAATCCCACATGACGGCCCCGCGCCCTGCGCTGACTCTCCTTGTCCAGCGTCATCATATTGCCGACACCATCGATAATCACGGAACCTTTGACAATTTTGCCTGGATGCGGTACGGCATTCATCATAGCCATTGCCAATGTCGACTTGCCCGATCCCGATTCCCCGATGATGCCGGTAATCTGACCCCCGACAATGTCCAAATTAATTCCGTTGACGGCCGGAATTTGTCCTTGACCCGTGGTATAGACCACTTCCAGCCCACGAATGGTAATCCCCGCAGCAGGCGGCGCTGTCGGCAATGAATTGGCACTCACGAAATTACGCCTCCTTCAACCGCGGATTGAAAATTTCATCGACGGCATCCAAGAACAACACCACGCCCAAAGTCAGAATCAACAACGCGAGAAGCGGAGAGAGCAAATACGGCAAGGCCTGCGCACTAGACATGGCGCCGGCAGAGAATACCGCCAAATTGAGCATCACACCCCAGTTGTTGACCTGAAACGGTACGACGCCTAAGAAGAACAACCCGACTTCGGCATAAATGCTACCCGTCACGGCTAACAACAAGTTCATCGCGATATAGGATCCAACGTTCGGTAAAATCTCTCTAAACAAAATGTGAAACGGAGACAACCCCAAAGTCATGGCTGCCTCAATAAAACCCCGTTCGCGCAACGACAGAGTTTGCGACCGCACCGCTCGCGCCAACCCACCCCATCCGGTAATGCCCAACACAAATCCCATGGCCACAGGCTGTCCAAAGTTCCATACCGTAGATAAGACCACCAGTAAGGGAAATCCAGGAATGGTCAGAATAAAGTCGGTAATGCGCATAATCACGGAATCGGTCCAGCCCAAGTAGTAGCCTGAAATCAAGCCCAAGGCGGTTCCGAACACGACGGTAAAGACAGCCGCCATGGCAGCCGCGAACAAAACGTAACGCGCCCCGGTGATAATTAAGGCTAAATTACTTGTCCCCTCAAAATCGGTGCCCAGCGGATAACGCCAGCTGATGGGCGCATAAATCGCATTAGGGTTAATCGGCAGTTGCTTGGGATACAAATAGGGCCCGAAAATCGCCATCAAGGCAAACAGCACAATAATCCCCAGCCCAATCAGGCGCCCGGGCTTCTTGACAATAATCCGCCAAGCATTCTTAAGAAATGAGGGATGGCCCGAGGGTCCCTTGGATGGTCTAGACGAACTGCTGGTGCTAACGGCTAAAGACATCTCGGCTCACCTCCGAATCCTAGGATCGACGACCGAATACAAGAAATCTGCGACAATGTTCGCGACAATGACCGCCACCGTAATCAGCAAAAACGCTCCGCTCATCAAAGGGTAGTCGCGCGAATCAATCGCATGCAACAACAGATTGCCAAGCCCCGGATAATCGAAGATATCCTCAATGAACAAAGAGCCGCCGAACATAAAACCAATCGACAGCGCAAAGATCGTAAACAGCGGCAAAATCGCATTGTGCGCAATATAGCGTAAGCGCGTCGACGCTTTGATTCCACGCACCTCAGACGCCAGGATAAAGTCATCACCTAATACGCTGATAACGCTGGATTTCATGGTCAAAAGCCATCCCCCATAACTGGATAACGCATACGTCGCTACGGGTAAAATGGCATGCCGGATCAAGGACATGATAAAGGGGCCATTAAATCCGGGTGTCAACGCAGCATTATAGGGCGCACCAAACGGTAATAGCGCCCATATCGTCGTAAAGACATAGGCAAGAAACAGTCCCATGACAAACTGCGGAATTCCATGCATAATCGACCCAGAGAGCGTAATCGCGCTTCCCACCGGTGAGGAACGTTTGACGGCTGCAATGACCCCCGCTAACACGCCCACAATAAAGCTAGCAATCAGGCCTGTCGTCACCAAGATAATGGTCCAAGGTGCTGCGTTGAGAATGATATGAAGCACTGGGACCCCTTCATAAGAAATTGATCGCCCCAAATTCAAGTGCAAGATTTGCCCAATGTAATGCAAATACTGCTGCCACAGCGGTTGATGAGGGATAAAGCCATACATCACACGCACCGCATCCATCGCTTGCACTGGTGTCATTCCGCGCATAATCAGCTCATTATACTTGGCGGACACCGGATTTCCCGGCATCATGCGCACAAGGAAAAAGGTAAACGACGCAACGACCAGCACCATAACGATTCCCGCCACGATCCGTTTCGCTAATCGGATGAGGATGTTTTTCACGTGTGGTCCCTCCGCATACACCATGATGAGCCAGGTCAGGCCCAAAAGACCTGACCCGACACTTTTCCCTTATTTCGGCTGCACGTAGCCGCTCATAATCCACACACCCGGGGGGTTGTCTAGCATGCCATTGTTATGCACGGGGAAATCCGTAAAGCGGGTGGTATTAATAAACTGCACATTGATATAGTTCCACAGCGTGATCATCGGCAAGCTTTCATTCGTGGCCAAAGCCAGCTTTTGTACAATAGGACGCTGTTGCGCAGCGGTCAGGCTGTTGAGATCATAGGTCAACTGGCCAGGATTGACCATTTTCCCGTTCGGCAAGGGAATTTCTTGCGGAGAGTCGACCCAATTGCCTTCCGTCTTGTTACTGTATGGATAATACACCAACTGGCCGCCTACCACGTTATAACCATCATTGGGCCCATATATCCGCTGGAAAGTCGGATACGCTTCGGGGCCTAACGCATTGATCCAGAAGGCCAGCGCGTACTTGTCCAGCGCAATATCTTTAAGGTATTCTGAATAGCTGCTCACAATGTCTGGAGAGGTGGGAATGCCAAACTGCGTCATTTCAGTCGAAATCACCTTCGCGGCCTCAATCCAGTCGCTAAAACCGTTCACGGTATAAATCGTCGCGGTCCACGGCTTGCCATTAGGCATCATCCACTTGCCATTGACCTTCTTGAACCCAGCCTTTTCTAACTCTTTGGTGGCTTCACTGAGGTTATAGCTATAGGGGTTCAGCTCCTTAATTTGGGCAGGGGTCAGCCATTTTTCGGTAGCCTGATCGACCATACCATCCGAGTACTTAGACACCGTCCCGACCACCGGTTCCGCCACTTTCTGGACAACATCGCGGTTAATGACATGCGCCAGAGCATGACGGACAGCCGGCATACCGTAAGGATAAATGCCTTGGTTGAATGCTAAAGCGGCTCCCACGTACGATGGCGATACGACTTCCTGATTGCCCTTCACCTGCAAAATACGGTGAAGGATGTCCGTCGGCATGGCGGTAAAAGGCGCCATGTCAAGTTGACCCGCAATCAGATAGTTCCAGATTTGCTGGTTGCCTGTATAGTTGCGAAAGACCACTTGTTTGATATGAATTTTATTCGCAGCGTAGAAGTCAGGGTTTTTGACAAGCAGCGCTTCACCCGGGTTCAAGTTCTTGATCAAAAAGGGTCCGGCCGAAATATCGGTCTTGGGCGCGTAGTCCACCACGGACTTGCCAATGTTCGTCAGTTCTGTCTGCGCTTTCGTTGCTAAGGCTTTCAGCGCTGGGTTGCTGCCGGTATACATCGATTCGTCAATAATCGTCCAGATGTTCTTGCCCATAATGGGGTCGTATTCAAAAGCGGGTATAATGGGTTGCTGCATAAGCGAATTGAAAAACAAATTGTAGTTTTGGCCGGGCACTTGCGTAAACTGCACTTCTGTCGGCGAAATGACTTTGACACTGCCCAAATAAAAAGCTTGCGAGTTGCCCTGGGTAAAGCCTGCAGCCATGGACGCCTTGACATCCTGCGCTGTAACCGGCTGCCCATTCGACCATTTTGCATTAGGCTGCAGCCACACGGTCACAGTTCGCCCGCCATCAGAAATTTGCCATTTCTTAGCTAATCCGGGATAGAAGTCATTGGGATTCGTCGCCGAATTCGTGAACCATCCCAATTGCATCACATCAAAACTCATAAAACTGTTCCCATTAGTGTTGAAGGGGTTCATCGGAGCCCCGTCGGTAATGCCGTGCGCTTCATCAATCGTGGTGAAGGTCTGAGCTGCGGCACTGTGTGTTGGGGAGGCGCCACAGCCTGCCGCCAACACCCCTAAGCTAGCAATTAGCGCTAGAGGAAGCACTTTCTTCATGATGTCTCTCCTTATCATTCGATTGAAAAGCTGTTTAATCGCCAAATTTTCCGACATAAACACGCTGCATACTGTAAAATTTCAGGGAATTTGCTATAAGCTGTATAGAAATCTGGGGCTTATGTTATCATATTTCAAAAGTAGAACCAATAGAGTGAAAAAAATATTCATCTTCAATTACAAAATATTTTTTCATTCCACATTTCACCATCATGGTTAGGGGAAAGAGAGGACAAGCCATGGCTATCTCTGGGGTATTAGACCGTCTGAGCAGCACGTTACCAACCTTGGCAAACTCGGAGGCACGCATTGCTCGCTGGATTTTAGAAAATCCCCACCAGCTCGTTGACTTAACCGTTAAAGACCTAGCGCAACTGACTGGAAGCAGTCAAGCCGCCGTCATTCGCCTGTGTAAATCGATTCAGGTCCCAGGCTATCAAGCTTTAAAGGTGGCTATTGTCGCCGATATTGCTCGCGAAGATCCACCAGCGGGTAACCGATTTGTCGAAATCGATCCGGCCGCCTCCCTTTCACGGTCCATTCAGTCTTTGCGCCGCAACGCCATCATGGCCATCAATCGCACCCTAAATGATGTGCGCGAGCATGATATTGAAGAACTGGTGACACGCATTCAGAAAGCCCGCTGGATTGTACCGTACGGCATTGGGGCTTCCGCGGTCGTTGTCAAGGATTTTCAGCAAAAACTTTGGCGCCTTGGCCTCCCAATCTTTTTCTCTGAGGATTTCCATGTGATGGCGACCATTGTCGGGCAGCTTTCCGACCAAGACGTGTTCTTTGCGGTGTCCTATTCAGGCGAAACCGCCGAAGTGCTCGAACTCGCTCAATTGGCCCGGTCTAAAGGGGCAAGCGTGGCCGCTTTGACACGTTTCGACCGAAAAAATCCCTTAGCCCGCATGGCCGACTTGCCATTTTACGTCTATGCCTACGAAGCCTCGCCCCGCATTGGCGCAGGTTCGTCGCTCATCGCGTCGTTGGTGGCTCTCAACGTACTGCTCCTTGCTCTTGCCAACGCCTTCGCCGATGATGCGCAGTCAAAACTGTCGGATAGCTTACAAGCGGTGCTAACGCACCGCCGTCCTCCACGCACAACTGGAGAAAACTAGCTTTGCCAAATGCTCAAAATGAGCCTATTATGGTAAGCAACTTTGGTCGGGAGGTCATCCAACATGCTCTGGATTCTCGGAGGGATTGCCATGGTCGTTGCCTTGATTATTGGCATCCGGTATATGAAAGACCATCAAGAAGAAGAACCCTAAATGAGGATGGCTTTCCAAAAGACCGGGACGGCCTGTTATTCGCCCCGCCCGGTCTCTACAAAGGCCATATCTTGTCCGCCTCTCTCACTTTGTCCGTCCTGCCGAAACACAGATTCTAAGCATGCTAATACGGGGAGTTCTACACCGATACGTGCTGCGAACTGCAAAGCCAGTCCTAAATCCTTGGCCAGCATGCGAATGGGAAACTCTGCCGATGCATCGCCTGATTCCCATTTTGGCCGCTTGACGTGCATCACAGGCGCATCTAATGACGACATTTGAAGAATATCAAGAACTTGACTGCGTGTCACTTGTGCTGCGTCCGTAATTTTTAACATTTCCGCCATTCCGTCCATATAAAAACCCAACAGCGTGTTCATGGCCAATTTCACGGCTACCGCCTGTTCTGCACGTTTTGTTTCAACCACCCGGCCAAACCGCTCCAATGTGCTCATGACCCCTGAAATCGCTGACGGCGTTCCTCCAGCTATCACCACTAAATTCCCGGCTTCTGCCGGCTTTAAAGAACCGAGCACCGGAGCTGCAACAAAATGGGCTTCCCGATTGGCGCAGACGGCCTCATACCGTCTCGTGCTGGCCACATCTCCCGTTGTCATATCCACCCATGTAGACCCCGGCGCTAAATGCCCATAGAGCGCTTGTTGCCCGATGTCTTCCACCGCATGATGGTCTGTCAGCATCGTGATCACGCACTGGGCCTGCGCAACGTCTTGCGCCAGGTTTGATGATACCTGATACCCATAATCGTGATGCAGCTGCAACGCCACATCCTCGGTACGGTTGTATATAATCGTGGTCGCAGGATCTAATCGCCGCACCATGCGCCGCCCCATTTGTCCTAGGCCAATAAAGACTGTGGTTTGCACGAACCATGCCCCCTTATGACAACATTTGTATTTAATGGTAACACACAGGAAACCTACCTTGATTGGCGAAACATTAAGAACGAAGTAAGATAAGGCTAATGCCACCGTGAAGCTCATTTTAGCCACCCTAGGGAGTGTTCCGTGTTTGACTATGAAAGCCGCAGTGTATAAGATTTGGTTTCTTCTTCTCGCGCTCTATGTGATAAGTGCTCCGTTTGAAGGGTATATTGTGGTGCCAGGAACCGGCGGGCACTCCATCGTCTCTTTGCTTCAGCGCCTTATTGTCCTACCTTTGCCTCTTTACGTGCTGTATCAGACCCTGCGCCAAGAGCCCCATACTCCCTGGTGGTATCTCGTGCTGTTGACTGCATGGCTTCTCTGGGTCGGATTGACGTTTGCTATCTTTAGTCCCCATACCTACTATTATGTCTATTACACGTGGGAGCAAATCGCCGGATATCTTCTTGTTCTTAGCCTTTGGACATTAAGTCGACATCGTACATGGGCTAAAGCCACCGTGCTTTTCACCTTGTTTCTCTATTATGGCGCCACACTCATGGTAAGTTTCTGGGAAATTCGCACGGCACATCATTTGGGTCATTCCAGCGAAGGGGGCGCCCACCCCAAGCCCATTCCCACAGCATTTTTCTATGGTCCGAATCATTTAGGCGCAGCGCTTGCCTTAATCCTGCCGTTTATCGCCTTCGCCGCCTCCTTAGTACGCACCCGCTGGGCATATATCATAAGCAGCCTTTTTACGCTAGCCGGGCTGTATGTGCTCTATAAAACAGGGAGCCGGGGAGGAGAACTTGCAATTATCATCGAATTCGCGGCACTGCCGTTCGTCTTGCCTCGACCCTATAAACGCCTCGCACTAGTAGCCCTAGCCGCGGTGCTGGTTGTCTTTACGAGTCTGATGCTCTACATGCAGGCCTTACCTCAGACCGCTCACCTGCCTTTTGCCTTGACGAAAGTCCGTCACATTGCCGATTTATTTGCGTATCACCCACACCGCGTCACTGCGCATCAGGGGCCTGGATCTTTAGCGATTCGATTAGCGTTGTTGCACAGTGGTCTTCAAGCCTTAAGCCACCATCCGTGGGGATTAGGGCCCCGGGGAGCCGAGCGATATTACTTATATTATGTCCACCATAAAAGCCCTTATAATACCTACGGTGTCATCGATGCCCATAACATGTGGCTAGAAATCGCCATCGATTTTGGCTGGCTCGGCTTAAGCCTGTATGTCGTCTTTTATGCCGCCTTGCTACAAGGACTCTACCGTCTGCGCCATGCTTCCGACGCCTTTCAGCGCTATGTGGCGTGGAGTGGCTTTATCGCCCTCACCGGTTTTATCATCGGGTCGGTATCTCCCTCGAGTGTGATGATTGGGTTTAATATTATGTGGATTGTCTACGGAACAGCCCTCATAGCCATACGCCAAGGAACAGAAGATGGCGCAATCAACAAAAAAAGGCACCGTCAAGACACGGCACCTTTTTAATACACCACTCGAATTTCGGCAGTTACTCTTGCTGTGCTGAGACAGTGGCCAAAAACGCGGACACCTCGGCTTCCAACAGGGAACGGTCAGGGCCCTGCCAAATCTTTTGGGCGTGACGTCCGCCCGGAATCTCTTTGAGAGTTTTCGGCTCAGGGGCAATCCGAAACACCGCTAAGGTTTGATCATGCATCATTTCACTCTCACTCACGATGAACAGTTTAGGCATGGTTCCAAGACGAACAGCGGTCGCGTCAGGCACAGCCACCGTGGACCATGTAATCAATGCCGCAAAAAGTTCAGGACGTAGGGCAGCCGCGCGCAAAACCCCGCCGCCACCGCGAGAGGCGCCCAAAGCCACCACGTGGTGGCCGCGTGAACGCAATTCGCTCGCTACGGCAATAACGTCAAGCTCAATGGCGTCGGGCCCTTCCGAACCCACTGAAGACGCCCCGTAACCCCGAAAATTAGGAATAGCGACCGTATAGCCAGCTTGTTGCAGCGTCTCGCCATATTCCACAAAACTATCGCGGTCAAAAGCCTTGCCGTGGCACAAGATGACCCCGACCTTACCCCCTGTGGCAAAATAGGTCTCAATGCGCGCCCCATCGGCCGCGACGACGGTAAATTCATCCATGAGCTTCACCTCTTTCAAAATATTACCATACTTTAGTTCTCTCGCCCAATGAATCAACCTCACCCGATTGAACAATGTTGCTTGGCCAAATCAGTATGGTCGATCCCAGGTACTCGCATCCGATTCCGCGGCCGGATGCTAAGTTTTCTGGGTGCCCTTCTCGCCATCGCGGCGCGTCTTGACGCGCCCGACGGTCCATGAACTCTTTCGCCACCTGCGAGCGCTCCAACAGCCTGATGGTTCCCGCACCGTGTCGCTGCCGGAGCCCTTTCATGCCATGTTTTGGGCCTTCTTGAAGGTCTTGCGATTATCTGAACGGTGTGTTACGGAACCTCCGCCCCCGGCGCCCTCGAGCTAGCCGGATGCCCTGAAATTCCTGTATAGGAGAGGCTCAGGTGCGAAATGCGTGCTACCATTGGGCGACCCACAGAGGCTAGGACGGGGACAAGGGCCACAGTGTTACCGTCGCCTTGCCCCCGTCTCCATTGCCATATGGTCTTGTTCCGCCCCAGACGTCGGAGCGAAAAACCTCATAGGTGTCTTAACGCTCACTTTTACACAAAAAGAAAGCAGCTCCGTGGTGGCGGGAAGCTGCTTTGCTTTGAAATCTCCCTAAACCTCTTTAGTTATTCGGCAACGTCAAACCATTCCCTCATCACATCAAACCATTCCTCAAATTTCTCCTCGACCTCGCGCGTTTCCTTTTCCATCATCCACACCTCCTGATCAAAAGTTCCGCCGCTGATGCCCTTATTTTGTGCCTAGGCGCTTTAATCGACCAGAACTTTACCGCGAAAGGTGTGAAAAAGGTTGTGAATGCCACGAGACGGGTGTTGAGGTGCGAATATTAGATGCTTAGCCGTGTCTTCCGAAAAACGCGACGAACGTGGGCCATCACCTCATCTGCCCACGCCAATTCTTGGCCCCATCCCAAGAGAAACAAACGCAAAACCGTTGTTCCGCGCCATCTTCGGCATTCTGGGCTACCAAATACCACACGCTCTAAGTCTTCGGCGATAATGGAGGCAAGCATTGCCTGGACCGCTGGGTCGCGCATGTCCACCGCATAAGCCCACCCCATTTGCACTCCCCACAGGAGGAGAATCCATGCCAAAATGGGTATGCCTACGGCCGGAGACAACGGGCCCGCCAATTGACTGATTCCCATCTCACCCAAAATATACGCACGGTAACGCCCGCGCAGGAGCGTAACCCGATACTCGCGCAACGTATAAGGTACCGATGCGATATCTCCTAACGTATTGACCTTATATCCCTTGGCCTCATAGAAATTCCAAATTCCCCGCGGGTCCACGTGCGTTGTCATGATCTGAATAGCACGCTCGAAGGCTAATCGCGTATCCACCCAAAATCGTGGACGCTCTATAGACGGCTGAATCATCCCCTCGCCTCCTCTTTGTGGTACCATACGGCACAGAGGGATTTCGGGTTCCATCAACACGCCACGAGCGTAGAAAGAAGGGGAACAGTGGGTTTCGGTCCGACAACCAATGACCCCCAAAAAGGGGTCCAAGCCATTTTAGATCTTGTCGAATTGCTCTATCCCGAGCGCAGTACCGCCTCTTGCCAAACGTGGCTAGGCCATATCAGTCTGGCCGTGCTGAGCGCCCACGCCCCTTTATCTTTTGTTACGATTGACCGATTTTTAAAAGACGCGGAGTATCGGTCTATGATTCTTAGCCACCCCGCCGTTCCCGAAGCCCTTGCCGAATTATGGAAGGATTTTTCGGGACCTCTGGATGCGTCGCAGCTTGACCCCGATTTAGCTTGGCTGATAAACGACCGTTTATCCACTCTGCATGACGAGGAAGACCACTAGCGGCCTACGCATCAATTGTACGCAAGCCTTCCATCAAGGCGTGCACATCTTGGCTGGTATTAAATAACGCAAAGGAGACCCGCACGCCTTGATAAGCATTGACAGGCTTGACCACGATCCCTCGTTGCCACAGTTTTTCCGCTAAACCTGCTCCATAGCGTTTGGACCGAATCGTCATCAAGGCCGTAGGGCGATATTCTGGTCTGGGACACGGCACCACCTCACATTCTGGGATTAGGGCCACCTCTCGCGCCGCTTCGAGCGCTAAACCACTTTGATAAATCGCATGGGCGGCAAACCCCTCTTCTTCGAAATAATCCCAGGTGACCGACCAGCCGACAACCCGGAGCCAGTCGCGACTACCGTATTCCAATCCCTGCCCCGTCACGTGATCCACCGGCCATAACTCCTCGCGCTCGAGAACATGCGGATCGTAATCACCATCTGGCGGCCAGCAGGTGACGAGCTCTTGAAGGCGAGTATGGCGCACCCACAGCCCCGCCCATCCCACGGGCGCCATCATCCATTTGTGGCCACAAAATACGTAGTAATCGGCCCCCGTGCGCAAGGGATCTACCGCAATATTGCCCAATGCTTGGGCCCCATCCACCAACACGCGGGCATCGGGCTTTTGGCGCATCACACGCGCTAAGGATTCCACGGGCAACTGCCATCCCGTGAGATAGGACACGTGACTCACCGCTAAGAGCTTAGTTCGAGGACTCAGTCTTTGTTCAAGCTGATCTGCCAGACTGACGGAGCTATCCACACGCAAAACCTTTACTTTAACACCAAACTGACGAATAAGTGACGAGAGTGCAAAGATCATTGCCGGATGCTCGTGATCTGTGGTAATAATTTCGTCACCAGCACTCCAATGGAGTCCCCACAAAACCCGCGCAATGGCTTCCGTATTATTATGAACCAAACTCACCGTGCCTTTAGGCATCGTCTGTTCAATCCGAAGGGCAAATTGACGTGCTTTGTCGCGAGCACTGAGATAATAAGGGACATGCCCCGGCCCCATCTCCTCCCACTCCATCTCCGCAGCACAGGCGGCGGCCGATGCGGGAGTGGGGGTCGGGCCTAGTGTTCCCGTGTTTAAATACGTTTGCCTAAGGGCAGCCGGGATTAACAACCGCAAGTCTTCCCCAAACACGCAATCCCTCCTTGTCTAGTCCCCATTTACAGTACGATCAATTCCTGCACCGTCCCCGCACGGGGTGCCGAAAAGGTCAACGTCAGGTGCGTACCGGGTTGTGCCCGCACAACCCACTCGGCGACCTTGCGGTTTTTACCAGGCGGCATCGCTGAGGTGATTTCCCCATACCCTGCTAAATGCCCTAGTTGACAAGGTGATTCCCCCGCAATCATTTCAAAATTACCCGCTAGCTCAGCTTTCACTCCCATGACACGCTTCATCTCTCCGCCACGTTTGGTCGACGAAGTCGGTAAAAATCCCTGATTTTTCACCATCGCGGCAATGCGGTACACATTATCTCCAATTCTCTCGCTCGTAATAGGACCCACCTGCAATTGGGCTGTGCTAAGACCCAAAGTGGTAAGAAATCGTCCGACGCGTTCGCACTCTTCTTCCAAAAAACAGAGGGGAGGATTTTGCACAACAAATTTGGGATCCAAGCCGCCAATTTCCACCATCCCTAAATCGGGGTGATGAAACGGCATCCACGGGAAGAAGCCCTGAGTTGGCACCTTGTCCTCAACAAAATGGAGAATCTTACGCAAGTCCTCTTGGCGTTCTTCCTCAGAAAGTTTCATGAGTCCTTTAACCCCATATTCTGCATATCCTCTGGCTCCTGCGTGGCGAGGCAAATCCCAGATTTCCACGGTAAAGCCTAGAACTCCTTGATGATCATACATCCAATCATCCGCAGCACCCGGCATTAACACGGGATCATAGCCGTTATGAAAGGTCTCGTAATTGGAACGTGAAAAATACCCGCTAACGCGTGCCCCTTCTTCTCCCATGCGGCGATATAGCACCGCGTCGAGCGTCGGTATCGCGCTGTCATCTCCCGTAGAAGGTTGCCGCAAGATCACGCCCCCTGACGTGTGCAATGCCACATACGCCGCAATATTGGGATGCACTTCAATAAATTTAGCGAGCGCGTAGATTTCTGGCTCAGACAATGGGAAAGGGCCAGCCCCATTTTGGATATCTTCTGTAGCCCAGCGAATAGGGAAATTGCGATTAAAATCCATCCCTTGCCGCACACTTAAATCAAGGCGGCTGCCTTCCAAATCTTTTCCGTGATAAGTGGGAGGATGGACACGCCCTTCCGTAAAGACATGGTAGTAGCGTTGACCAAACTCGCCCGGACGCCTGGACCGCATCAACCGGGGATCGTGTTCATCTATGGCGTAGGCTCCATCAGGACTCGGTACCCGCATCTGCAAAATATGACCATTGCCGTCCACATCACTGGGCACCCAGCCCGCGGGCGGTTCACTTAATGGATAATCATGTGGACTCGAACGCAACCGTGCTGGCGTTGTCAAATACTCTTCCGCACCGTCAACGGCAATCCGCGGAACGACATATACTGCGCGGGTCTGCAAGAGTTGTTGAATGGCCGGCGCATTCCCAAATCCTTCAAGCAATGTCGCAATCCAGTGCATGGCCACGGCATTGCCAGCCACTTCCCCTGCATGAATATTGGCATCCACCAAAAGACCCGGATAACGGTCGGCATGTTCTATATCGGCGCATAGCGTGACAGCCCATAAATCCCGGCCGCGCCGACTTTTTCCGATAGACGTGAAGGAAAAAATGTCGGGATAGGCACGTTGCCAATCCTGTAATGCCTCTGTCATGTCTTGGTAGGTCCAGTATCTGGCTTCTGTCACCGTATGATTACGCCTCCTGTAAGCGGTCCGCACACTCGCTATTCTTTTCCCTTAATTGTTCTCTCTTGACCCGCCTAATTCCTCTAAATTTGTGACGTCTTTGCTCACGGCTTGACGTCTTTTTCAGATTTCGTCATGATTGATGCTATTGATGAAATGGGGCGAGACAAATGACACGGATTGGTTGCCATCTCAGTGTGGCGAAAGGCTTCACCAAAGCAGTCGAAACGGCACCAAAACTCGGCGCCAACTGCTTTCAATACTTTACGAAAAATCCTCGTGGATTTCGGGGGGCAAAACCGCTCAATATCGTGGACGCCGAACGAGGACGCGCTTTAATGACAGAACTCGACTTAGTGGCTATTGGCCATACCCCTTATTTAATAAATTTGGCGACAGCCGATGATGAATTGTGGCATCTTTCGATTGATGCCCTAATACAAGATCTGGTTATTGGCGAAGCACGCGGCAGCTATGGGGTCGTTGTTCATTGTGGCAAGCCCAAAGATAAGGGGATAGACTACGGCATTCAACGCATGCGCGACGCGATTGCCCAAGTCCTGGATCAAAACACCACGACCCAGACTATGCTGCTTTTAGAAAATACGGCGGGCCAAGGTTCTGAGATTGGCACCACGATCGAACAGCTATTAGCCATAGCCGATCCCTTTCCCGCCAACCAAGTCGGCTTCTGTCTAGATACCCAGCATGCTTTCTCTGCGGGTATCTTGGAAGCAGGCAATCTTGACGGCTTTTCGGGCTTTAAGCACCCGGAGTTCATGGCGCGCTTGAAGGCCATTCACCTTAACGACAGTAAAGTCCCCTTTGGCGGGCGCAAAGATCGTCATGAATTGATTGGCCGCGGATATCTTGGCCTGGAAATGATTGGTTCGTTATTGAATGACCCGCGTTTGCGAGACATTCCGTTCTATTTGGAAACACCCGTCGAGTCGGAAGCGCAGTATGCTGATGAGATTCGCGAATGCCGAGCACTTTTGACCCCAAGGCAGGAACTTGCGCCTTGATCGCGAATCTAAGGTAGGGAATTTGGTGAATTGGGGGAATCCCGGTAGTTATGGCAGCGCGGATCATTTTTAATCCGGCGGCAGGCAACGGCAAAGCCGTCAAGATACTCGAATCAGTCAAGCCTTATTTAAGGGATCAAGATATTGAAATTGTGACAACTAAAGGTCCAGGACACGCCACCGAACTGGCTCGAGAAGTCGCGAACGAAGAGGACCTGACCGTCATCTCGTTAGGTGGGGATGGCACCCATCATGAAGTAATTAATGGGCTCATGCCTATGGGCAAAACGATCTTCGGAGTGATTCCCGCAGGCACCGGTAATGATTTTGTACGCGTCTTGCATTATCCTGCCAGTCTTGAACAGATGGTACATACGGCGCTATATGGGCCTAATCGGTGGTTTGATCTCGGCGCCATTGACGACCAATATTTTTTGACGGTAGCAGGCGCAGGGTTTGACGCCGAGGTCGCCGGCTGGGCCAACAAACATAAGAAACAGGGCAACGGCACGTGGGTCTTCATTCGCGGCATACTATATAATGCGCTGGGATATCGTCCCCAGCCCATGACGGTTACCATCGATGGCCACAGCACAACGCAAAATACCTTTATGATTGCGATGGGTAACACGCAATATATCGCAGGAGGAATGAATATCTGTCCTCAGGCTGATCCCCATGATGGGCAGTTCGAAATCATGTGGGTTGAAGGGATCAAGCCGTGGCAAATTCTTCCGTTATTAACCCGTGTTTTTCGCGGCACTCATGTCAAAAGGTCTGTCGTGAAAACCTTCCCGGCGCGCGAATTGACGGTCGAGGGTCCCTCTGGCTTGTGGGTCCATGCTGATGGAGAACTTATCGGTCATTTGCCCGTGCACGTGAAGACTATTCCCAAAGCCATTCGGGTCCACATGGGAATTTAAGGCGAGGAATTCAGCACATGATACATTGGCCCACCGATCTACCCCCATTCTTATGGGGCGCTGCGACATCGAGCCACCAGATCGAAGGTAATAATCACAACAGTTGGACACAGTGGGAAGAGGCAGGACGGCATCAAGGCCGTATAGCGTCCGGGCAAGCCTGTGACCATTATGCACGATTTGCGCAAGATTTGCCCTTATTTCACAGCCTGGGCATCAATGCCTACCGCTTTTCTATTGAGTGGAGCCGAATCGAGCCTGAACCCGGACAATTTGATACGCGTGCTCTCAATCATTACGAGGCCATGATTGATTTATGCCATGATTTAGGAATGGAGCCGGTCATGACCTTGCACCACTTTACCCTCCCCATATGGTTCGCTCAGGCGGGCGGGTTTCTTCAACCCCAGGCTCCTGCTCTCTTTGAACGTTTTGTCCAACAGGTGGTCGAGCACCTTGGCCCCAAAGTACGTTTCTATGTCACGATTAATGAACCTATGATCTATGCCGTCATGGGTTATGGCATCGGCACCTGGCCGCCTGGGCACAAACGTTTACGAGACATCTGGGCACTGGGTCCCCAACTTATCAAGAGCCACCGCCGTGCCTATCACGTCATTAAAACCCGGCAGCCAGGCGCTCTCGTCGGACTAGCCCATCATATGGTGGCCTTTGAGCCCTTCGATCCCCACTCGGTGTGGGACCGTGCGAGCAGCAAGATGCTCCATTACTTGTTCAACCGTCGCTTCTTGCAAGCCGCAGATAGTACGCAAGATTTTATTGGCATCAATTATTACACACGCCAATACACCCATCGTCCGCACGTGCTGGTCCCTATTGCCTCGAAACCCGGGGCCTTCGTCACCGATATGGGATGGGAGATTTACCCCCAAGGGCTCGAACACTTTCTTAACGAGCTGAGGTCCTTTGGCAAGCCCATCGTGGTTACGGAAAACGGCATCGCCGCCGACGACACCGTTCGTCAACAATTTATTGCAGATCATGTGGCCGCTGTGAGCCGAGCCCAACAACAAGGTGCAGATGTCCGGGGCTATTTTTACTGGTCAGCGTTGGACAACTTTGAATGGGCCGAGGGCTTTCGGCCTCGATTTGGATTAATTGAAGTCGATTACTCGACACAAGAACGGACCTTACGCCCTAGCGCCGCCTTTTACCGTCAGCTGATTGCAACCAATGCTCAGGCCTGGCCCATTAGCGTACCATCAAAACTGGCACCACCGGCTTCTCATCCTTAAAGCATTGCACGTAGTCCTCCGGGGAGAGCTTCTGCTGCGCTCCCAACGTTTCTAACCACTCGGGCGTAATGACAGGACGTTGTCCCAAGGCCCCATGATAATACTTTTCCAAGGCCACCTGGGTCAAAGGCGGCATAGGCAAATCCACAATCGCCTGCCCTAGAGCCGAGCAGGTTGCCTCATCCAGCACATACGGCTCCCGGGGTGCCTCGTCTAAGAGCCCTGCCGCACGCAATATTTCCATCGCCGCATCATAATCCACCCGACCCTTCCGGTAGCTCACGCGCACAGCATGTACGCCCACCTTCAAAGGAAAGGCCTCGGGCGGCCATGACGCCAACTGACTTGTTAGCGTCTGCCGCAACTGCTGCTCTTCTAATTCCAGCTGTTTTATGGTGCGACGCACAGTAGCCAAACGCAGAATATCTTGCGCTATTTCGGGTGTTAAGGGGGGTATGTCCATGCGTGCCTCCTTGCTCTTTGTCCTAGTCAATGCATAGAAGGCAAGCAGAAGATTTAGACCAAAAACTTTTAAGGCTTTATTGTTTTAAGCAGTCAGCGCAGAGTAATTTGGGGAGGACATCGAGTTCATGCTCAAAACTGCGTAGGAGCCGCTAAGATTTTTTGGGGATCTAACACAAAAGGGCCGTCACGTTCCACCCGTAATGACACCGGTTCATCAGGGCGCAAGACTACGGTCCGTTCGCCATCTAAGGCTACTGATCCTCCTTGGGGCCGTGACCACACCACGGGGCTGTTCAGATCCACGGTAGCAGAAGCTTTTACATAAAAAGGCACCACGAGCCCAGGCGCCATCACCGCCAGAACCGGGCGCTGACCCATCGTCTCGTCTCCTAAGGTAAGATGTAATGCCACATCATCATCGGCATAGATGGGCTGAAAAAATCCCCCGACATTTGACAAACCGGGACGAACGGGATCGGCCATGCTCAAAAACAATTGTTCCACATCCTCGGGACGCCATACCGCTAAAGCCCCGGTATAGGTTTGGCGGACCAACGCCGCATCAATTAATGCCAGTTCCTCATGGCCATTGTCCAATTGCACGTGAATGAGTTTGGCTTGCCGGCCGACCAGAAGCGGGTCGTCTCCACGGACGGCATACAAGGCGGCGGCAAACCCTGCGGCGGTCTGGTCGCCCGTCCAACACGCGACGTTATTGGTTCCTCCCGCGATCGGCAGCATGGGAATGCGTAATCCTGCTTGAGCCACGTTACGCTGCGTCCCGTCTCCCCCCACGGACACGACAACACGCGCTCCCTCATCTTGCAAGCGTCTCGCCCAATCTGTCGTCGACGCTCCATTACTGGGTTCCTTTTCTGCTGCGACTAGGCGTACGGGTAAGAGTTCGCCCAGTTCGTGTAATGCATAGCGCCCAAAACCCTCGTAGTCATTGACCATCACCACTTCGGTGTCTGGGACCGCGGCCATCCCCGACAACAAGCGGCGCGCGGTCAACATCTTCTCAGGTGCCGACTGCAATGATGCGGCCGCCACCAAACGCCGAATATCACGTCCCGCCATCGGATTGATAATCAGGCCAATTGTCGTCATCAACGTATCACCTGTTTTTCGCCATTGATTCCGGCGGAATCAGCTTGTTCAAAAGCCCAATCAATTGGTCTTGTTCCTCCGGCGTCAACCGTTCATCCGCGCGTTGTGCCAAAAACTCGACATGTTCACGCCGTTCCCGTGTCAACAACGCTTCTCCGCTTTCCGAGAGCCTAAGCCACACCATACGGCGGTCTTGAGGGTCACGGTCTTTAGACAATAACCCTTTTTGCGCTAAAGCATCCACCGCCCTTGTCGCCGTCGGAGCCGATACCTGCAAATGCTTGGCCATGTCCATAAGCGTCAATGTCCCTTGGTCTCGAATCATGTACAGCGTATGGTATTGAGTAGGGGTAATATGCCATGGGGCTCGGTCACGAGCAAACTGACGCCCCATCATGCGCAAGACGCGAAACGCCCCATCAAACAAAGATTCTGCCTTTTCTTGATCCACGGCCTTGTGTCTCACTCCTTCTGCATAGCATACCATCTGAGACGCATAAGCGGTAGATTTCCCGCCAAAAGAAGCCCGTTTTCTCAACAAAATGGACGGCGGAGGCATTGAGCCCCCGCCGCCATTTAGCCTGCTGTTTGGCTGTGCGGTGGCCGTAGGATATGGAGCACCTCTTTCTTATAGCGCAAAAATTCCGGAGAAAGCACCATATCCCAATTGCGTGGGCGGCCTAACCCAATATCAATCACCTGCGCAATCCGCCCAGGTCTAGGTGTCATAACGATAACACGGTCCGCCAACACAATGGCCTCTTCGACGTCATGCGTGATAAAGAGAACCGTGGGCCTTAAGCGGTCCCAGATGGTCAACAGAAACTTTTGCATGTCGGTTCGCGTTTGCGCGTCAAGAGCGCCAAAAGGCTCATCCATGAGAAGCATTTGCGGTTCTGTAATCAAGGCCCGCGCAATCGCCGCCCGTTGCTGCATACCGCCCGAGAGCTGATAGGGAAAATGGTTCTCGAAACCCTTGAGTCCCATAATCTCGATGATTTTGGCCACTTTATCGTGCGAACGCGTCTTGCGTCCCTCTTGCAGCGTTAAGCCAAAGCCAATATTGTCGAACACGGTCATCCAAGGAAGCAACGAAGGCTGTTGAAACACCACCGCTCGGTCTGGTCCAGGCTTGCGAACGGGTACGCCATTAACCACGATGTCGCCTTGTGAAATAGATTCAAAGCCTGCGACCATGTTCAAGACCGTTGTTTTCCCACATCCCGAGGGGCCGACAATGCAAACAAACTCGCCAGCCTCAATTTGCGCATCAAAATCATCCACCGCCAGCACGGGCTTCCCCCCTTTTTGCGTGGGGGGGTAGAACTTGCTGACATTTTGCAGTGATATCACCGTCTTTCCCCCTTACCCCTGATGTTCTTGGTGATAGACCGTCTCGCAATAACTCGGATCGACGTATTGACTAAGATTGGGGGGGACGCTGGAAATTTGACCGGTCTGCTTCAACCACTGCGCCGCTGAAGTTAACGAGCGCGTCACAAGGGAATCTTTGACGGTACTGGCCGTCCCCAAGCGGCGGGGTGTCAATTCCTGGGCCAGCGTGGTAAAGCTGAGGCCTGCCGCCTGGCTACGCGCTTCGGCAGGAGAAATCCCATTGAGTTTAGCAATGTCTTCAAACGATTTCGTTGGGTGTTGGTAAAAGAATTTTACGCCGTCCTCTTCGGCCTTCACGAACTCATCGACTAGCTGGGGATTTTTAGCGGCAAAGTGCGCATTGACCACCGCTAAATTAAAAATCGGCGCTTTGTCCACCTGATCCTGGTCATAAATCAGAATATGTCCATCATCTTGCTGCATTTCATTGAGAAATGGCGCCCACACATAGGCGGCATCAATGCGGCCCGTTTTCCACGCGGCCACCATATCCGGCGGTGACATATTGTTGATTTGCACCGATGATACGGGCAGATGGTGCATGGCCAGCGCCGTATCTAGCTCAAAAGGCGAAGTGGAACCGCTTACCAATGCCACCGTCTTCCCCTCTAAATTTTGCAGCGAATGGATATGACTGCCGTTTTTCACCACCAATCCCTCGGCCGTCGTATAACGCTCCATGGCCCATACCACTTTAAGCGGCACACCCCGAGCAATCGCCGCTGCTGTTGGAGGATTGCCCAGGGTTGTCATAAAGTCCAAGGATCCTGATGCAAGTGAGGTCAGCGCGTCAGGGCCGGAGGAAAAATACTTCAACACCACGTGGGCATGCATCGTCTTTTGAAAAAAGTTTTGTTCTATCGCCACAGACTCCGGATCGGGCGCATTTTCGTAGCCAATCGTCACCGTCGGTTCACTGGCTGCCCCAGACGTGCCGCACCCGGCCACGATGGCCATTAATGGCAACACCATTAATCCGGCCAGAAACGGCTTCAAGGTCTTCTTTTTCTCCACATAACATCCTCCTTCATTTTATGGCTGTGGGTTTTTGCCATCTTGATTGTGTTTATGCTTTCCCCTTCCACGGTGTGACACGGTGCTCAATGGAGCGAATAATCAACTCCATGCCGTATCCCAACAACCCAATCATGACGATGCCGACAAAGACTACCCCAATTTGTAATTCATTGCCGGCCGACTCAATCATCCATCCTAGGCCCTTGGAGGCAGCAATCATTTCCGCTGCCACTAAACAGGTCCAGGCAATTCCAATGCCAACCCGCATGCCCGTAAAGATTTCTGGAAGCGCTGAAGGAAAGATGACATAGCGGAAAATCTGACGCTTGTTAGCGCCTAAGCATTGCGCTACGCGAATGCGCGTTTCTTGAACACTCTTAACGCCTGACATCGCGCTGATGATGATAATCGGGATGGTGCAGAAGAAAATCAAAACCACCTTGGACGTCTCCCCAATGCCAAACCAGACAATCATGACGGGGATGTACGCCAAGGGCGGAATCGGCCGCAAAAATTGCAACAGCGGATCAATCGCTAAGAACACCCAATCCGTGGACGCCATCCAAAATCCAATCGGCACGCCCACGACCACTGCTGCTATAAATCCGGTCGTAATCCTCCCCAAACTGTAAAGCGTACTGGTTAACAGTGGCTCCCCACTATAACCGACCGTCGCGACGGTGATAAAGTCATGGACAACGGCCCCTGGTGAAGGCAAGGCCGTTGGAGGAAAGAGATTCAGGGCCGTCACTCCCCACCACAAGGCTATCATGATAACGGCGACGAGCCATGGAACGTAGCCACGATAGGGCTTTTTGTCTTCCTTCCACACTTTTTGCTCCAGTGCGCCTTCGGCGCTTTCAGCGTCAAGCTCATCAGACGCCATATAGCTATACCCCATGTCAACAGCCTCCTTGCAAATGCATAATCTCTTCTCATCTCCTATCCAACTGAACAGTCGCCCCATCAAAGAAAAAACCGGGCTAAAGCCCGGGCATAGTCCAAGCCTTCCAAGCCGACGAGGTAAGCTGACGGGCTAGGGCGGATGGCTGCCCCCTTGCGTACGCCCCGAAAATTGGGTCCCCCGTTCGTGTGATGACACGATTTGGCGATTGATTCAATTGGCACGCCGCTCTCTAGCCTAGAATATGCTGTAGATGCAACGCTTGTGCTCTTTAAGGCTACCATGGATAAGCGGATGTTGGCAATTTCGACCTATACTGACAAATATCGCAACCGAAAATTTAAGCTCCCCATTCTTCCCCAAATTGGGTAAGATAATGGGCATACCTGATTTTCCAGGAGGTTCTGTGTTGCCCTCATTTGCAGATATCATACTCATTCGACATGGTGAAAGCGAAGCCAATGCCGCCGGTCGCTTTGCCTGTCGCTCATGGGATCCAGCCCTTACGGCAACAGGACGGGCTCAAGCACAACAACTGGCCCACCAATGGCATAACGCGCCCATACGCTATTTGGTTACAAGCCCGTTGCTCAGAGCCCAAGAAACGCTAGCCCCTTTAGCCCAAGATCATGACTTGACTCCCGTGATTTTGCCTGATTTAGCCGAAGTCAATCTAGGCCAATGGGATGGAAAGCGCCTGCGCGATCTTGAGGAAGCGGAGTCCCCGTCCTTTATCGCATGGCGTCAAGACCCTGATCGCAATCCACCCCCTGGCGGCGAAAGCATTCGGGCGGTGGGGCAACGCGTGTTGAATGCGCTGGCCCACTTTGTGGAACCCCGAGAACGCCATACCTTGACGATTGCTGCCACCCATGCGGACTGCATTAAAGGCGCGGTGATGCTGATTATGAACGCTGAAGGTCCTATGGCGCGTCGCCTGGTTGTCCCTAATGCGGGTCACGTTGTCTTGCGCTGGTACGAGACGGGCGTGTGGACCATGGTCTTTGCCGATCCCAGAGTCCCGTCGTAACCGCTAAACAATTTGAGAGTCTAGGGGCAAGTCCCAAGCAATACGCCGGATCATATCCGCGGTTTTCAGCATATCCTCGGTGCAAAGGCCGGCCCACAAGTAAAGCGGCGGTTGACCAGGAAGGCGATACTCGTGTACCCACCCCCGCTGAGTCAAGGCGGTTAACACGCGGGCAACCACGCTGGGATCAAGCCGTGCGTACCCAGCCAAGGTTCCAATTGCCGCTGCGCGCCTCTGAACCCATAGAGCCGCCAACACTTGCGGCATCTTTTGTGCGTCGCCATTTTCATCCCACATGCTCACCGCCTCCTTTGTGTTCTTAAGCAATGGATATGCGTCGACAACATGGTCCGTTCGTCCCTTTTTCTTGTGTTTACCAGCTATTCAGCATACACTTCCATTATGGCAAAGAATTCTTTGTAAAAATTCGTGATGTAAGGAGAAAGATCTGTGATTCGCTTGTCATTAGCATGGCGTTTAGCTGTTCTCGCCCTAGGATCCACCCTTATCGCCGGTTGCGGAACCACCCCAAGTGCCGCTGCCCCCAACCACGTGTCTCATAGCATCCGGATTGTAGATGACACCGGACGCACGGTAACCTTGCCGAAACCGGCAACACGGATCGTTACTATCGATCCCAGCAATACCGAGATTGCATTAGATTTGGGATTAAAATCGGACATTGTCGGCACCGATTCCTCGACGTTCCAGTATGCCCCAGCGCCTTGGGCATCAGAGCTCAAAGGGCTACATGACATTGGGTCCTCGTATCCTGGGGTCAGTGTCGAACAAATCGTTGCGACCAAGCCAGACCTCGTCTTGGCCATGCCCGGCATTAAGGGGCTCTCGGCGCTCAGCCGGTTTCACATTCCTGTTCTTATCTTGAGTCCTCAAAGCATCGCCGGTGTGTATCACGACATTGAGATTGTGGGTCAAGCCACGGGGCGCGTCCATCAGGCGAGCGCGATTGTCGCCCATCTCAAAAGCCAACTGACAACCCTTGAAGACCTGGTCAAAAAGAATACTCACCATACGCCGCGGGTTTTTCTTGACCTCGGGCAATTATATACCGCTGGGCCCAACAGTTACCTCAATAGCTTATTAACCATGGCCGGTTCTCAAAATGTTGCGGCAAGCTTTAGCCACACCGCCTATCCACAAGTAACACCCGAACAGGTCGTCAAAGCCGATCCGCAAATCATCATTTTTGACCCGGCTGATGGCAGCACCCAGGTTATCGATCAATTGCCCGGCTTTTCTCAACTGGCCGCTGTCAAAAATCACAAGGTCCTAGCCATTCCCCAAGACTCTTATGTCGATGAACCCTCCCCTGCCGTAGCCATGGGGCTGGTAGAACTGATTCAACTCATCCACCCGCATCTGGCGATTCCTCATGACCTCATCCAGAATTTTTAGGATCAGCATGGGCATCGCCCTGCTTGCGGCCGTGATCTTCCTAGGGCTCACCTATGGGCCCGTGACACTTTCCTGGCAACAAGTCGGACAGAGTCTCATTCATCCCTTCGGTTCCTCCATTCCCGCCATCATTATCTGGGATATCCGTTTACCGCGATTGATTGCCGCCGCCCTCGTGGGCGGCGCTTTAGGTACCGCAGGGGCCGTCATGCAAGCCTTGTTTAAAAATCCTTTAGCCGATCCCTATATTGTGGGGGCGTCAGCCGGCGCCGGATTTGGCGCGATGCTCTTAAGTCTCTTGCTGCCGGCATCGGGTCTCATGGGAGTGGGCGCATTTATTGGCGCGATTACAGCGGTTTTTGCGGCCTATCTACTGGCCCGCGGGCAAGGCCGCGTCCATATGCTCACCTTGATTTTAGCGGGATATGCCTTAAGTTTGGTCTTAGGTGCGTTAACCACGTTTGTCATGCTAGCGCATCAAAAGACATTGACGCAGGTTCTATCGTGGGAACTTGGCGGCATTCATGGCATTGGCTGGCATGAACTGTTATGGCCGTCCATTATGATCATCGTGGCGCTAGTGGCCACGTGGCCCTTTGCTCCGGAGTTAAACGCCTTTTATCTCGGAGAAGAACAAGCGCACTATCTTGGCGTCAACGTGATGCGTGCGCAAACGCTCCTGCTAATTCTGGCCAGCTTGTTAACCGCCGCCTCTGTCTATCTAGCGGGTTTAATCGGCTTTGTCGGATTGGTCATTCCCCACATTATTCGCAGGTTGCAAGGCTCGAATCACCATTTGCTGCTTCCCCTCTCGTTTTTTGCCGGCGCTATCTTTTTAGTCGGTGCCGACATTTTAGCTGAACAAATCCCGTGGATTGGCACGGTCCCGGTCGGCTTGGTCAGTGACTTAATCGGCGGTCCTTATTTCGTCTATATTCTCTTCAAAACTCGGGTGGTGTCAGGATAATGTCTTTTGAGAGACTCCATTGTGAAAACCTCCAATATATTTGGCCGTCATCCACGGCTTCTTTTGGACCATTAACCGGCTCATTTCAACCTGGCGCGATTACGGCCTTGATTGGGCCCAATGGAGCGGGTAAATCCACCCTCTTGCGTCTGTTAGGAGGTTACTTGAAACCAACCAGCGGATCGGTCTATTACGGCGACAGCGCCCTCTTGGATATAGCTGCATCAGCACGGGCTAACTTGGTGACCTTAGTGTCTCAATTGATGCCCTTGGGATTTGACCTGACGGTTGCCGAAATTTTAAATTTAGGCAGTCTCCCCAGCATGTCGTGGAAGACCCGCATAACCGGCGACACTGCCCCGCAGATTGGTCCCGTGCTCGAGCAATTGGGTCTGAGCGCTTTTCACGACCGATCCTACCGGTCATTGTCTGGCGGCGAACAGCAGCGCACCTTACTCGGCATGGCGCTGGTTCAAAATACGCCCGTGCTACTTCTTGATGAACCCACGGCCCATTTAGATCCCGGTCATGCTCAAGCCATCATTCATGTCCTCGAAGACCTCGCCCACGTTCACGGTAAGACCGTCATCATGGCTTACCACGATTTAGCCACAGTGGGCCTGTTTGCTGACCACATATGGCTGATGCAGCACGGGCAGGTATCCCTTGCGGCTTCCCCTGAACAGGTTTTGGTATCCCCCCTCTTAGAGCAGGTCTTTCACACCACGTTGCAGCGCATCAGCCATCCGGTGTCTGGCAAAATGATTGTGCTGGCTTTATAACAAATATCAAACTTAACCGTCCTTATTTTTTCTTCCCCAAGCGACCATGGCCTATCATAAAATCAAGACGTGTCAGATAAGGGAGAGATCGTGTGGATTTTGAGATTACCATCTTGCAGCCCGATAATTACATTCATTCGCTAGCCTTCGCTGAAGTATTGGAATCCTTGGCTTATGGGCTAGATTCCTTAGGCCACCGCGTGCACGTGACCAAAAACCACATTGACTCTACGCATCCCACAATTATTTTAGGGGCGAACTTGTTGCAACCTCAGCACATTGCCGCTCTTCCGGCTGAAGCCATCGTTTACAACCTTGAACAAATTACCCAGAGTTCTCCTTGGATGACCCCACAGTGGCTTCAATCCCTCCAAGGACGTGTAGTATGGGAATACAGCCTCCAGAATATGCCTTACTGGCAAGCCCATAATGTCCATGCTGTGCATGTGCCAATAGGCTATGTGCCTTCATTAACACGTATTAACCGAACTGGGGAAAAAGATATTGACGTCGTATTTTATGGGTCGCGCAACGAGCGGCGCACGAAAATCTTAGAGGCCCTTGCCGCTCAAAATCTTCGCGTGGTCCCCTTGCATGGAGTTTACGGAGCCCAACGCGATGGTATCATCGCCCGGAGCAAACTAGCGATTAACATTCACTTTTACGTTCCGAACATTTTCGAAGAGGTTCGCGTCAGTTATTTAGTAGCCAATCAAGTGCCGGTATTGTCTGAGCGCAATGCTGATACCTACGTCCCGGATCAGTGGGAAGCTCTAGCCTATTGGGCCCCGTATGAGAAACTCGTCGATGTTTGCCAAAACCTGCTCACGCATCCGGATTTAGAACTCGAAGCCGCCAAACGACAACATACCTTTATGCAAAACACCACGGCGCGCATCCTTCTCCGGGCTCTCGAGATATACAGTCCTTAAGATGACTCCTGCCTAGACTAAAAGCGGCACGATATTCTTGGCTTGATCATAAAACATATAGGACTCCAGGCGCGTATCAAAACCCACAACGGTCGCGTGGAAATTCTTTGCACTCGAACCCAAGAGGTCAACGGTCTCTTTACGGCTATGGGTGACTCTAACCACAACGGCCGAGGATACCTTGACCTCGCGCAAAACCGGGGTTAATAAGGAGGCAGGCCCAAGCAACAAGGTGGGCTCCGTCGCATTCGTCAGGCGCTCGATGGCTATGACGTTGTAAGAAAACATAGTCGATATGAGAAGAAAAAGAAACCGCGAATGCGCATGATTTAACAGATGACTTTTCCAATGCGCATCATGAGATTGTAGCAGTGCAATCCACGTCATTAAATCCAGGCGCAGTCGGCCCTGGTCATAGGTGTTGATATAATCGTCATTCAACACCGTTTGTTCTAGCATGTACAAGGCCTCTGATTCGCGGTGTTCTTGAGATGCAGCAGCGGCCATCAGTAAAAGAAGACCACAATGGGATGCAAAGGCTTGCCGAATGATCGGTGGTGATACCAAAGCCTCCTCGCGAATCCTGCGCAGCCAATAATAGCGCATATGAACTTCCGCATCATCAAAGCCGCCCGATGAAATCTGATTTTTGTGTCGGCGGTACTCCACGAGTTCCTCGGCCAAAAGGACCGCATCGCCTTGCTTGGCCACCTTCCAAATAGCATACCAATCAAAACCCCAGTCTCGGTGCAGCAAATCCTCTCCCGGATCCTCATATAACCCACATGCTTCAAAGGCATCCCGCCTGATAGCATGAGCCGAAGGTACCCATGCTGGATTCCAACCAAGGATATTCGCCACGAAAAACCGTGTAGATTCTAGAAATGTCTCACTCGCCACCGCTCGTGTCAGCCCAACTGTCTGTCCGCGTTCATCAATTGTCCTTGTCGCTGCGCCTACCACAACAGCTGACGGATATTGCTGAAATGCTCGGTAATAAGATTGCAAGGCGCCAGGTAGGAGACGATCATCAGCATGCAGCACCTTGACAATATCAGCCTGACTTTCGCGTATTCCTACGTTATGTGCCCCGATTTGGCCTTGATGGGCCGTTACGTTGATAAGGCGTACGCGTCCGTCGCGTACGGTATAGGCTTGCACAATCTCTTTGGTATTGTCCGTCGACATATCATTGACCACAATCAGTTCCCATGCATCAAAGATTTGCATGATGATACTATCAATGGCCTCGGCAATGAACGCTTGAGCATTAAAAGCCGGCATGACCACACTAATTAACGGCTTCACGGGAGCCCCCCAACGCTTGATCGATATTCTGAAGTGCTTGGATTCCTTGGGCAAAATAGTCGCTAATTTGATAAAGGTTGTGGATATGGTGTGCTATCAAGGCCTTAACATCGCTTCTCTTGACTTGAGCGGCTATGCCATATAGTTGGATTTGTTCAGAGATCATCAACGGATTTTTTGCAATGGCGTCTTTGGCAATCTCCAGCGCATCAGGCGTCGGCCCACTCACTAATGTAGCCGCCGCATATTTATACCAAATGGACGCCCAGTGCGGCATCATATGAAGTGCCAGCTGGTAGTCTTGGCGAGCTTGCGCCCATTGCTGCAAATTCTGATAGCAATCTCCGCGCAAGACGAGAATTCTGGAAAAAAAACTCGACCGTAATTTATCAAGATGACCGACTCTTAAATCGCTAAACACTGACTCGATGTCGCTTCGAAATTCGTCAAAACCGGCTAAGGCAATAGCGCCCGCAAACGCTTGCCGCGTATTGGCCTTTGTTATCGCATCGAAGGCGCTTGGAGCCGTGTCAATCACAACCTGATACTGACCTAAAGAGAAGGCTAACTGCAACTGATTGAAATAGACAGCAATATTCGTGGACCATTTTGCCAGAGCAGACTGCAGTAGCATGCGGACCCGTTGCCAATACTCACCCGGAATTGTTACCACAAAATTAGGCTGAGTAGCCGCGTAGCCAATTAAGCTTGCCGCCAAGCTGTTTAAAAATAGGGATTCATCTTCACTCGCCACCTCTTGCGCGATGGAATCGCGAGTCATGGAGCGGGATGTGATGGCATACTTATCTTGCGTCACAGACCAGAGTCTTTGTTCTTGCAATCCTATCTCGGCACGAAAGGTGCGAGTTCCTCTAGCCCGCGGCACCCGGTCCGTAATGAGGTCTATAATACGCGCAGCATGCGCCTTATACGATTCCGAAGGGACAATGCGTTCATGCCCTCTAACCGCCATTTCTTGAAGTTTTTCCTCATTAGAAAGTAGATTAGCCACCACTTCTTCAAAATTCTCCACAGTATATGTCTGATACTCAATGTTTGGTTGCATAACCCATGGGGTTTCATCATTATCTTCTTCTAACAACAACACACTACCGGCTGCTGGAGCCTCATAGCAGCGAAGATTCATTTCTGAACGGATGGTTAGATTAAATACCATCTTGCAACTTTGAAGAAACCGCCAATACTCTTCGCGGTATACGCCTGTGGCAACTTTAACAACCCATCCATGGCGCTTGTGAAGATAAGCTAATCGGTCGATCCAAATCGCACGCTGCCTTTGCACATGGCCATTTAAATTGCCAACAAATCCAATATCAATAGGGCGTTGCAAAAGATCATCCGGTGCGTGAACCATACCGGGTTCGTAACTATAAAGGGGCGCGTATTCCACGTTGGGGTATCCCAAATTCTTAAACCGCCTAGCACCTTCACGGTCCATGAGCACAAGGTCGTAGAGATCTAAATGGTTCAAAATGGCACGGGTCCCGAGGTTCCAGTCACTAATAGCAGCTACCACAGGCACTCCACACGCAAACAGCCCTTCCGGCAACGCATGAAACTCCGGCCAGAAGACAAAAATCAAATCCGGCTGAAATGTACCGAATACCTGCAAAACCTTGTCTATATCAAAGTTTTGAACAGAAAGAACCAAATCCGCATCAGAGTCCCACGACACCACACGAAAATCTACCAAATCGGCGAAAAAACTCGTCGCTAACGCCCTGGTTCCATTAATCACCAAATATTTAGGCCGCATCTCATCCTCCGGTATTCATACCGCTGATGTTTTGACTTGCTCTAGACATAATCTCAACAAATTCTCCTCAAGCGGCGTCCGGTGAAAGACCATTTGCAAGGCACCAGCGAGGGCCCTGGGCGAAAGCACAAGACATAACCGCTGGAGAATCGCCTGGGGTTCACTGGCTGCTAACATTTCAATATATTCGTGCAGGGCTGGATAAAAAGCCGTTTTCATTTGTATCGTCTTGAGATAGTAGGCTTCTGCTTGCGTCATCTTCCCCTGCATGCGCGACACACGCGCCATTTGCCATAATGCTTTAAAGGTCCCGACACCCAACTCGGATTGCAAATACGCCTTCGGCACGCCTAATTGCAGGGCGTGTTGAAAGGACTCCCAAGCCCGGTCCCAATTGCCCTCATTGATGTAAACCATGCCTTCCCAATACACAAAGTCGGTATAATCGGGAAAAAGTCGCAATCCTTCCCGAATTGTCTGATGCACCTTGCGAAAATCTTTTTTGACCGTATAGACCTTGGCCAACGTCAACCAAAATAGCGGTTGCAAAGGCGCGGTGGGATGCATGAGAGCGATGGCTTGTTTCATATCTTTGGCCGCATCATCTAACCTCTGCAAGGCCATAAGGGTTTGCGCTCGCTGCCAAAACATGTAGGCTTTCCAATCGCTCGTACCCCGTTCTTTGATACTCAGATCCAACAAATCAAGGTTGCGCTGTAACTTGTCACGGCTGGTCATAACCTCATTGAGGTAGCCATAATGCATCAGGCGCACATCCAACGGGCCTAAATTAAAGCCCGCTCGCCCTATCGAGGGAATAATCTGTTCATGAATCCGCCCTTCCCAGCGGATACGAGGATCCGTCCGAAAAAGGCGCGTCACCCGAGCTTCGGACAAATCTTCCGCACGGTCTGTTAAAGAGACAATGCGAAGATTGTATGCATCGGCGGTGGGCTGAGTCACCCCCGCTAAAAGGTTAGGGATGTCATCAGCCAACAGTACCTCATCGGCATCCAGCATTAACGTCCATGGAGTTTTGACTTCCTCAAGCGCCCAATTGCGGGCTCTGGCAAAATCTTTCGGCCACGGCCTTGAAAACACGCGAGCGCCCTCACGTTGTGCGATGCTAATGGTATTGTCGTCACTGCCTGTATCGATGACGACGATATCATCCGCTATGGCGTGAACCGATTGCAAACATTGTTGAATAAAGCGTTCTTCATTACGTGCAATTAAAGCTACGGTAATCCCACTCATCCGGACCAACCTAATACGGCAGGCTCTTGGGATACCGGCTTTTGTAACCGGTAGTCGAGCTGATGAATCAGCTCGGTAATGGTTTGGGTTAAATCCGCCAACGTCCCCGCATCATGTTTGCGAATGATGTCATTAAGCATACGCCACATGGCCAAATGTGCCGTTTTGAAGGCCATGCCTTCGGGAGTGTCCGTTTTGGCCACGTCGTGCAGAGCTGTAATAATCAGTTGCGCATGGCTCCCAAGATTGGTTAACCGATCCCACCGTTGCTCTTTCAAGGCCGCATCCATGCCCAAAAGATCCCGGTATACGGCCCGGTATAATTCCCGGCCCAAGAAATCGGGATTATCCGAGAGCACACGGCTCTGATGATAGGCGTTGACTGACGATTCCATGTCCATACTAGCCCTTCTCTCCCTACGCCAAAGTCCCGTTTTGTCCATTAGTTTGCTGCGCATACGCCGAGAATGCGTTCTCTGTCTCCGCCATTGCACTGAGCGTTGATACGAAAGAGTCATATTGCGTTTGAGCGGCAGCAATGGCCTGCTGAATTTCCGATTGCAGCTGGGTAATTTGCTCGTTGGTCTGACTCTCTTGATTGGTATCACTGGTAATCGCTGTCCCAGCCACACTTAAAGAACCCGAACCACTAAATCCCGCCAATCCCTGCACAATGCCAGGAGGCGACTGAGCCATCTGTTGGAAAAATGACTGCACTCCCGCCAAGTTATTTTGCAAAGCGGATGTCAAGGTTGTCATATTTACCGAAAACGTCGCCGTTTGGGCATTATAGGTGATGCCTAATGACCCCAACGACAAACCTTGACTATCTTGGAATGACGCTAATTGCTGAGTCACCTGATTTAGTTCATTCATGGGTACAGGGGAATGAATAACCTGGTTAGGATTCGTTTGATAAGAGCTCGCGGTACTCGACGACACGGATGCGGCGGGTCCCTGCTCCGTAGCATAGGCCAAATTCCACGTATCTTTAGACCATGTATTAAAATCGTTAAACACGGCTTGAATGCTTTGCGCATCTTGCGAGTAATTCGCTGACACCGTGACGTCAGTCGTCCCCGTCGACGCTAACTGTACTGTCACATCAGGAATCAAATTGGTAAAAAGATTGGTCGTGTTTTGCACCGTCGCCCCTTGGAATTGAACGACGGCAGGCTCTGCCACTTGCACCGAGTTCACCGTGTATCCTGACGATGTGCTAGTCAGAATGCCCACGCTTGCCAAGGCGGCGCTTCCCCCCGTATAACTAATCGCTTGGTCGGTGACCGTCCCGTAGAGTTTCAAATAATAATCGCTTCCCGACTGTGCGGCCTGCGCTTGAACTGGCGCCCCACTTTGATTGATATCCGTCACTAACTGGTCCAAAGTGGTCGTCGACGTGACGGCAATCGACACCGAAACGCCGCCAATCGAAAACGCCACCGTCGTCGCCGCAAGTCCTAGGGCAGCCGTGGGGTCGGTGATGGTCATGGCTGTCGACGCATAGCCATCAATTTCTGACGTAGCCAATTGGCTCACATCAATCGCATAAGTCCCGGGTGGTGCATTGCCATCCGCCGCGGCCGTGGCCACCGCCGTATTCGAAGACACCGCCTCCATGGCTTGCAAGGCGGTACTCGAGCCTAGGGAATTCAGCCCCGATTGAAACGCCGCCGCATCCCCTTGTAACGTAGTCCACGCCGCACTATTGTTTTGCAGGGCTGTTAATTGCTGTTCCAGCGTATTGAGTTGTTGCGTCAACGGCTCAATGGCCATACTTTCCATCTCGTTTAAGGAGAGATCCGATAACATTTGAGCCGCCACATTATTCGTGCCATAAACGGCCGTCCAGTTAACCGCTATCCCTGACATGGCCACACCCCCATGCCAAAGCTCGCATCACACGCCTTTGAAATCGTGACATTCATGGACAACTTCCTCCTTGAAGTGAAATACCCGGTCCATCGGGCATAGAATGACAGATTCGCTACTGCAATCAGTGTACATGGACCTCCATATGGAAACAAAATTTATATCAACAATTCCTCTCAAGAATTTGGTTTCCGCAAGAAAAGTGCGTATGATAAGCATGGGAATTGCACCGAAAGGGTTCCTAAGACAACGGTTTCGAAGGAACGAAACCTGACCATTCTCAAGGAGGAAAAACCCATGATTATCAACACAAACGTTTCGGCTCTCTTTGCTGAGAACGCGGTGAATAACACCACCAACGCCCTATCGAATTTAGAACAGGAAATGTCTACCGGATATCAAATCAACTCGCCGGGCAACAACCCTGCAGGACTCGCGATCTCCACGTTAATGAGCGGCGAGCTTGGCGGGATTAACGCCAGTGTCAACAACGCGAACCAAGCGCTAAACTTGCTTGACACGGCTAACGGCGGAATACAAAACGATGTACAGATTGTGACGCAGATTCAACAATTAGCCACGCAAGCTTCAAACAGCACCGAAACGTCTCAGGACCAACAAGATTTGCAAAACCAGATTAATAAACTGCTGACGCAGCTCGACAACAACTCGAACTCTGTCAACTACAACAACCAAGTCTTATTAAATGGACAAAATGGCTTTGGGGCCACCCTCAATGCATCGTCCGCAATCGCGGGAACCGCTACCGTCACGCTGGGCGCTGACAGCGGTGGTGCGTCGGGTTCCTACTCAGTGTCCATCGACTACAGTAGCACCGGCACCTTGGCCACGATTAGCTTATATGCCAACGGTTCGCTCGCGGGAACAGACGTTGTGAGCAACGTCAGCTCAACGGCCACGACGCCCGAAACGGCCCAGTTCGTATTAGGCACCTCGAATGACTCTAATGCGGTGAGCAATGCGTCGTTTGTGGTCAATTTTGACCCATCTGCAGTTTCTGCCTCGACGTCACCCACGGTTCTGAGTTTCTCGGTCGTGGCGGCCACCAATCCGTTGACCTTCCAGGTCGGTCCCAATGACCAGCCCGCAGACCAAGTCAGCACCAATTTGGGTACATTCAACAGTGTGACGTTAGGACTCTCCAACATCAACGTGGTGGGTACTCAAAATGCCCAATACGGCATTACCTTGGCGAACAACGCCTTGTCGATGTTGACCAACGCCCAAGGCCAAATTGGAGCTCAGCAAGACCAGTTGAATTACACCATTGAGAACCTCAACACCGAAAATACCAACCTGCAAGCCGCCCAGTCGACCATTATGGACGCCAATATGGCGGAGGTCACGAGCAGCTTTGCTAAAGAGCAAATTCTGCAGCAAACAGGACTGCAAGCCCTGGCTTCCGCAAATTCGCTGCCTGGCATGGTGCTAAAGATTTTGGGTTAATTCATCCCCATCCCAGCACGCACACAATAAAGCCCGCTGTTATCATGCGGGCTTTATTGTGTTGTCAAGACAGCAGATCCTCATCTTAAAAGTCGCCTCTCGCCATCAAAAGACGGGAGAAAAATCTCTCCCCGGTTCCATACGGTAGTCTCTGTAGGCCGTAATCAGTCCCCCATTCAAAGGCCTTTGCGCCTCTAAATGAAAAGCCTCGGTTGTCACGGGTTCCACCTGCTCAGCAGAAAATCCAAACTTACGAGCGATACGAACGGTCAACTCATACCGTGATAAGCGTTCGGGCCCGACCACATGCAAAACCCCTACAAAATCGTCGACGACGGCCTGCCATGCCATTTTCCCTAAGCCGTCACTGGGCGTCGGCGTATTCCACTGGTCCGTAACCGCTTTCACGACAGCGCCTTGTTTCAGCTGTTGCACCACTCGGTATACAAAGTTGCGCGGATTGGCATCTTGGCTATAAATCCAAGCTGGGCGGATAATCACACTACGCGGAACATTTGACAGTAAAAAGTTTTCGATTTCGGCCTTATGGCGTCCATAGACTTGCAGGGGATGGACCTCATCGCCTTCGGAATAGGGACCATTTTCCCCATCAAAAACATAGTCTGTCGAGAAGAAGACCACCTTAGCGCCCCTCTGCGCTGCAAGCTCAGCCACCCGCCCAGGCGCTTGAACATTCAAACGGTAGCTGACATCAGGTTCCCGCTCACAACGATCGACATCCGGCAATGCCGCGGGAATCCACACCACATGAGGGTGCTCCCCATCTAGCAGCTGGATGACTGCCTTCTCATCTTCCATATTTAAGGACCGCAGGCCCGGTGCCGTATGAGTCCAACTCGTTCCCACGACCGATTCGTGACGCGTGGCCAACTCCTTGAACAAATACCCACCGACTTGGCCTGAGGCGCCGATAATCACATGTTTCATCCTGACTGTCATTCCCCCGTCTCAGAAAACACAAGGGCGATGAGGATCGCCCTTGTGTTCACGCCTCTTTGGCTAAGCGCTCCACGACGGCGCGGGCATTTCCCTCAACACCCAGATACACCTTAAGCCGCATAGAACCCAACATGCGCTCCATTCCTGGCCCCATGTGATTAGCCGCCACGTCGGTCACATGGTGGTCCATGAGAAAGCGGGCAATACGCGCATGGTGTTTGCCCTCGCCTCCTTCATCATGGAGCGTATCCCAATGCACGTCTTCTTCAGTCCAATCCGCAATCTGGTGACCCTCGACAGTAGCCAATGCCACCCGAGGAGCTTTTCCCCACCTGGGCTCCACTTCACCCGATACGGTCACCGGAATACAAATGATACGCGCCATCATACATCACCCCTTCTATAATTTTCCAGCAGCTTTCTTCTGTATGTACACCAAAATCCCTTGGGCATCTAACATCATGTCCAAAGCGAGCGGATTCACGTTTTGGACATGATGCCCTTGCCGTTTAATGTCTTGCAGAACAATCTGCTGCAAAGCTTCATGAATCATAGAATACTCCACGTTATCTGGCAATTGTTCGATTAATGCGCGAATATACTCCACACCCCGCCGCGTGAAATGAAATGCCTCCGCGGCCGGCGTGGTCTCCCCAAAATGCGTGTGAAATATTCTTTGAGGCTTTAACTTTTCCATTCGGGCGAGCGACTCAAGCATCACCTCCGGATCAAAGTCGACCGGAGACGTCGTGGGAAATCCATAGACAAAGTCCCACCCGGTATATTCAGGACGGTAACGAATCCCCACCATATCCCCACTAAATAAGCCTTGACTTTCGCTGTCCCAAACACACAAATGATGCTTAGCATGGCCGGGCGTATCATAAAAGGTCAGGGTATGCCGTCCAAGCTTTAAATGCGCGCCATCCCCTTCAACCACAACCCGCCGCGCCTCGATCGGCACCAGTGTACCAAATAACTCATCGGTCCGTTCGCCATAAACAGCGCGCACTCCTTGAGCCAGCCGAGAGGGGTCAATCAAATGCGTTGCTGCCCGAGCATGGGCATGAACCACAGCGCGGGGACTTGCTTGCATCATTTGTCCGGTCCCTCCCGCATGATCTAAATGCACATGGGTTACTATGATGTGATCAATGTCTTGAGGGCTGACGCCCACTTCCTGCAAGCCCGCTAAAAGCGTCTCGTGACTTCGTGCAGACCCCGTGTCCACCAAAGCCAGTTGCTTGTCTTTAATCAGGTAGGCACTCGAGCGAAATGGCTTCCCTTCTTCCAACAGATCAATCGCGTAAATACCTGATCCATAGTCAATGACCGCCATAACTATCCCTCCCCCTCTATTTTCTCCTGCTGCAGCCTATCTGGCAATTCTTCGTCGCGTCAGGACATTTCACTGCCCTATTCTGTTCGAGTTCCGCGGTTTCGTGGCATAAGGCTCAGACATTGCAGCAATAAGAGGGAACGGTGATGAGGGAGGTAACAAGCCTGTCGTCTCTCACAGGGGATTGAAGTCTGCCCCTCCCGCCTTGTGAGAACGATCGATTAAGAATGCTATTCTTTATTCGCCAAAAGCCGCACACGGTCGTTGCAATTTTTGCCACAACTCCAAGGTCCTTCGCGCATCAAAGGCGTGACGGGCTTGCAAGAATCCGTCCATCGCTTGCAGGAAATATTTCTCGGCGTCATCGTGTTTGCCCATGCGCGCACTCTTCTGCATTTGCCGACGATGCGCCAAGGCACGCACCCGGACGGCATGAATCTCATCGGCAATCTTCATCATGCGCGCAATCGTTTCATCAGCCTTGCGCCAAAAACCCCGCAGAATATAGACATGGGCGAGATCATCTAAAATGTACGCCGCCGATGCACTCTCCTCGCCGAGATACTCCACCGCATTTTCAATCAAGCGCTGAGCCAAGCCAAGCTTTCCTGCATAGAGATAGTACGCGCCACGGTCATGCACTGCCGCTGCATAAACGGCCACATTGTCCATTTCGATCGCTAACTGCTCGGCACGGTCTAAGTAGGGTAAAATAGCCGGCACCGCCTGGTACTGTTCAAGCTCAACCGCTGCTAAATTAATATAGGTCCATGCCAACCAAAAGGGCTCTTGCAGTTCGTCAGCAATTTCCAAAGCCTGCCCATAAAGGTGGCGGGCTTGCTCAAACTCTCCCATATTCATATAGCACGTTCCGCTGTTGAGCAGCATTTTGATGGCCGTCACGGAATCTGTCGTCGGTTCATTAAGGACTTCATCAAACAAATCAATTGCCCTGGCAAAATCATTAATGCCCATCATGGCCGCCCCCGTACGAATCAACACATCACGGCGCGCCTGACAGAACCCAGGCGGCATACAGGTCACCGCGTGCATGCCGACACGTACAGCATCTTCTCCCCGACCCGATAACGACAAGACCTGTAATAACGTGGGGACACTTTGGGGCAGCAAGTCATAAAATTGATAGGCCATGATCATGTCATATGCCTTCATGAGCATATCCGCCGCGTTGGGCTGATCACCGCGTTCATTGCACTTTAGTCCTTCATCGCACAACAACTGGGCCGCATGGTACATCGACTGGTTAGACGTCTGACTAGAGAAGACCGGTAAGCCAAAAACTTGGGCAAAATGATTCAGCCACTCTTGAGGAGGCCAGCATAGATTCTTCTCAATGAGATCAATCACCTGAACCGGAATGCCATCGGTGGCCAAATCTTCCTGCTCTAGCCCCTGACCGAGGCGTATAGCGCGAATCGCGTCACCAACCGTCTGCATTGTCGCAATATCCACTTCTACACCTCGTGAGACTCGATTTGACACGTTGTGTGTCAATGATAGCAGATGCTTGCCAGAGGATAAAGATTTTACAGTCTTTTTCAAGACACTATTTTCCATTTTCGGCGTACATGTCTAATTTTCCCTGCATTTTGCCAGAAATGCACCGCTATCGTCTGCAAATCGCGCCAATTTTGAAAGCGTTGGCGCGATCCGGTCACCGCAAATAGCGTATAATACGCGCTTTGCCACAGCGCGACCTTGATCGGGTAATACTTCCACAACAACCGCAAACGCGCTAGTTCGGCGAGTCGCTGGCGCTCGCCTTGGTCTTTGGGATCTGAGTGCCCGGGATGATGGAGCACGGTAGCATCGGGATTGAACAGCACCTGATATCCCAAGCGCCTAATGCGCAACCCAATTTCGGTATCGTCATGCCATTTGGGAAGCGCATCATCGAGTGGCCAAACCGGTTCTAAACCATCACGGCGAACGACCATGCCGCATCCCATGGGATAGTCGACAGGTTGTCCTCGCCACTGTTCCAGCACCTGCCGGAACGGTTCTAAAGGTTCTCCCCAGAGGCGATCTCGCCCGTGCCCAGAAGAATCTAACACCGATCCTGCCCCATTAATCGTCGTCCCGTTGTTCATTAAGACTAAAGGCGCAATGGCCCCAGCCCTCGGCGCGTTTTGCAGCATGGCTAACGATCCAGGCAACCACGTGGCTGTAGCTTCCCCATCACTGTCTAAAAACGCTAAAATTTTCCCCGACGCTAGTGCCACTCCCGCGTTGCGTCCCCCTGCCACCCCATGGTTGGTGGGCAAAAGCACCCGTTTAATGAGAGGCTCATGCAGGCCCTTTACAAACTCCCGGCTATCATCGGTCGAGCCGTTGTCTACGATAATTAATTCCCCGGGCTGATGCTCCAGGCGTAAGATAGAGGCCACCGCTCTCGGCAGAACATTCGCCCCGTTATAGTTCACGATAATGACCGACACGTCTGATAGGTTCATGTCTGGGCGACCTCCCGGTATAACGCATAATGCAGACGCCTGGTCTCCCTCCATGTCGGCAGTGCGTCACGAACCCCAGCACGCGAGAGGGACGTCGCCTGCTGCATGGCATGCGCCCATACCGCCACGTCACGGGTCTCAACGACCTGTAAGCCGGCCACATGCACATCACGCACGGCTCCCGTAGGCGACGCCACGGTAGGCACCCCAAACCACAAGGCTTCTAAGGCCCCTAGACCAAATCCTTCATAATGGGAGGGCTGAACATAAACGGCCGCATCCTGATAGAGTTGTACGCTCTGCGAGTCATCTACATATCCCAAGACATGAACCCGGTTCGCCACAGGAGATTGGCGCAAAGCCTCCCAAAAATCTTCGTTGTTCCAGCCCCGCGCCCCTGCCAAGACCAAATGATGAGGAAGATGGCCGTCTTTTACCGCATAGGCGAAGGCTTCTAACAAAAACGTCAAGTTTTTTCGCGGTTCAATCGTGCCGATATGCAAAAAATAGGGCGCATCCAGCCGGTAGCCAGAGGTAGGGGAAACATGTGCCAACCGGTCCGCTCCTAAGGGAATAACTCGAATGCGAGAAGCCGTCTTCGGCCACAACTTGACTAAATCAGTCTCCACTTCGTGGGAGGGTACAATAATCGCCGCCGCATGATGCACAGCATATTTGACCACCCGCTGTAAATAATGAACGGTGTCCGCCCGCACCGTGTGTGGCATGCGCATAAATGCAACGTCGTGCACCGTCACGACTCTTTTGACCCAAAAAGACGGCGGAATGCTAAATGCGGGTCCATGAACGACATCGAATCGCTTCCGCACCAAATGACTGGGCAACAACACACTTTGCCATGGCACACCGGGCACCAGACGAATCACGTCAATGGGCACTTTCCCCACCCGGCACTGTTCTTGTTCATACGACAACGCGGTAACGGCAACATCAGAAACGTCTTCGCCATCCCTTAGAATTTCTGCAATATATTGCGCGACTCCAGCCCTTTGTACTTGTGCGGAGAGCACACGCGCATCCACGCCTACCCGAATCACCCTCGCCCGCCTTCTTCCTTCCGCCATTGTTTGACCCACCGTACAAGTCTCGGCGGCGCAAGGCGCGCCATACCTCTTAACCATGCGGGGCGCAAAAGACCATACGGCTGCGATGGATCCTTTACGGCAATGAGGGTTGCCAAGCCACTTTGACCCAGCAACTCGGCATGCTGCTCCCACATGAGCCCGATCTTGTCATCGTCTACCCTCAGGCCGCGGACACTCGTTGTCGGCAGCAGCTCCGCCTTTAAGCCCTGCATCGCCAAAGAAATCAGCATATCCCACTGTGGCAGTACGCCCGCTGGTGCGTCCTCTGCAGGAGCCGCCAATACTTTTTTACGCACAACCCCCCGAGCCCAAGCTTGGCTTGGCACCAGCACGCGCGTGAGGTCAAGATCCTCTGGCACCTCCAATATGCCTGCATCGGTTTCAACCCAACCGTACACCGCACTCAGCTCTGGGACACACGCCAAGGTCTTCACCGCCTGCTCTAGAAAATCCCATGCCCACTGCTCGCCATTGCCTATGACCACCACAAAATCTCCTAGCGCATTTTCTGCTGCACTCCACGGATCACGTGCCTCCTCACGCCACACGACATGATCGGGAAGAGAAAGCGCCTTAGGCCACTGCGCGACCATAATTTCTTCCACAAAGGCCTTAGCTGCGAGCGACTTCACCATCTCGGGTTCACCATGGTCGCTTTGGGGTTCAATAATCACGCTCAAACGCTGGGGGTAAGGGGGTATGCCACCTTTTCGGGTTGGCGGAAGCTCCTTCACAATCTTGGCTAACACCGCATCCGGATCCGCTTGTAAGGCGACCACCCGAGCTTGAGCGGCTTCCGCCAATGTGTTCGCCAACTCGGAATCGGTCAATACCTGCGCAATGGCGACGGAAAAAGAGGGCTGGTGCTCGGGATTAATCAAAATGCCAGCGCCCTCCTCCAACATTTCTCGCATTCCCCCCCATTTCGACCCAATGATAGGCACGCCCATGCGCATCGCTTCCAAACAGACATTCGGCCAATTTTCAAAACGGCTGGGAAACACCACAGCATGGGCCTGAGCATAATAATCACGCAGAGCCTCGCGGTTCACCGTCCCGACAAACTCCACCCGGTCCCAAAACTCTGAAGGCAGGCTGGACAGCAAATACCGTTGAAAAGACTGACCTCGGTAATGGGTATCTTGACCGATGAGTTGGAGCCGAAAATCCATTTGGCTCTCCCACAATGGAAGGCATGCCCTGAGCAGTAAATCAATCCCTTTTCGGTATTCCAAGCGCCCCACATAGACCAACGTCGCCGGCCCTTTTCGCTCGCGTTTTCCCGCCAAGGGCTGCCAGTTGGGTAATGGGTGACGCGTGACCAAAACGTTCCGTTTAAATTGGTCTTCATAGATTTCAGCCAAACCAACGGAAGGCGCCGTCAGCACATCACAATACTGCATCGCGTAGCGCTCTAACGCATAAATCCGCTGTCTATCGCTACGGGGGATTTCTTGGTTAATGCGATCACACAGCTCCAAGGACATGTGTCCATGGACCCTTAATGTGGTGCGAGCAAATTGACCCAAGAGACGTTTGGCCTTAATGGTAAAATATCCCTCGGCCAGGTAGTCGGGAAACTCAATAAGATCCCACGGTTGAGAAGAGGTCAACGCTAAAATTTTTTCATATAAGGCAAAAGCGTAGCCCATAGCCTCATCGCGAAACCTGGGATCGGCTTGAACGAAGTCGACCGCGACTGAATCAATCATCGTGCCTTGGGACGCAAGTCCTTTACTCAAAATCCGCACCTCATGGCCCGCCTGCGCCAGATCCTGGGCCCACTGACGCACATAGACGCCAATGCCGCCCGATGCCGTAACGCCTTGCAATTCTCGACTGGCGATCAGGATATTCACCGATTCGCCACCTCATGCAGCACTCGTTCATAGCCTTGATGGGTCAATTCCGCCGTCTTTTTCCATGAAAACGCACGAACCCATGCTTGTCCTGCTTCAATCAGTTGCCGTTGCTTTACCGGATCTTGCACAATGCTTAAGGCCGCTTCAGCCAGAACCTGGGGATCGGAGGTATCTACTAATAAAGCGGCAGGCCCCGCAATTTCGGGAAGAGAACTGTTCTTGCCCGTCACAACTGGACATCCCAAAGCCATAGCCTCGAGCACGGGCAGTCCAAAGCCTTCATAAAGACTGGGATATAAAAAACATCCTGCCTGTTGATATAAATGCGCCAATGTGGCATCGTCCACCATTCCCAATACTTCCAAGCGCGCATTGCCAGAAGCCGCATCCTGCAAGGGTGCCAACGCTTGACGCTCGACCCCCACGATCTTGACCGCTATCCCTTGGGCCGTGATGTATCTTGCCGCTTTCACAACAGCCGCTGTGTTTTTGCGCGGGTCGGCGGCGCCTAATGCCAGCACATAGGGCTCTTTAGGCCATGAGGCCGGGCGTATCGGATATTTCGGTGCTAAAGGGGTCACCACAATGCGGTCGGCCTTCACCCCCAATACTTGATGAATATCGCTGGCCGCATGGTGAGAGACCGTAAAGATGAGAGGAGCCCGCCGCGCAAGCCACTGAAGGGCATTCATCCGGTACAATCGGCTGATATGATGGCGCAAGGGAATTCGCCCGCCAAAGACCTGGCCGCGTTTGAACTCAATCACGTCATGCACCGTCATGATGACCGGGACCCGTGACACCAACGGCGCCATATTGGCTGTGCCATGTGCCAGCGCATAGGCACGAATGGCTGCCGGAAATGCCTGCTGTTCCCAGAGAAAAAAATTGGGTGCCCGCAAAATGTCGACACGGTAGTAGCTTCGCAAGGCTTGAACCACTTGCATATCGGCACTCTCGTCGCCAAAGAGGTGAAGATCGTAGCGGCGAGGCATATCCCCTAAATGCTGCAAGGTTTGAAACACATATTCGCCGATACCGCGTCGGGGACTCTGCAGCCCATAGCGTGCATCCATGGCAATGGTCGTGGTCACGTCAATCCATCCTCCATGTGTGCGGCAACACCAAGAGCCCGGGACTATTGCGCAAGGCCTGAATTCGCACAGGCAATACGCCCGGCCATTCGTCGAGTCTGCGGCCATTTTGGTCATAAATGGCCACCGTCACATCATAGGCCCCGCTCGTGAGAAATAACTGCGCCATATCCACGCTCACCCGGTTCATTCCTGGCTTGAGGCGAATGGGGACGCCATCGAGCACCGTAGAAAATGTTGCTAACTCTAATCCATCGGGGCGCCTGAGCACTAAGCTCACGTGTCCCACAAATTCCTCGGCGCTGTCATTGCGCAGATCTAATGTCACCGATACCGGATCTCCAGAGACCAATGCATCCACTGCTTTGCCCTGGCTTTTCAAAAACGCCTGGGCGACTTGGATAGGCCCTGGATGCGCCACCGTAGCTTCTGGCTCTGGAGTCCCTTGCGAAGTTTGGCCCATCAAGCTTTGCCGGTAAGCCAAAACGACGTCTCGTGGGGCCCCCGTTTTCTGCATAACGCCTTTGTTAATCCATACCGCTTGGTCCATTAACCGTTCAATAGACGACAAGTCATGGGACACAAGAAGAATGCTCGTACCTTCGCGCTTCATATGAAAAATGCGGTCCATACATTTTTGTTGAAACGCTTCATCCCCCACGGCCAGAATCTCATCCACGATGAGAATTTCGGGATCCACGCTCGTCGCGACGGCAAAGCCTAGCCGCGCATGCATTCCAGACGAATAATATTTGACAGGCGTATCGATGAACGGACGAATTTCAGCAAAATCAATGATCTCTTCCATTTTCGCCTCAATGGCCTTGCGCCCAATCCCTAAGATCGATGCGTTAAGATAGACATTTTCCCGGCCCGTAAAATCAGGGTGAAAACCCGCACCCAATTCCACCAAAGCCGATACACGCCCATGAAGACGCACATGTCCTTGCGTGGGGCTCATCGTGCGGGTGAGAATTTTTAGTAGCGTGCTCTTGCCAGAGCCATTGTTGCCGACAATCCCAAAGGAGTGGCCCGGTGGCATATCAATCGAAATATCGCGTAAAGCCCAAAAGGGCTCGCTTGGCGGCTTTTGGCCCCGTCTAGGAATCATGCGCGTAATCAATTGCCCCACACTGTCCGCGCGGTCTTTGCGCAGCAAAAAGCGTTTCCAGACATGCTCAACCTCAATATGAGCCATTTACATCACCTCAGAAAACATCGGCTCAATATGACGAAATACCCGAATGCCCGCAATAAAAACAAAGGCGGTCCACGCGAGCGCACTGTAGGCGAACTGAGGGTATTGCAAGTGGCCCGTAAAAATCACGTCGCGTTCCATTTGCAAAATGCTCCCAATCGGATTCATCAACAAAATACTGCGCAAACTAGGCTTCAAATTCGTTACCGGATACATCACCGGAGAAAAATACATCCATACCAATAGCAAGAGCCCCATCAATTGGTTAATATCCCGGTATAAAACATTCAACGCTGCCACCAAGTAGCCAATGCCTAGGGTAAACAACACTTGCAAAATCAACAGCGCAGGAATCCATAAGGTGCTCCAATGAATCGGCGTATCATAGAGAATAATGAACACAATCAGCACGCCGAGTGAGAACAAAAAGTCAATAAATCGGGCTAGAACCGCCGCCGTCGGCAATACAATCCGGGGAAAATAAATTTTCGCTAATAGTGAGGCGTTCCCCGAGACACTCCCCACCGCAGACATGATGCCATTCGCAAAAAAGTTCCAAAACGTAATCCCCGTCAGCATAAACACGACATAGGGAATTGGTTTGCTCGATTCGTGAAAAATGACTCCAAAAACAAAGCCAAAAATGCCGGCCGTGACCAGCGGATTGATAATGGCCCAGTACAACCCCAAAATGGAATGCTTGTAGCGTGTTTCAACATCACGCACCGCCAAGTTGCGCGTCAATTCCATGCCCAATAGCAATTGGTGCCAACCAGTCTTCCACCTCGATAACAGGCTTTGAATGGGAGATAGGCGGGGTGCCCTAGCCTCCTGATCCTCAATTCGTACAGAATGTGACACCATGTTCGCCCCTTCGCGTTGTCGCATCTTCGCTCAGATGATACATTATTGGACAATCGTAACCAACAGTAAAAAACCGGTTCAAGCCCTACTTTGATGCCAACACGCCTTATCTTGACGCTATGACGTCAAACACGACCACGCCGCCTTTGTCGAACACAACCCGTGCGCGGCGCTTGTTAGCCATCAATGCTGATAACGTGCGGTAGACCGAAGGGGGCGTCGTATCATCGTGAAATTGTGTATCCCAGATGACCGCTGACCCGATTGGTACATGGGCAAGATTGAAGCGTTGCAAAGGCACTTGGTTGATAATAAACCCCAAATGAGGCAACACATTATTCTGCGCATAAATGGGGTGGTTCTTCGGTACAGCGACTAAAGCTTGTTCGATGGCCATTGTGTTGTTCGGCCGCACTTTCCACGCAGAATGATAGAAATCAAAACCCATGAGAACCAACAAGCCCATTGTCGCAAAAATGCCAGCCGCTCGAATTTGAAATGGCCAAGGTCGACGATCACGTGCCGCGACATCTAAAAGCATCAGTAATAAAAAGGGGGCGATGAGAGCCGACTTTTGATCAAAGGGAGAGGTGGACGCGGGCAGGGCCGACAGCATATTGCCCCCTAAATAGAGCAAGGCCAAAACTCCGTAAAAGCTCCACGGAAACGCTTTTCTTTGAACACTCAAGGCTCCGAGTACGACCAGAAACGGCGCAAGCACCCAGAGGGCGTAAAGGACGGCGCGAATCGTTAGCGTGTGCGAGACCGGTACGGTTATCCAGCCCAGAGCACTCAAACGGTCTAAGCGGATGTTAAGTCCCCAGAACATCCATGCCAAGACGCCGCCTATCGCCACCAAGCCCACCCACCATGTTTGACGCCGCACGGCAGCGATGAGCGTAACCATCAGAACCGCGATCGCCGCTTTACTGCCACAACCAGTTAAGAGCACCAAAAAGGCAACGAACTGCCCCCAATGGCGTTCCATCAATGCCTGCACCGCATACAGCACCAGCGGCACGGCCAAAACACTCATATGAAAGTCATACAGATTACCGGCAATCACCAACGGGCTCAAAAGATAAAGCGCTCCCACAAACGCCGCCACCTCACGGGGCACCGTCCACGCCCGTGCAATGCGCATCAAAGGAAAATAACCCGACGCTAACGCCAGCGTTTCGACGAGAAATAAGAAACCGGTGCCCAACCACGTCGCCGGATACGCCAAGACCACCAACAACCACGCATGATTTTTGGCTAAAACCGCTTGCCCTGTGTATGTCGAACGCGCACCTAACCCGTCATGCACCAACGCCGCCATGCCTTGTTGATAGTAGCCCAAGTCAAAACCATGCGCGACAAAGAGGCCCCACCGCAAAATTTGCGCAGAAACGACGAGAGCGGCATACGCCAATATCCGCGTCCAGGCGCTAAGCCCCATTTCTTCTCCGCGTTTCTCCTGCTCCGGCCTTATCCAGACATCTTCAACCATGTTCCGCCTCTTTCAGTGCTTCAATCCATAAAAACGTAGCATACCGCCACAAGGGCGGACGCTCTCTGCCCGTCTTGAAAAGCTACGATTCCCACGCCACCGGATCGACACCTTATTTACATCCCACTTCTGTGATTCTGTCACAGGTCAAGCGGACCAGCAAGACGCCGAAAAATCCCATTTTCGATTTCGATATTTTTTAATACGCGTTGATCATTTTCGTAATCAGCGGTTATAATGGGTTTTACCGAGTTTAATCTCGGTTGATAAGCGTTCAATACGTCAAGACGAGAATCCAAAAACGAACTAGTTCTTTCGAAGTGGAGCATAGTGTCACATTTCTTACATTTAAGAGGAGGGTACCGTATGCCGCGTCCAATTGTGGCCATTAATGACGCCAAAATTGTCAATCAACCTTCGAGTTTTAACATGTTTGAATCAGTAGGTCCCAAGGTCTGCATGGTGACCGCCAATCATTCCGGATTTGTTGGGTTTCAAAACCACGTGCAAATCGGTGTATTCCCAATGGGCGGACGATACGGTGCCGCAAAGATGGACATGCACGCAGAGCTAAACCCGTTAGGCATTCGCCAGTACACGATGTGGAAAAACTGGCAGGACCATGAGGAAATGCACTACGAGCAATTCGACAGCATTTTTCGGCTCTGTGCTAACTGCTTAGGTATGATTATTGAAGGACCATGGGAAAATCTGTACGAAATCACCAGTTCTGATTTGCCCGATAACATGGCGATGACCGACGTCCCCTCCAGGCTCGGCGCGGCCTTTATGGCCGGGCAGACGCCCGATGCGGTTTCGATGCCTTACGGCCAACGCGTCATTGCGGGGTCTGACCACCGCATTATCCCTGGTCGTGAGCAAGAATTTGAAACGGCCATCGAGGACCTCATGCAAATGTTTAAAAAAGCTCCGGGCTTCTTAGGCTACATGGTGCTGAAACAAATTGGCGCTTCCGCTATCGGCAGTTTTCAGTTAAATCCCGAAGGTCTTCACCAAGCTCTGCAAACCACCGGTGAATACCCGCCGCGCAATAAAGAAGGCAATTTCCAGTTACTCGATGCCAAAGCCACGCCTACTGAATATATTGTCCACATGGAGTGGCAAGATCTGAATTCCGCCATGATGGGTATTTCTCGTGTGGTCATTAATACGAAATACCGTGCGCAACACGACCGCGTGTTAGCCACCCTCGTTCAAGGACCCTATGTGACGTTATGGAATCCCTTGATGGAGGACACCTCGTGGCGTGAGTATCTTCACGAATAGGAGTTAACCCTTTCATCCAAGCTCCCCAGAAATTCTGGGGAGCTTTTTTGCGTGTGTCCAATGGATGAGCGCCACACATTTCAAGGAATTTCGCTTCTGCCGTGACGAAGAAACTGCAAGAATTTCGTATAATGGACAGCGTAAATATCCATTACCAGCGCGTGATCTATTACAGATGTCAGAGAGGTCTGATTTTGATGAAACCCGCCGACCGGATTACCCGTCTGCCCCAGCAATTTTTTGCCGGATTGGTCAATCTTGCCGTCGAACTGAAAGCCCAGGGCCGTCCGGTCATTAATCTGGGCCAAGGCAATCCCGATCAACCCACGCCGGAACCCATTGTCGCTGCCCTAAAGCGAGCAGCTGACAATCCCCGGTACCAACGCTACATTCCCTTTACAGGCTTGCCAGAACTCAAGCAGGCAGTGGCCCGTTGGTATGCGAGACGTCACGGCGTAACCTTAGACTGGAAACGGGAAGTCGCCATCTTAATCGGCAGTAAAATTGGCCTGCAAGAAATCTCCCTGGCCGTTTTGAATCCCGGTGATATGGCCTTAGTGCCTGATCCAGGGTATCCAGACTATTGGTCCGGAATTCGCTTGGCTGGCGGTCAAATGATTCCGTGGCCTTTGTCGCCGGACTCTTGGCTACCTGACGTGGACTTCCTCACGGATCAGGTGCGCCTCGCCTTTTTAAACTATCCCAACAACCCGACTGGTCAACTCGCCCCGGCTTCGTTCTTGGATCGCGTCATTGCCCGTGCGGAAGCGACCCATACGGTCATTGCCCATGACTTAGCTTACGGCGACATCGTCTATGATGGCCAACAAGCGGTTAGCCTATTAGCGCGGCCAGGCGGCAAAAATGTCGGAATAGAGTTCACCACGGTATCGAAATCCTACAATATGGCAGGATTCCGGTTGGGTTTCGCTGCCGGTCATCCCGACCTCATTGCCTATTTGGAAACGCTACAAGATCACTTGAACTGCAGTCAGTACGGCGCCATTCAAGAAGCGGCCATCACCGCGCTCGACTCGCCCCCTGAATCGGTTGCTGCGCTACGCGACCTCTATCAAAGGCGCCGTGACCGCTTTCTTACCGCCCTAAGCGCTGCTCACTGGAATCAAACCCCAAGTCAAGGGTCCATTTTCCAATGGTTGGCGCTTCCTGCTGGCACCTCGTCCGTTGCGTTTGCAGAACAGCTTGCCATGCACACCGCCGTTATCGTCGCACCTGGACGTGGCTTTGGGGAACGGGGCGAAGGCTATATTCGTGTATCCCTGACGGAAAATGAAGACACCCTAGCCCACGCTGCAGCCCTCCTAGGCCAGTTTGTCCAACGCTTATGACAAAATGGATATGCTAACATAACAACAGGATGCACGCAGGGGACATCAAAGGAGGATATTTTGTGATTCCGACATTTTCATTTACCGTCAGTTTTCTGGAACCGGGACTCCACGTCTATCATCTCACTCTTAAAATTGACCAATTGCCCAAAGGACGCCACACGCTCTCGTTACCCGTATGGACTCCGGGATCCTATGAAGTAGAAGATTATGCCCGTCATCTCTTCGATCTCACCGTAAAAGCCAACCAGCAAGACGTTGGCGTTCACCACGCGTCCAAAAATACTTGGGAATTCGAACTGTTTGAAGACCAAGCGGTGGAGGTACGTTACAAAGTCTACGCCTTTGAACTAGGGGTTGCGACCAGCCATCTAGACCAAAGTCACGCCTACTGGAACGGCGCCCAACTCTTCTTGTTGGTCGATGATTATAAAGCCGCGCCGTACTATGTCAGCCTCGAGGCGCCGCCCAGCTGGCAGGCTTCGACAGGTCTGGACCGGGCAGATGATGTCTGGGGACAATACCGCGCCGCCGATTACGACGTCTTAATTGATAGCCCCTTTGAAGTAGGAACCCACACCGTATGCACATTCGAAGTGGATGACAAACCGCACACCATTGCCGTATGGGGTCACGGTAATGAAGATCTGGACAAACTCACGCAAGATGTTAAGCGCATTGTTATTGCCCAGCGTGATCTTTTTGGTTCGTTGCCCTACGAGCATTACACGTTCATTTTACATTTAATGGACAAGTCTACCGGCGGATTAGAACATCTCAACTCGACAACCTGCGGTGTGGAGCGGTTTGCCTTTCGTCCGTGGAAAAATTATCGGCGGGTTTTAGGTCTCATTTCCCATGAGTTTTTCCACCTTTGGAACGTCAAACGCATTCATCCCGACATGCTAGGGCCCTTTGATTACAATAAAGAAGTCTACACGCACCTTTTGTGGGCCATGGAAGGCTTCACCGACTATTACGCGTATTTGACTTTGCGGCGCTCAGGTCTTTACTCTGTCAAAGACTATCTTGACGGGCTAGGAAGAAAAATCGCAGCGTATGAAAAACAGCCCGGTCGATTCGTGCAATCGCTGACCGAATCGAGTTTTGATACCTGGATTAAACTGTATAAGCCCGATGAGGATTCGGTCAATCGCACCCTGTCCTACTATCTCGGGGGAGACCTTCTCGGCACCTGCTTGGATTTAGAGATTCGCCAACGCACGGACAATCAAGCATCGTTGGACGATGTCTTACGTAGACTGTATGATCGTTATGGCGCCCATGGCATTGGTTTTCCAGAATCCGTCTATCAAGAAACCGTGGAAGAAGTCGCGCAGAGTTCCTTTGAAGACTTCTTTGCGCGCCATATCCATAAGCCTAATCCATTGCCTTTGGAAGACGCGTTACTCACCGCTGGTCTGAAGATTGAACGCTCTTACACACCCGGCGACGATGCGGAAGAAAGCCATGAATCCAATAATACGCAAAGCCCTCGGCCGTGGCTGGGCATTGAAACAAAAATTGTCGATGGGCATCAGCTTGTCGTCAAATCCGTTTATGCCCCAGGACCGTCTCAGACCCTGCTCAATGCAGGAGACCACATTATTGGTTTAAATGGATACCGTATCGCCTCAGCAGATGATCTCAAACACCGTATCCAATACGACCATCACGTTGGGGATACCGTGGTCGTGAACTTCTTCCGCCGGGGCCAATTGCAGTCCGTATCACTGGTCTTAGGGACGCAGCCGTTTGACAAGGTGCAACTCGTGCCTGTTAAAGAACCCAGTCCCCGCCAAACAGCCATTTTTGAGAGCTGGATGGTCGCCACATGGGATTCCGGTCTATCCTCAAGCGACCGTCCTTTATAAGCCAGGAGGCCTTTTTGTGCGTGTACTCATGATTTCCAAAGCCTGCGTTAGTGCAAGCTACCGAACCAAGCTCGAATACCTCAATCAACTAGACAATCAGGTTGAAGTGGGGCTTGTCGTACCACCGGCGTGGGGTTCACTCACTTTCGAACCCCGGCCTCAAGATCATAGCTATCCGCTGTTCATTGCGCCTATCAGACTTAATGGACGCAATCATTTCCATTACTATCCCGAGCTCTTGTCGATTATCCGCCGCTTTCAGCCCGATCTTTTACACATCGATGAGGAACCCTATAGCAGCGTCACCTATCAAGCGGTTCGTATTGCCAAGAGGCTTGACATTCCCTCGATCTTCTTTGCCTGGCAGAATATCTACAAGAACTATCCGTGGCCTTTTTCGTTGATGGAACGAACGGTGTTTCAAACCGCCCGCGGCGCGATAGTCGGCAACCAAGAAGCACAAGACGTCATCCGCCGCAAAGGATTTGACAAACCCGTGTGGATTATTCCCCAATTCGGATGTGATGTGGGTTTGTACCAGCCGCATGATCCAGAGACGGCCAAACGGATCTGGAACCTTGATGGGCAATTCGTTATCAGTTACATGGGTCGGCTCATCGAAGAAAAGGGACTGGATGATCTGTGGATGGCCGCAGCTCCGCTGTTAGCTCAACATCCCCACATGACCCTGTTATTCGTAGGATCTGGACCGTGGCAAGCAACCGGGCAGAAACTGGCACACGAGGCGCATTTAGACAATCAAGTACGCTTTGTGCCCTGGGTCTCAACTGGTGACATGCCCCAAATCTTGAATGGGGTCGACGTGTTGGTTCTGCCCTCGCGAACCACGGCTCGTTGGAAAGAGCAATTCGGACGCATCTTGACCGAAGCCATGGCCACCGAGGTGCCGGTGATCGGGTCGTCTAGTGGAGAAATCCCGCAAGTGATTGGAGACGCTGGGCTGGTTGTGCCGGAGCAGTCTCCCACAGCCTTGGCGGAAGCTCTTCAGACGATTTTTGTTGATGGGGATTTGAGACGAAGCCTAGGAAAGAAAGGCCGCCTGCGCGTTCTGAACCATTTTTCTCAAGAAGTCATTGCGACCAACACCATGGCCGCTTATCATCAGCTATTGTCGTAAAAGGAGGAACCTGTATGAACGTCGCGGTTTTCGGCGCGGGCTACGTCGGTCTCGTCACGGGGGCGGTACTCGCCGAGCTTGGCCACCGCGTGGTCTTAGTGGATGTCAATGAACAAAAAGTCGAGTACATCATGGCAGCCGTCCCCCCCATTTTCGAACAGGGGTTATCAGAATTGCTCACGCGGGTGCGTGGTACCGACCGCCTGCAAGCCACCACCCAAGCCAGCCAAGCTGTCGCATCATCTGAAATCATCTTCATTGCTGTAGGGACACCCCCTCTTGCCGATGGATCTCCGAATCTGGAATATGTGCACCAAGCGGCGTTAGCCATCGGTCAAGGCATGGTATCTGGTGCCTCCTACGTCATTGTCAACAAAGCTACTGTACCCATCGGATCGGCCAACTTGGTTGAATTATGGATTGAAGACGGATGGTCAGCTCGCTACGGAACAAAACCGCCTGCCGACCTCTTTACCGTCGCCTCGAATCCTGAATTCTTGCGTGAAGGCAGCGCCATACACGATACCTTGTATCCTGACCGCATCGTATTAGGGGCGGATGAAACTTGGGCTATGGACCGCTTGACGACCTTATATCAACCCATCATTGCGCAAAGTTTCGTGGCGCCGCCCGAAACGCCACGCCCCCAAGACCGTGGTCCGGTACCTGTCATCAAAACAGACCGCCTCTCGGCCGAAATGATTAAATACGCGGCCAATGCCTTTTTGTCAACGAAGATATCCTTTGCTAATGAGATGGCTAATATCTGTGAGCGTGTCGGAGCGGATATTCAAACGGTCATGCATGGCATAGGACTCGATACGCGCATTGGCCCAAAGTTTCTGCAAGCAGGCGTCGGCTGGGGTGGCAGCTGCTTTGGCAAGGATCTCTCGGCCTTAATTTATACCGCTAAAGAATACGGATATCAGCCGAGACTTTTGGAATCCACGCAAGAGGTGAACAAAGACCAGCGTCTTTTGGTTGTCAAACGCCTTCAAGACGAATTGAAGACACTGAAAGGGCGTCGCATCGCCCTGTGGGGATTGTCTTTTAAACCAGGCACCGACGACTTGCGTGATGCGCCGGCGTTAAGCGTCATTGGCGAGCTGCTGCGACTAAATGCCCGCGTAACCGTCTACGACCCGGTGGCGATGACCAACATTCAGCAGCAATATCCCGATTTGGACATACGCTACAGTGAATCCGCATTAGAAGCTCTCGATGGAGCGGACGCGTTAGTGGTGCTCACCGAGTGGGACGAGTTCCAGCGCATACCGCTTGCGACCATAGCCCAGGCTTTGACCCAGCCCATTCTTATCGATGGCCGCAATTTATACGACCCCAAGGAAGCGCGACACTTGGGCATTCGCTACCGCGGTATTGGCCGTTAACGAACCAAAATCATGCATTTGAGGAGATACTGACGATGAAAACTGCAATTGTCACCGGCGCAGCCGGCTTTATGGGAAGTCATCTGGTGGACAAGTTGGTCGCTGAAGGGTATTTTGTCGCCGCCATCGATAACTTGTCGACGGGAACTTGGGACAACCTTGAGCAACATGGACCAGAGCATGTGCTTAAACTGACCTGGGATATTACCGAATATCCCGATGAGACCATATTGCCTTTATCCGAGGTCGACGTAGTCATTCATCTGGCCTCCGCGGCGTCCCCCGTCCATTACAGGCGTCTGGCCCTGGAAACTTTGCGCGTCAATTCGATTGGGACCGAAAATGCTTTAAAATTGGCCAAACGATATCATGCACGATTCGTCTTAGGCTCTACCTCAGAGGTCTACGGCGACCCACAAATCTCACCGCAGGTGGAATCCTATTGGGGCCATGTCAACCCCAATGGCGTTCGCGCCTGCTATGATGAAGGAAAACGCTATGGAGAAGCCATTGCGATGGAATATCACCGCCAATTTGGCATTGATCTGCGGATTTTGCGCTTCTTTAATTGCTATGGTCCCCGCATGCAATCTGAAGATGGCCGGGTTGTTCCCAATTTCGTGCGTCAAGCTTTGGAAGGCCAAGCGTTGACGGTCTACGGAGACGGAATGCAAACGCGCAGCTTTTGCTATGTTTCAGACGAAGTGGCCGGAATTTATGCCGCAGCAACCCGCGAAGGGCTAGCCGGAGAAGTCTTTAACATCGGAAATCCTGAAGAGCGCACCATTATGAATTTTGCACAGGCCGTGGCGAAGGCCGGCGGTGTGCCCTTGCACACAGAATTTCGCCCGCTCCCGCCCGATGATCCCACCAATCGTTGTCCCGATATTACCAAAGCGCAGACGTTACTGGGCTGGTCACCTAAGGTGTCCTTGGAAGAAGGCCTCGAAAAAACGTTCGCCTACTTCCGGTCAAAAATCTAACAAGCATCGACCATGACGCGCGCCGCGCCAAGCCAAAAAGCCCCCTTAAGAAAGTTCGGGAACCGAACAAGCGGGAGGGTGTAACAAGGCTTGGCGCACCAGCGAGTCGGTCTCACACAGAGTTTTAAGCAGGTCCTCTAATCCTTGGCCCAAAGCAAACATGGCCGCATTCAGCCGGTAATAAATCCATTGCCCGTGGCGGGTTTCACAAATCAGGCGCGCCTCTTTAAGACGCGCCATATGCCGCGAAATGGCCGGTTGGGAAATTCCAAAAATATCCACCAATTCACAGTTGCAGTACTCTCTTTGGCTCAGTAAGGCCAAGATACGCAGCCGTGTCACGTCGCCTAACGCCTTAAATTGTGCTCCGATTTCTTCCGCTGTCATCATACGCTGCCCGTCCTTTAGTCGTGTTATACCCATACTATTATATAGCACGCCCTTCTGGACAGTAATCATTCTCCTAGCAGAGCAGCCCCTGTGCCAGTTGTTCACCAACTGGGCTGCCCCATCCCGTTACGGCGTTCCAGCCAGGGGTACACTCATAGCCCACCACCCCTGCATAAGAATTGTTGCCCTGCGTAATTGGACGAAAGGCAGGCGTAGGGCCTAACAGGTAAAGACGGGGATTCACATACCCTAACACCGTTCGATTCGCAACGAGGCCTTCTTGCGCAATACGGGCGAACAACGCTGCCCAAATGGGTGACGCGACAGACGTCCCCCCGACGATGGTCCATGCGCCCTGAAAGAGGACGGCATAGCCCGTGTCGGGATCGGCATTAAGAGCCACGTCAGGCACCCCGCGCCCTCTCTTGTAACCGGGTTTGACAGGCAATCGAATTCCTTCTTGGTAGCTGGGTACAGGAAAAATTTGGCTAATCCCTCCACCCGAGGCGCCATTGTTATTCGTATCGGTCCAGCCCGTCTCCTGCGCGATTTGCCCCGCTGCATTGACCACAAGGTGTGTTCCGCCTACGGCAACCACATGCGGGCAATTAGCTGGCGCATCCACATGGCAAATAGGGCGTCCGGGTCCTCGAAGGCCATAGGCCCCTTCATCACCAGAGGCAACAAAGACTGTCATGCCGATAGCCGCGCTATTACGAACCACGCTGTCCCAAGCGTGCATGGTGGCGATAGGAAAGCGGGTTTCACCATCGCCATAACTGATGGACAGAATGTTGGGATGGTTAACCGTGTCATTACGGGCATACTCCAAGGCCTTCAGCACCGACAGTGCAAACGCAGCATCCTGGTTGCCCGCGCTCGCCTCGTAAACCACCAGAGAAGCCCCCGGTGCCATGGCCCCACTCCATTCAATATCCAAGGTCGCTTCCAGATCCCATGGATTGACGCCTCCATCATTGGGTGTGCCATCCACTGAGACAAACGTCAAGGAGGGCGCAGGGATCCCAAATTGACTCCAAAACCCGCCAACATCTTCAACATTGTAGCCATTTGAAAATTCCAGCAACCCTATGGTGAGCCCTGTACCGTCACTGGGAGGAAATTGATACGCCGTCTGAATATCAATGGGAAAAAATCCTTGCCCATTATTCGCCAGAGCATCGACGCGTGATGGAGACCGGAAGCCGGGATAGAGTTGGGAGACATTTTCGAGTCCAACAAATCCAATAATCGCAGGAGATAGCCATTGCGGTACACGGGGTTCTTGGGCAATCATAAATTTCCCCCCCGATTCCACAAAGCGAATTTGCAAAGTGGTTTCAATCGCCGCCATCGATCCCTCAAGCCATGTAATAAAGGCACTGTCGTGCGTCACGTGCACACCCTCAGCGGTGAGCCACCGCACCGCCGCCTCTTTCACGAAGGCATCCCAACCGTAATCCTGCACCAATTCCTCGCGCGTTAAGGGTCTGCCCGACAGCAGCCGAGCCTCAAGGCCTGCTTCATCAGCGGACCTCCATACCATCGCAAACTCGACGGTCCTCTGTGGGTCAAGCCGATCATGATATGAGGCCAATGATTCTCCAGGCACGATATGGCCCGGCACTTCGCGTAAAATCTGTGGCATTTCCACACCCCTCCTCTCTAACCATATTATGCCATGTTAAAGAGGGATGCCCCACGGGGTCAGCCGGAAAATATTTGACGTCATGCATTTAGGGCACAGTACACGCACTTCGATTTCCCCTCGTGAATCGGGAGGCAGGGCATTGGCTAATCCTTCGAGCAATTCGCCTGCTGGCACCAGCTGCTGGCACGTTGGACAGCGTCTTAACGTCACGTCCCACGGTTCTTCTGCTGCGGGCCACACACCAGGTATGTCTTCGGGGGTAATGATGATACTTTGTGCGGTTTGTCCTTGTGCCAAACGCTTAGTAATAGCTACCTGCCCAATTTTCTCCATCAGTGTAATCTCAGAAGAAAAGGGATCGTGACGCGTCATTTGCATCCACAAAGACCGTGGAATAATCATGGACATCAGCACCGTGTCCTCGCCCCGTGATACGGAAAAGACACTCCATGGCCCTTCTGGGGCGTCTCCAATCACATGTAATAGATCAATTTGTATGCTTTCCACGTCCTATCCTCCATCTTGCGCGATGCATTGCTGGTTCATTTTTGAAGAACTGTTTAAACCCATTAGCCTTCAAAAAAGCGCAGGACAGATCCGGCTGGATCTGTCCGCTGCAAGAAATTAATGTGCGCCTTTTTGTTGCAACACAGCTGGTATGGTCTTAACTAAAATCTTAAAGTCCAGTCCCAAAGACCATGAGTCAATATATTCCATATCAAGCTGCATCCACTGATCAAAGTCAATGTCATTGCGCCCCGAAATCTGCCACAAGCAGGTGATACCGGGACGAACCGATAACCTTTTTCGGTAGTCATCTCCATAGCGTTCCACTTCTGTCGGCAAAGCCGGCCGCGGTCCCACAAGGCTCATATGCCCTAACAGCACGTTGACAAGTTGTGGAAGCTCGTCCAAACTTGTCTTTCGCAAAAACTTGCCCATGCGTGTAACCCGTGGATCATTGGGTACTTTAAAGACAGGCCCACTCATGACGTTGAGATGCTCAATTTGCGAACGCAACGCTTCAGCATTCGGCACCATGGTTCGAAACTTGAAGCAGGGAAATTCCCGTCCGTTGAGCCCTACGCGAGATTGAACAAAGAATACGGGACCCGTTGGATCATCGAGCTTAATCAAAATCGCGATGACCGCCATCACCGGGGACACGAGGACCAAGCTGATGGCCGACAATAACACATCCACCAAGCGCTTGGACAGTCTGCGCGCCGTTTGCGGGGACTTAACCCCATTGACGACTAAAACGGAGTTCCCATAGAAATCATACAAGGCCGATTTCGTTGCGTAGGCGCCCACCTCATCCAAAATCATGCGCACTTCCTTACCCTGCTGACGGGCCATCCCAATGGCCGCCATCATGACGTCATCGGCTACAGGCAAGGCTAAGACCACCGTATCGATAACCGTAGAATGCAGTAACTGCCGTAAGGTGTTCAAGGCTTTTTGACCCGCCTCGGCAGACCCCAAAGGAATGAGCAAACGATCTACCACGACCATGCCCGCCTGCGGAACCGTGTCCACGGTTCGTGAAAAAATGCGCACCCGCTTGGGATACCCCATCACCACAAGCCGACGTAAGTCTTTCTTGCCTACCCGCAACCGATTAATGCCGATCTTGGTCACAACGTGGATACCAAATTGCAGGGTAAAAGCGGTCAGGGGCATCAACACAAAAATCAGACGGGAGAACCACGTCGCTTTCATAAAGAAAATAAGCAGGGCCATCGCCAACGTGCTCTCGAGGTTGGACACCATAAGCATTTTCAATTCAGCTGGCAATTGATTCCATCGCCGTGAATAACCATTGAAGTTGAACTTCAGCACGAGCCAATTGAGTGCTAAGAGCACAGGTGAAAAGGAAAAATACAACGTCACGAGCTGCACGGTCGTCACATCAGGGTTGATCCACGTCAGATACACATGTACCGCCAGCAAGTAAGCCAAAAAGGCTGCCCCAGTATCAACCAGAACGGCCAGCTCATCCCATCTATTGGTCCAGTGTTTGAACACATTCACACCCCATTTTGAATACCAATATTATAGCAGGTATCATGGCGGTGAAAACCACCGAATTTTGGGAGCGAATGCTCTACTGGATCTGTAACTGAAAAGGATTGGGTGCGGAGTGGGCATTGGGAACCACCTCAATCCATGTTTGCCCCGGAACAAACCGAGCCAGCTGGCCGTTCGCATCATAATACTGCGTAGGCTGGCCCGAGCCCGCATTTTTCCATGTTCCTCGCTCGATTTTGTCTCCTAAAATTAATAATGCCGGGCCTGATCCGTGCGTTTGAATTTGAATCCATCCGGTCCCTGCCGGATCCGGAAGATATTCTTCCTTCGTATATTGAATGACAATGTTGGAGGCCACGACCGGTTGATGGCTATTCAGTCCCATGACTTGGGTATATTGATTGTCAGGACATTCCGGACACTTCACCCACCTGGTCCACCCCCGCCGTGATCCATCCCAGCGCCACTGCTCGATCGTGTTATGCGTATTCCATGTCAGGGTAATGGTCTGATCCTTCGGTGCAGCCGATCCTGGGGGCCCGCCGAACAGCCAATGAGGTGTGACAGGAGGATTGCCCCAATTTTGTTGGGCCATGGCCGCAGCTTGCGGAATCGAGACAAATAAGTTATGAGGCGCTGGCCGATTCGGCGAGCGGTATCCTAAACCGTAAGCATTGGCATCAACATCTAAGTTATGTATTTGATCTTTCTGAATGGAGACGTAGCCGGGATCGGACGCCCCAGCATGAACATAGGCAGCTTGCGGCCACCCGTGGACCCAACTCACGAAATAGGGCCGTGCTGACCTTACCGGCCCGACTTTATTGGGCTCATGGCCATAAAATAGTAGCAAGTAACGCGAGTAATAGAAAAACTCGGTATAAGCTTCATAGACCACGTCCGCTGATTCTAGTCCGTACTGAGGCCTACCATACTCGGTGTTTTCGACCATAATCGCCACCAAAGGCCCATGATCCGGTTCAGGAAGACCGGTAAGTGGGTCATCCCCTTTGGTAAATGTCGTGCGCGATGCCGCCTGCGCCTGCGGCGAAACGTGTTTGACGGGTGCCGTCGTTTTCACCGCGCCACACCCCGTCAACACGGCTGCGCCGATTGCGACAGATGCTATGTGTCTTGTTTTGACCATCATTAACCTCCGTATACCATGCGCGTCTAGTTTATGCCCGGTTCACATACAGTGTGGATAGGGAATGTGCACCGTCCCCGCCTGTCTTTCTCTCATGATACACTAAGGTGACACGCACTAGGTGCCAAATAACCCCTTTTTCAAGGAGGCTCTTTTTCATGGACGACGTCGTGATCATTGGCGCAGGGCCAGCTGGCTCTACCGCTGCTAGACTTTTAGCCCAGCAAGGATTTCATGTACAGGTCCTCGAACAATCCGCTTTTCCCCGTGTCAAACCGTGTGGAGGAGCCATTACATCTCGCGCTGTCGATTTGTTGCCTCAAGGTTTTTTCCAGCAAGTCCGCTCAGCCCCTACCCAATGGACGTTTCGCGGACGCACGGGAGCTCGCACCATTACGACCAAGACGCCTTATTGCTATACTGTCGAACGCCGCTCGTTCGATTCTTGGCTCGCTGAAAAGGCTCAAGATGCTGGTGCCCGCTTTGCCTTCGAGGAAAAGGTCACGAGCATCCACGAGGAGGACGGCTATTATACGGCCACAACCGCCCAAGGGCACAGATTTCAAGCGCCTTGGCTGATTGGAGCCGATGGCGCAAAAGGGGTCAGCGCCCGCTTTTTGGGCATTCCCCGTCCTCATCATGGAGCGGCTATTGAAGCAGAAGTGCCTGTCACTGGCGAACAATTTGCCGCGTGGCAACACCGTGTGGAAATTGATGTGACCCGCTACCCATGGGGCTATGCCTGGGTCATCCCTAAAGACGGAATCTTGAACATTGGAGTCGGGTCATTTAAAGCCGGTAAACTGCCTCCTTTAAAATCGTTAATGGGCCAGTACCTCCATCAGATTGTGCCGAATCCCCCAAAGGACGTCCCCATGCTCGCGCACCCTTTACCGTACCGAACCCGATATACGCCCTTAGCCACCACCCATGCCCTTCTCATTGGCGATGCCGCTGGCCTTATGGACAGCTTTTCCGCCGAAGGGATTTATTCGGCGTTGGCCAGCGCCCACATCGCCGCCAACACCGTTAGCCAAGCCCTTCGCCACAATATTCCCGACACATTGCCTTATGCGCACGCCATCCGGGAACAATTTTGGACGCAATTGCGGCCCGCGGTTAAAATGTCGCACTTGTTTTATCCCCTTGCCGGATTTTGGGCCGATTGGTTTGTCGGTCACACCCAGTTGTTAGAGGAATATCTACGCGTCACACAAGGGCAATCCACCTATGATGCGCTTCTACGCCAAACCGAAGCCACATTGTTGCACCAATTGCATCTGCGCCCTTTAAGCCGTTAAGGGCCACGCTCCCGCATAAAATCACAGGCCTTTAAAGGGAGAGCCTCTTGCGGAAATCGATGTCAAACAATCGTTTCGGTCACCCTTTAGCGTTGGGCTTCTTTTTCACGAAAATAATGCCATGTGGCTTCTAATCCGTCCGTCAGGGGGGTAATGGGCTCAAAACCCCATAGTTTGGCCTTGTGTTGGGATAGCAAGCTATCTGTAATGTCGCCCGGACGTTTAGCCCCCACCCGGTAACTCTGTGCCGAAACCCCTGCGGCTCTTGCCAGCATCTCAAACAACGCACGCACCGAAGTACGCGTTTGGGTGCTGACGTTGTAGACCGACACAGGCCCTGGGTCGGCGAGACGATGCAAAAACGCACGGGCCACGTCCCCTACATACACGAAATCGCGCGTTTGCTCGCCATCCCCATGGATTTCCACGGTTTCGTTACGGGCTAAAGCTTCACAAAAAACAGCGACGACGCCGCCTTCGCCTTGGGTGCGTTGCCGTGGGCCGTACACGTTGGCCAAACGAAAAATAATGGCTTGCATGTGATTGAGATCCGCAAAATGCTTGACATACTGCTCAGCCGTATATTTGGACCATCCATAAAAACTGATGGGCCAAGCAGGGCCGTCTTCTCTAAGCGGCAGTTGGTCAACGTTCCCATAGACCGCTGCCGACGATGCCGTGCGAAATTGCGACGCGCCCAATGTCTTTGCTACCGCTAGCATACGCAAGGTCCCTTCCAAATTAAGGCGCAAATCGGTTAGCGGATCGCTTTCCGACGCCGCCACGCTAATTTGCGCAGCTAAATGGATGACCGCGTCCACTGACCCCACTTGATCCACCCAAGACTCCGGCGACAAAATGTCCCCATAGACAAAGCGTGCGCCCGCAGGAACATTTTCACGCGTGCCATGACTAAGATTATCGATCACCACAACCTCATGCCCCATCTCAAGCGCCTGAACATTAATATGCGAGCCAATAAAGCCCGCACCTCCCGTTACAAGAATTCGCATCGTCTTCACTCCTATTTTGAAAACATCACCCGTTTAGGGGACAAGACGTTGGTATAAGCGATCATATTGCCGGGCGACTGTTTCCCAATTGAAGTCTTCGGCTCGAGCGCGGCCCCGTGCGGCCATTTTCTGCGCAAGGGCTGGAGTATCCAACACTTTATTAATGGTCTGCACCCACGCATCGACGTCTTGCGGAGGCACAAGCAGGCCAGAATCTCCTACCACCTCGGACACGGCCGGCGTAGACCCTGCCACCACAGGAACTCCCATAGCCAATGCTTGCGCTGGAGGCATGCCAAACCCTTCATAGGTGGAAGGAAATACGAAGAGATCAGCCGTCTGGTAAAGGGCCACGACTTCCTGCCGAGTGAGGTAGGGCGTTGTCACGACCCTTTCTTGCAAATGCAAATCGGCTATCTGATGCTGAATGGTCAGGTCCGTTTCCGCTCCAATCAATACCAATTCTCCTCCCGTATGGCGGGCAAAAACCTGTTGGCAAGCCTTAAGAAGCGTGGAGACATTTTTTCTGGGATCATAGCCGCCTATATAAAGCAGCCGTGGATGGCGCACAGGACGGTACCGGGATGACAACCGTTCCATTTGCTCAACGGGCACGGGTCGAAAAAAATCCGGGTGCACCCCATTGGGAATGACAGTAACTCGGGCGGTCAGTTCGGGGAAGAGTTCAGCAATGTCTTGGGCAGTCGCTCGCGAAATGGCCACAATCTGACTGGCATGCGGCAAGTATTTTCGAATTTGCCCAAAGTACAAGCGTTCTTTCCACCTGGCATGATAGGCGGAAAGACGGTACGGAATCACATCATGCACCGTCACGACGGTCGGTATCGACAAGGCTACTGGTGGATACATCATGTAGGGAATGTGAAGGAGATCGACATCCTGTGGCGTTTTGATAATACTCACATTTTCCCACCACAATTTTTCCCATAAAGGCCTTTTAGGACGAGACGCCAACCCAAGACATGGTTGGTCCGGCAATAACGCCTGGCCCCGGCGTCCGACTCCCACCACACCCGTTCCCAGGCGGCTTAGCCCCCATATCAGGCCTTCGACATACTCTTCCGTCCCCGTCCGGCATTGTTCAATAATGGACACGTCCATGGCAATCTTCATACCAATCGGTCAAAATCCCCTCTACGCATCGTTTCGGCTATCATACCGCATCATGAGCGCCATGGGTACTATCTACCGTCCGTCCAGCGCAGTTTGGATGATCTGCGCCATGCGCGTTTCGAAAACAGCCGGACGAAACTGCTCGGTATGCTGTCTAATGGCTTGGCTGTCCCATGTAATAGTTTCGGCCCGCCGAATGGCCGCAATGACCGCATCTATCTCCTGGCGGTCAAAAAAGACGCCTGTTTTCCCGTCAATCACGGTATCTTTAACTCCGCCTTGCCCATAAGCGATCACCGGACGACCCGCGGCTTGCATTTCCACCGGGACAATGCCAAAATCCTCTTCACCCGGAAAAATTAAGCCCTTGGCCCCCGTCATCAGAGCGGACGCCTTCTCATCATCGACCGCCCCCACAAACTCCACATGACGACTGGCCAAACGCGCTAATCGCTCTCGTTCCGGACCATCTCCGGCCACAACCAGTTTGATTCCTAACGCATTCGCGGCTTCTATCGCGAGGTCCACCCGCTTATACGCGACAAGGCGTGAGAGAACCAAATAGTAGTCCCCCGGATGGGGGGCAGGCTGAAATCGGTCAATATTGACCGGCGGAAACACAACCTCTGCGGAGCGGCGATAATGTTTGCGGATGCGCTGCTGCACGGTATGGGAATTGGCCACCAAAACATCGGCCCTGTCGGCCGACAGGCGATCCCAAAGGCGTACATAATGAAAAACGGGGCCCATCAGCCTTCGCGTCAGGCCTTTGGCTTCACGATTATGGTAATCGTGATACAAATCCCAGGCATAGCGCATCGGCGTGTGAATATAAGACACATGCACAGTCTCCGCCCGCGTCAACACGCCTTTTGCAATCGCGGCACTCGATGAAATGACCAAATCATAGCGCGATAGGTCGAATTGCTCAAACCCATACATAAGCAACGGCAAGTAGCGATTATACCAGCGCTTGGCCCGGGGCAACCGTTGAACAAACGTTGAATAAATGGTCCGTTGTTGCAAATATGGGGAGAGGCGAGAACGATCTAACACTCCCGTATAAATGGGAGCATCCGGATACATATGAGCCAAGGTCTCTAAAACACGTTCGGCTCCTCCCATCGTTACCAGCCAATCGTGGACAAGAGCCACTTTCATGATCGATGCCTTCCGTACCGTTCCCACGCCACACTCACCGCTGCCAACGCCAAAAGCAAAGGTAGAATTACTCCTTGGTCAATAAGAAAATCAACCCAGTTGTGAATCACGAAAGCCGTCATCGTTCCAAAGGCTCCGACCAAAAGCGCATACCAATAAGGAGACAAGGCGGCGGTTTTCTCCCGTACAAGGCGCACTGAAGACGCTAGCCACGACCATTCTAGCCACAGCGCAGCCACGATGCCGCCAATTCCCATATCCGCCCCCCACTCTAAATATAAATCATGGGCCATAGGCGGGATGCCCGCCAATCCCTTGGGCGGATGCTGCTGAATGAAGAGATGAAAGTTACCCAATCCTACCCCTAACAGCGGATGTTGACGAATGGCACTCAAAGCCGATTTCCAAATCAGAAGCCGTTGATCGGTATCAAAATGTCCCGCAGGATTAATCACAGCCGTAACCGTGGTTGTCAAACGTTCAAGGGTATTTTTATGAGCCCCGACATACAAAGCCGTATGACTTAAATCGGTTTTGCCCAACAAAAAGACCACGACAAACATCACAATCGGGACGAGAATACCGAACGATGCAAATCGCTTAAGAGCCTGACGTCCGCGTGTTAGGGCAATCAATACCCCCATAAAGAATACGCTGCCCGCATCCGCGACCCAAGAACCTCGCGAATAAGAGATCACGACGCCTAAAGCCGTCAAACCTAAAGCGACTTTCAGCCAGCCTTGACGCAGCGAGGGCGGACCTAATGCCACCAAAGCCGCTAATAACGGAAAGGTCTGGTCACTAAAGCCACCAAAAACATTGGGTTGCCCAAAAAATCCTGTCGCTCGAACATGGTGGCCGTCCACAATGTTATAAACGGGACCTAATTGCAGCATAAATTGATAGAGTCCGTAGAGAACCATGACGCTCACCACCACAAATAAGGCGGCTAAATACCAATTCCATATCGCGTTGTTGTCCCCATATTCCCGAAACACCGCCACCATGACAACAAAAAACTCGAGATATTCCAAGATTTTGATGACCGTTCCGAAATGGCTGAGACTACTGGCCAACGAAAGAATCGCCATGATAAAGAGAAATACCAACGGCCACCGGTACGGTTGTGGAAAGAAGCGGCGCGCCAATCCCGTTATGCCTTCAACCCAGTGGTCGCGAATTAATTTCAAGGCCATGACGATCGCCATAAAATCAGCCGCATAAAATTTGTGATGATGGAAAACAATCCCTAACGGAAACGGTGCGGCCACAATGTATAAAATGGCCGCAGCAGGCAATGAGACCCATGTCATCCAAATATAGCCCACAAAAAAAATAGCAGCTCCGATGCCCCCCCAGCGCACGGCAATCAGAGCCCCCAGTAAAGCGATTGCCAAAGACGGGAGCAGTTTCTTTGAAAAAAGCGGTTGATCACTCGACACTGCTTCGGCCTGCATGATTGGTTCCTCCCCGGTATCGTCGCCCCATTATTATCGTGCCACTTGTAAATAAACCGCACGTGTTTGCAAAGCCGTTTGGCTCCACGTATAAGACTTGATGTGCTCGAGCCCCTTCTGCGCCCAGATGTCGTGGTGCTCGGGATGCGTCCACAGTTGTTCCATGTGCGCTGCGATGTCTTCAACGCTTAAAGGATCGACAATCATCGCCGCGTTACCCGCAACTTCCGCCAACGCTCCCCGATTAGAGCATATCACGGGAGCTCCCCAGCCCATCGCTTCGAGCACTGGCAATCCAAAGCCTTCATACAAGCTCGGATACACCAAGGCAATGGCATGACGATATAAGGACGCTAAGTCGTCTTCGGAAACATAATCCAAGAATCGGACCTGTTCGGCAATCCCTAACCGACTTGGCGCTTCGAGGACAGGCTCGTAAAGCCATCCTTTTTTACCCGCAATTAACAGATCCACTTGTCCCCTTAACTTCTGCTTGTCCACTAATTGGGCAAAAGCTTCAATGACGCGTTGAAAATTTTTTCGGGGCTCAATCGTCCCCACGGCCACAAAATAGGGACGGGAATTCAAGGACATCGCAGACGGAATGCCGCGACGAATGACGCCATGCGGCACGACCGTCACTCGCTCTCTTGGCACCTTAAGAATCTCATGAAGATCATCTGCAGTCGCTTGACTCGGTACAATAATATGATCCGCAGCACGAACCGACCATGCCAGCATTCGCCTTTTCACTTGCGACTTAGCCCACGGAAACATTTGGGGATACTTATATGCCACTAAGTCATGCACCGTTGCCACACTGTGCCGAACGCGCCTGAGCACTGGCACTTGATAATCGGGAAAATGGACCACATCATAGGACGTCTGACGCAACCACTTATGCAACTGCCACTGTTCAAACATCATCCGTTCCCGACTGTGGTGAAGATTGCCTGGGGGCACCACCATCGTCCCGCCCGGAAGCACTTGGCCCGGCAAGCCAATGGCCATCACCTGATCGACCATGGCGAATTGCGCCACATAGGCCTCCACCAGCGACGCAATATACCGTCCAATACCCGCAGACTGTGGATGATACAGTAAGGCGTCGACCACGACTTGCAGCAATATCCCTCCCGTCGTCACATCCCACATTGGATTTTATCATACGTCAAGTCTGTGCATTTGTCTTACCGTATGTCCTAAACGCGGCCATCATCTGGCATCTCGTATTATTCGACATGCATTCCCCACAGATTGCAAAGTCTTGGCGCAAATAGAGGAGTTTGGCAGGAGCACGCCGTATAGATATTGCAGAGAACCTTTGACGTGTCGGCTTATGTTGTTTTGATGTTGTTTTGATGTTGTTTTGATGTTGTTTTGATGTTGTTTTGATGTTGTTTTGATGTTGTTTTGATATGGATCTTTTTAGGAGGCCTTTATAACCATGAGACAAACCCGGGCCCGGCGCCATCGCCATTCCCAGTTTTTACATCGTCGCCCCCGTAACCGAACCGCTAATCCTGCTTTAGCCTTAATTTCCTCAGCATTGCTATTCGCGAGCTTGCCCGCGGCGGCTTATGCGCAAAGTGCTGTCGTGCTCTCCAGCTATACCCTAAATGCTGGAGATACCACGATGACCTTAACAGGTCAAGACTTTGGCTCAACCGCTGCCACGGTCACCATTGACAACCAACCTGCGCCCGTTACGAGCTGGACCCCCTCGTCCATTACTGTCAGCATTCCTGCCGATGCGGGCCCTGGCCCGATTCAAGTCACAACCGCTCAAGGGATTGTCTCCAACGATTTGACATTTGCCGGCGTCAGCCGAGGATCGTATGCCCTCTCCAGCAATGGTACAGTTACTCCCTCTGGCAACGTGCCCTTTTACGGAGATCTGTCGTCCATCGGCGTATCGTCTTCCTCACCGGCCGTGCAACTCATTCCGACAGCCAATTACCAGGGATACTGGATTTTGACTCAAAACGGCCAAGTCTATGCGTTTGGCAACGCCACGCCTTTCACCTCGAACATTCCTGCTACATCCCCCGCAATTAGCATGGCGGCAACCCCTTCAGGTCAAGGCGCGTTTGTCTTAACGCAAAATGGAACGGTCTACGCCTTAGGAAATGCGCAGACGTATGGCAATGCCACAGGATCATCCCCGGTTAGCATTGCCAGTACGCCTAATGGTCTGGGTTATTGGGTTGTCAGTGCATCAGGCGTTGTCCAAAGTTTTGGTGATGCACAAAACTTTGGCAGCTTGCCGCAAACTGCTCAGCCACAAAGCACTTCCGTATCGTACCCCAATGGCACGTTACTGCGTCAAAACGGAACAAGTCCCGTTTGGGTGGTTGAAAACGGCACACTTCATCATATTCCCAATCCGACCATCCTTTTAGGCATGGGCCTGTCTTGGAGCCAAGTGCAAGTGGTTTCCTCGTTATCCGGTCTTTCGGTAGGAGCTCCATTAGTGACCCCCTACACGTCTGGGACATTGCTTCAACAAAATGGTCAAAGCGCCATTTATCTTGTGATGAACGGCATATTGCGCCATATTGCCAGCGCGTCGGTATTTACGCAAATGGGCCTTTCGTGGTCCTCTGTGGTCCATGTCAATGAAATCAGCCCCAATTGGCCAATCGGCCCCGCCCTAACGGTCCCCGTCGCGTATTACCCCTCGGGCACGTTATTAAAAGCTCAGAACAATCCTGCCGTCTACATGGTCAATAATGGGACCCTGGAACACATCATGTCAGGCTCCGTGCTTTCAGCCATGGGCTACCAATGGAGCGATATCACCGTTGTACCCACTTTACCGAATTTGCCTATCGGGCAGAATCTAACGACCCCGATGCGCGCCTTTCCCACCGGCACTTTGGTGAGACAAGCAAACGAAGCGGCCGTGTATTTGGTCCAAAACGGCACATTGCGCCATATTGTCAATCCCCAGGCGCTTTATGCCCTAGGATTTACCTTTGCTCAAGTTGTGGTCGTACCGACCCTAGAAGGGTTGCCCACCGGATCTCCCCTGGACAGCACCTCAGATCCCACGCAGGCGCCGTCTACAACCCCTGCGGCTTCAACCAATGATCCCCCCACAGTGGTCGGCTTTACCCCGACGTCTAATGGTCAAGGGTATTGGATTTTGCAATCCAATGGCGTTGTGACAACCTTTGGCAATGCCCAAAATTTTGGCGAGCCCCCGGCGGGCACACAAGCCACACAGCTTGTCGTCAGTGTGGACCAACAAGGGTACGACGTTATCACCGCCGATGGCCAAGTTTTGACATTTGGCGATGGCCCCGCGTTAAGCGTGCCTTCGTCACCCGTTTCCGTGATTGATTCACCCATGCCAGCCAATGTCCCCGCTGCCCCCTCGATTGCGCCCTCTGGCTTTTTATCCATGGGCTACGGGTTTTTTGTCGATAACTTCCCCAACGGCGTGAATAACTCATCGTACGAAGACTTGCTACAACACGGCAATTCATTGTCCGCCATTAATCCCGCCTGGTTCAACTTGGCCCAAAATGCGGATGGATCGTGGCAAATTACTAGTTGGTCAACCACAGGCCCCTATGCTGCGCCCGACATCAATGGCCTCAACAATATTCAAGTCGTCACCGCTCAGGCCCAACAAGAAGGCGTCATGGTTTTACCCTCTATTGGCAGCTATTATAATCCCGCCAATGGGCCCATTACCACGGCGGCCGACGACGCCAACCTGGTCCAACAAATCGTCTCCCTTGTGACCCAAGATGGATTTAATGGCATCACGATTGACTTCGAAAACAATGGATACGGAGGCTTAGGCGTCTCAGGGGCTTCAACCCAATACACGACCTTTATCCAACAGCTGGGTACAGCATTGCACGCCGTCAACAAACTGTTGATGGTCGCTGTCTATCCTTCGTCATATCCCAACACATTGTACAACTATCAAGCCATTGCCCCTTATGTCAATTACATCAATATGATGACCTACCCTGAAGACAACTCCAGTACGTTTCCTGGTCCCACAGCTGGGTTCCCTTGGGTTGAGTCCTTAGTCCAATCCGCCATAGCAGGCGGCGTGAATCCCCAGCAAATTATCTTGGGCCTAGCGCCTTATGGCCATGAATGGACGGTCACCAATCAAGGCGTGACCGGCGTCGGCGCTGTAAGCAACCGAGCCGTTCAAAGTCTTTTGCAGCAGCAAGGAATTTCCCCGTTATGGGATCCGACCCAAGATGAAATTGTCTTTACGGCGGGGCCGTTAGCCCAATTGCCTCCTGCAGGGTACTCGATCGCCGATGACAATCAATCCCTGCCGCAAGTGGCCAATTTGCAAAACCTATTAAATTTCGTTCTGCTCAAATATGCGATTGACAACAATCAAACGCCGCCGGCTCTCTTGCCGACTGACGGCTATTATGGGCCGCTTACCACGGCTGCAGTCACCGCTTTCCAGCAGGACTTCAATGTCCAAGGCGCCACGGCGGGCGTCTATGACACCGCCACAGCTCAAGCTTTGCAGCAGCTGATTACCCAGTGGAATATTGGCCAAGACATTTATTGGGATGAAACATCCCAGTCCATCGCTGACCGTGTGCAACTGGCCTTACAAAACAATTTAGGAGGCGTCGCCGCGTGGCGCTTACCCTTTGAAACCCCCGGCTACTGGACCGCTATCGGCCAGCTGACCCCTGTCGCCCACCTGCAGCCATAAATGGGCCCGTCATGGTATGATCGGGAAAGAACTCAATCGGTGGAAGGAATGGTGCCGTTTATGAATCCTCGAAAATCTGTCAAGTGGTCTATTCTTTTGTCATTGCCCTTGGCGCTCGCAGGGTGTGGGTTTCACCACGCCGCCAGCGCCCCCAATACGTCTCGTCCTAAGACGTTGCGCCAAACGTCACCCAGTCCGTCTCCATCCCCGTCTGCGTCGCCTAGCCCATCTCAGACGCCGTCATCACCTTCGACGTCATCATCATCATCACCCGCAACGCAGTCTGTCCAGGCCCCGCCTCCGCCAGGCGCGGGGCCCTACACGGGGTTAAAAGTCGCGGTGGTTGCGGCCGTACCAGAAGGCACGTCAACCGTATCGGGCCAGCGGCTCAATGTCTATCGCCTCACCGTAACGGTCGATAACCCAACATCAGGGATCATTGGCTTGGCGCTCGATGACTTAGCAGTTGATGCCAATGGTGCCTCTTACGCTTGGAACGATTACGTGCAGCAAGGCCTCACGGCGTCCAATTCGCTGTTTGCCTTTCCTCTCACTCCAAAGAGCCCCGCGTCAGACGTGACTCAGATTCTACCAGGTCGCCCTTTAACGGCAGAATTGACGATCCAAGCCCCTTCTGCTTCGCAATATGTTCTCGTGTGGAATGGTACGTCCACACCCACCGGGCCCCAGGCTACATTTCATTAACGCCATTCTTGGGGATGAGGAGCATTGACAATGGAAGAAAGGCTTTTAGGAAAAACCAAACAACCTGTCTCCCTGATTGGATTTGGCGCTCTAGAAGTAGGCCGCACGTGGGGATTAGGTTCGCCTCAGGACACCGAGCGACCCAACGAACAAGACGCAACGACACTGCTTCATCATGTGCTCGATTGCGGCATTACCTTAATCGACACCGCCGCCGCGTATCATGCCAGCGAGGCACGCATTGGCCAAGCGCTAACTCACCGGCGTGCGGAGTATTTTTTGGCCAGCAAATGCGGAGAGCATAACAGAGAACCCGGTACCTATTATGATTTCAGCGAAGAGGCGATTCGCACCTCGATTGACGAGTCCTTAATCCGCTTGCAAACGTCCCAAATCGATTTAATGCAAATTCATTTCGGCCCCGATCCCACCCGCGTATTACGCGAAGGATTTACGGTCAAAGCCATGCGAGATGCTCGCGAGAAAGGGCTCGTACGCTTCTTGGGCGCCTCGTGCGAACCAGATATTGTCCCTGCCATTATCTCGCTCCAAGATTTCGATGCCATCCAGTTAACCTACAACCTCTTGGACCGCCAAGCCGAAGACGCCATCAAACGCGCTGCGGATAACGAGTTGGGCGTCATGATTCGCTTTCCCTTAGCTATGGGCTTTTTAACCCCCAAACGCCACGCAATATCCCAAGACTCTCCTAAAGCGCAATGGGCGGCCCAATATTTGCAAATCGCCCATAATGACGATGCCCTCTTGATTGCGCTGGCATTGCAATTTATCGCCCGCATGCCAGAAGTCTCATCGATTCTTGTGGGAACCAAAAATCCTTTGCACTTGGATACAGCCATTCAAGCCCTGACGGTGCCGCTTCCTTCAGGCATGCTAGATGAGGCCATACGCCTTAAAGCGACGGTCTAGGCCTTCTCGCATAGGCGGTCTAGGTCAGCTAAGACGCTTTGGGCGCGGTGATCCCAGCTGTGGGCTTGATGTACTGCGTCGTAGGCATGCATGCTCAGCTCCTGCCGATATTGAGGAGACGATATGACAGCTATGAGCGCTGCGGCCAGCGCGCGAGCATTGGCTGCTGCATGAATTCCGACGCGGTAGCGCTCCACAAATCGCGCAGCTTCCGAACGATCCGTCACGACAACCGGAATACCATAAGAGAGATAGTCCATCAACTTCACGGGCCACGCTAACCGGGTATACGCCGTATCAGGTCGCGGGATCACGGCTACGGCAGCCTTTTCATACCATGGCAAAAGCGAGGGCCCTGCCGCTTCTGTCACGGTGATATACTCAGGAATCCTAGCTTGTGGCCATTCTGCACGCCGCATTATCAATGCCAACCGTGCTTCAGGGCATTGCCGATGAACGTGACCCATCGCCTCGATTAATAACTCTACCCCATCGTACGGGCCCCCAGCGCCGACATAAAGAATCCACGGGGCTGAGGAAGTCTCATGGGGTCGTAAGGAAACAGGTGTCACGGCCCCTGGTGGCAATAGACGGACTTGAGCAGATCCTTTAGGCAGCAAATCGCCCAAGCCCTGGGTGGGGACATAAAGAATGTCGGCCCAAGCCCCATACGCCCGTAAAGTCAGCCCATAGAGTAGTGCCATTATGTAGGATTTCGCACCGTGCAAGGGATAGAGATCAGGAAATTTTTGGTAATAGTCGCGCACAAATACCGCTACCGGCAGGTTTTTTTGCGCAGCATGGCGTAAAAACAGAAGGTCGCGGACCGTCGCCGTAGAACTCGCACTTTCCACGTACACGGCGTCTACCGCATTCAAGAGGTTGTGACGCCATGCTTCCGTTAACCATGGCCCACGTTGACGGCGTGTCCCTGTAATTAGCGTGACCTGAACATGCCGCGCAAAGGCCTCTGCCATTCGGTAAATGCGCACTTTGGGGGCGCGATCCAAGGCATCAAGCGGATAATGGCCCACCATCAGCAAATGCTTTATCGTCATACGTCGCTACCAGGCTCAAAACTTTTCAGCCACTTCTCCGCGATCCGTTGCCATGTATAGTGGTCTCGTACAAAGCTCCACCCGGCTTGTCCCATTGCGGTCCAAGCATCCTCAGGCATATCCGCCAGCTGCAAGACGGCTGCTGCTAACGCGTCCCCATTTTCGGGCTCGGCGACGACGCCCCCCTTAGCCCGGTGAATAAGATCAGCCATTTCCCCCTCGCCCACATAAATGACCGGCACCTGGGCCGACCATGCCGGAAAGACTTTAGAAGGCCTTGCCCCCTTAAACAACGAGTGGCGGCGCAGCGGCACCACAACAGCCCGTGCTAAACTGAAATAAGCGGGCATGTTCTCGACCGGCTGCAATGCCTCAAACCACACATTGGTCAACTGGGCTGCCTTGACCTGTTCCATTAAATGAGCTTTTACAGGGCCGTCCCCAACCAGCAAAAAGGCGATATCCGTGCGGTCCCGAAGCCGCTTGGCTGCTTCAATAATGACGTCCAAGCCTTGGGCATAGCCCATGGTCCCCGGGTAGAGAAACACCTTTTCAGTCCCCTTACCCCACCTTGCACGCAACGCGGTGGGCATCTCGACGCGTGGAAACTGCGCTAGATCCACCCCATTTGGAAAAAAGAGCACGCGCTCTGGAGGAATTTGCCCTGTTTCGCGAATGGTTTGTTGAATGCCCTCCGTGACCGCAGAGACATAGGCGGCATGAGCATACAACGACAACTCCAATCGCCTTGTTAGGCCGACAAGCCAAGGATTGCGCACCAATCCCAAGGCGACTGCCGATTCTGGCCACAAATCTGATACCGACAAGATATAAGGAACCTTAAACCAGCGTGAATACAGCCGCGCAGTCATCCCTAAAAACAACGGGGGCGATTCCACTAAAAGATAGTCGGGACGCGGCAGTTTACGCAAGCCCCCAAAACTTGTCACCACAAAGGAAAAATAATTCAGCAATCGCCACCAAAACCGTTTATTGGGGGGCACGCGCCAGATCCATGTCCGAATCACAGGAATTCCTTGCACTATTTCTTGCACGTGAAACGCAAAACGTCTGGAACCAGACGCCCCTAAATGGTGGGGCATTGCTGCCACCACCGAAACATGATGGCCTTGACGCATCAATTCATGCGCCATGGCCTGCAACCGTATGGATGCCGCTCCGGGCTCAGGCGGGTAATATTGCGTTAAAAAAATAAAGTGCCGTCCGCGCTGCGCCAATGTGTCTCCTCCGCACAATAATATTTGGTCTATTCATCATACCTGAATTAACGTCATTCTCCCATGGCTCATCCCTAAAATGCGCACGCAAAAAAGCGAGGGAGGCTCCCTCGCTCGCTTAGAGCATTGTACAAGGCTCCTCGCACCACCCTCGCGGTTACTTCGTCAGCAAATAGCCAACATAATCTAAGAGTTCTTGCGCACAGTGATCACAATAGCCCATGTCTTCAATGAGACGGCGCTTGACTTCCATCACACGATTCTTCTGTTGGTCATTCAACACTTTCGTCGACGTCGTCACTTTGACTAAATTCGCCACATCGGCAAATAGCTTCTTTTCGATCGCTTCTTTCATCTTGGGGTGTGAATCCCAACTCAGCGATTGGCCCCTGCGAGCCATGGCTCCCGATTTATTCACCATTTCCTGGCGAAAGGCGGTCGCTGCTGCGTCGCTGATCCCCAATGCCTTTTCCAAGTCTTGCAAGATCTTTTCGTTCGGCTCGACTTCTTCCCCGGTTACCGGATCTTTCACCGTCGTGTGCATAATCCGTGCCTCGGCATGCTCGAGATAGTTATCATAAAGCAATTGCGCCGCATCTTGAAATGAATCGACAAAAGCCCGCTGAATTTCATTTTTCGCAGCTTCGTCATATAACTCATGGGTCGCCTTCAACGCTTCAAGCAGATCCTGGTTCTTAACTTGAGTGATATGCTGTTCAAAGCTTTCGCGAATTGCGCGCAACATAGCTGTCGGTGTCACACACACATCTTTGTCACTCGCCATGGCGTACGACAAGGCGTCCAAAATGTGCCGCGGCGAGATGCCTTGAAATCCCTCTCCTTGCTTACGCGCAAGTTCCCGCACCCGATTGATTTCCCGCTGCTGCACATCAGGCAGTTCTTTGCCATCGTACAGCGTGAGCTTTTCTTTGACGGAGAATTTGGCATCGCGGCTTAGGCGGGTACCAACGCCAAACATCGCTGCCACTTTCAACGTATTAGGCGCAATATGCTTGCCTAAATCAGCCCCTGTCAAGTTCATCATTTTCTGGTATGTCCGCATTTCCTGACTCACGGTCAGATTATACGGCACCTTGATCAACAAGACCCGGTTATGCAAGGCCTCATACGCTTTGTTACTAACAAACCGCTCAAACTCGTTTTCGTTAGTATGCGCAATAATGGCTTCATCGGCATCAAACAGACCAAACCGTCCTACCTTGATCTTCCGCTCTTGCGCCAAAGTCAACAGCCCATGCAGGAAATCAGGCTGGGCTTTCAACATTTCAATGAACTCCATAATGCCCCGGTTCGCCGCATTAAAGGCTCCATCAAAACGGTACGCCCGAGGATCTGACTCCGAACCATAGCGAGAAATGGTCGACAGATCCATGGATCCCACCAGTTCACTGATATCTTGCACCTTGCTGTCGGAGGGGGCAAACGTGCCAATGCCAATCCGGCGGGATTCCGAAATTAAGACTCTTTTAACCGGCACTTCTTGCAAACGCCCTTGATATTCGTGATCCACCATCCACTGGCAATAGGGACAGAGGTCGCCTTCGATGCTCACCCCCGTCGCCTGCATAAATTCCCGGCGCGCCGCCTCAGGCAGCAAATGTAACGGTTCTTCCTGCTGGGGACAGAAGGAGATAGCAAATAAGGCGCCCGCATCCGTCCGCGAATATTCTTCCATGCCTTTTTTAAGAATGGCGGTAATGGTAGACTTCCCTGTGCCAGGACTTCCCATCATCAACAAGATTCGGCGACGAATGTCCATGCCGCGGGCCGCCGCGGCAAAGTACTCGACGATTTCATTTATCGTGTCATCAATCCCAAAAAGCTCTTGACTGAAAAATAGATACCGGGGTGTCTCCTGATTTTCCGGCTTTTCGACTCCATGAGACATAATCATGCGATAGATGCGGGCATGGGCGAGATCAGCGATGGAAGGAGTCTCTTGCACCTTTTGAAGGTAGTCGGCAAATGTTCCTTCCCATGTCCATGCCCCCGCCGGGGGTTGGTGCAGGCTAAGCCATCCCGTATCAAACTGTGCCATATCAATCCCTCCTTCTCCAATCCGCTTCGTTGCCGTACCAGATTTTGTGTAGGCTCGTAAGCATCACGTCGCCGCCCCACAAATAGGCAATGGCATTGAGGACGTCCTGGGTATATTCCTTGTGCAACGGCTTCTCGCCATGATACACAAGATCGAGGCGATGGTTTTGTGCATCAATCTGCTCGACAAAAATTTCTGGTGTGTCCGGCATAAAAGCCTTTTGCACGTCGCGAGCGAGATCTTGGGCCGGATAATATTCCATGCCCTTGGACGGGTCATTGGGATCGCGCGGCCGTTCTAGCGGCCAAACATTGCGGTCTTGGGCCAACTTCACGAGGTCTGGAGTAATCCATTGATTGACCCATTGCTGGTCCGTTTGGTCCTCCACAATTTGAAAACATGTCGCTAAGCCGTGCATCTCCGCAATGAGTTCCCACAAGGTCCATCCGAAATAATAGGGATTAAAGAAATGATGGCTTTGGGTCACCAACGCATGCATCCGCATAGCCTCAATATGGTCTTGTTCGTCCCAAAGGGAGAACTCTCGCGTCAACCGCACGTGCCAAAATGTCGCCCAGCCTTCGTTCATATACTTCGTTTGCGCTTGAGGCTGAAAGTAAAGCATTTCTTCGCGCAACATGCGTAATGCCATCCGTTCCTCTTCGCCTAAGTGGCCTAAATCCGCGACAATAGCCAAGACGTCCTGCGTTGCAGGCCACATCTTATATCGCGGAATATAGCTGCTGTCATCTTCCGTATCCGGTGGTTCCTCGTCGTAGAGCTGCTTGACCCAGTCAAATGAGGGAGAACGCACAGGCGAAGCTGGCGGCATGGTCTGCAATTCGGGCGCTCGGTAATAAGGGTCCACGAGTTGACTTAGGGTATGCGCCGCATCAATCAGTTTCTCCACCCGGGAAAAACTGCGTTGACGATGCAAATTTTCCAGCCACTCGGCATGTTCGCGAAACCACATGCCCACATTGGTCCTCCGAACACGGCTAAGATGCCGATTTCGTGCAAAGAAGTCCGTGTGTCCTAAGACATGACCGATCACTAAGACGTTATAGGCATCCGCGTTTTTGTCCAATAGATAGGCTAACGCCGGGTCTCCGTTAACAACCAGCTCATAAATGCGTCCCATGCCTTGCTCATCGCGCTGCTTGGCGATCCAGTACCGTTCCCCATGCGTCCAATGCCGATAACGTCCCGGCACAAAATACGAGGACAACGTATAAATGTCTTCATCGGACACCATGTGAAATTCAGTCGGCAAAGGTTGCAGCTGGTGCGTATGCACGAGCTGATCCATCTCTGCGACCCAGTCTTCAAGGGTTCCGTGGACCATTGCACTCACCTCCAGGTCCTGCAGACGGTCATCGCGTTATTGTAGACGGTTTTTCTCATCAATGACCATACGAATGGCGGGAAGAATGTGATCTTTGTGGTCAATTTTGGCCATTCTCATGGCCGGGTGAAAATGCCCTTGGTACTCGGCACTTTTGCGAAAGAGAGACCAAAGAGGGGAAACCCCTTTATGGCCTTCGACTTCAAAGTACCCCAAAATAGACGACGTCGCCAAAATCGCTTGAATCGTCTCGATTAATTCCCGGCCATAGTCGGACCAGATATCGCCATCCGAAAAGTGCAACAAATACCGGTTCCAATCATCATGGGGAAACTCGTCGTCCCATAACTGCAAGATTGTCTGATACGTGGAGAGGATTGCTGTACCGCCCGTAATTTCACGGTTGAAAAAATCCTTTTCGTCAACCGCTACAGGCGTTGTGGTATGCAAAAAATACCGTATTTCGGCGTGCTGATATTGTCTGCGAATCCATTGCACGAGCCACCACGCCGCCGACTTGGACAAATAGCGCTTCGACTCATCCATAGACCCCGAGGCATCACGCACTAAGGTAATCACGGCCGACGTAATCGGTTTGGGATAGGTTTTCCAACTTCGGTAACGCAAATCATCTTCTTGAAGGTAGTCTCGGCCTGCCTTTGCCGCCTCGTACAAGCTGCGGCGCTTGTCAATATTCGCCCACGGTCCATGGGTCGTGACATCGTCATAACGGTCTTCTTCGCCATGTAATACACCCCGAGGTTTATCTTCCAACCGCGGCAATTTGAGGTCATCCAGCAATAAGTCCATAATTTCTTCTGTGGTCAGCTCAATCCATACCACGTCTTCGCCACCATCATTGCCAGGCCCCGTTCCCTTCCCCTGGCCCTGTCCTGTCGGAGGTTGGTAGCGGAAATCCGGTTCTTCTAGCTTCCTAACCGCGATACGGATGCGCTGATCGGGAGCGCTGCCCATGACTGCCTCTTGTGTGATCAATTCCGGCAGTTTTGCCTTGATAGCTTGGTTGAGTTTACGCAAATACCACTGACGATCGAGCTCGCCTTTCTGATCATAAAGATTCATGGTCATCCCTCCGTTCACGGGAACAGAAACAGAGACCGGCAGAGTAAAGGAAAGAGGAATTTCACGAGGGAAGGTGCTACAGGTTGCTTACAGTATACCATACTATTAATAATTCCGACAGTTCGAAATCGGAATTCAGCCTCCCGCCCAAAGGTTGATTACCTGCGCTTTGGCCCCATCCTTCTAGCTGCGAGCTTCCTCCCTTTAATATATCGGAAGCGTGGCTTGTATTAGAATGCCTGTGCAAAGATAAATGTCACAACAGTGCCTGAGCCCATGCACATCGGGGCCAACACAAACATAGCGTGCAAAAAGATCTTGTTGACCGTTTTCGAAAGAAGGTGCTTGTCATGCTGACATGGTCGATGCTAGGAACAACCGCGGGCCTGGTTATTCTTGTCCATGCTATCCTCTTTTTGGTTCGCCGTCTTTGGCCCCACGCCTCCCCCACCTTGACCGCCATTTTGGCTTCAGAGGCCTTGGTCTGGATCTACGGCTTAACCACCCGTCTTGTGACCGCTCCCAACGCGCTGCTCTGGACCTGTGACGGGCTAGTCATTGCCGCCATTGCTTTAGGTGGCTTGTCTGCCATCAAAATTGAAAATCCCTCATAATGATGGATGAACCCCGCGACAAAAAAAAGTGAGAGCAGGCGCTCTCACCAGACTTCGCATGGGCTATTTCGCTTGGCGACGTAATGAGCGGACAGCGTCTGCTTTGTCGGCTCCTTTATCCTCGGGCGAAGACACCCGCGTCACCGACGAAGGTCCTAAAACGGCATGCAGTTCGTGTTGGGCCAACTGCACCAAGGCGCGCTCTCCCGCGCTTAACGCGTTCCACGATTTGGTCGACAACAACCGCTTGGCTTCTTGTCCTAACAAGATCGCTTCCACCAACCTTGGGTCCACCGCCTTCGTCTTGGACCCTGAACCGCGCAGAATGGATAAAATTGTGGCCAACAAGGCAATGCCCGCCATCACCCAAAACGCCAAGTGCAGTCCTTGAATAAAGCCTGTAACCGAAGCAGCGCGTGCCCCTTGAGGAATGCCTCGGACAGTGCCAGCAAAAATCGCCAACATCGCGGGACGAGGAATACTGCGCGTCACCAAGACTAACGAAAAGGCTATCGAAATCAACATACCGGTGTTGGTAGTTAACGACCGAATCCCAGAGGCCTCTCCACGGTGTTTGATGCCCACGGCATTCATAATGTTGCTGGAGTTAGGCGAATTAAAGAGTCCCGACCCAAAACCTGAAATCAGCATCCACAGCGCCAAGTGCCAATAAGGCGTGTCAAGACGGATGTCGAGGGCCAAACCGCCTAAGCCCACGACCGTTAATACCGTTCCTAAGGTTGTTGGCAATAACGGGCCAAAACGGTCCGACATCCAGCCTGAAATGGGCGACAAGACCAACATGCCCAAAGCCAAAGGGATGGCCAAGATTCCCGCTTTTAACGCGGTATCGCCCTTTGGTCCCTGGAAATAGAAAATTAACAAAAACAAGATGGCCATGCGGGCAATGGATAGCAAGGAAGCCGAGAGATTGCCAAATCCAAACGTCCGATTGCGAAACAGTCCTAAATGCAAAATAGGAGCAGAGGCCCTCGCTTCATTCCATAAAAACCATGGCATGAACACAATAAAAGCCCCAAATCCTACATAGACAGCGGGATCCTGCCAGCTTTTTACGGCTCCCCACGTCAAGGCAATAAGAAGGCCCGTGACCCCAATGAGGTATGTTATAACCCCCATGGTATCAAAGGTCTTGGGTTTTCCTTCTCCGCGCGCGTTGGCCCATCCCAGCACCAATAGCGCCAGAATGACCGCAATGATTCCAAATGGCACATTAAACCAAAACGTCCATTGCCACCCATAATCGGTGGTCAGCCAGCCGCCTAACACAGGACCAATAATCTGGCCCACAGCCACAACCATTACATTGATGCCCAACGCGCGGCCCAATTCTTCTTTCGGAAACGCATCCGCAACAATGGCGGCACTGTTTGCCATAAGCATGGCCCCACCAATGCCTTGAAACACACGCAACACGATTAACCATGGCGCCTGATCCACAAACCCTGCGGCCAAGGACACCACCGTAAAAATCATCATCCCCACAATGTACAAGCGCCGCCGCCCAAAGCGGTCAGCCAGGCTGCCCGCCATTAAAACCATCACTGTTTGGGCTACCATGTACGACATCATAATCCACATCGCGGATAATAAGGATATGGACAAACTACGAATAAGATCCGGCAAGGCAATAATCAAAGTGCTGAAATTCAATGCCGAAAGCAAGGCGCCCAAACTTGTGACCGCCAGTACATTGTATTTGCTTCCTCTGTTACCGGTCATACCGATCCCTCCTGGCTGCGGATATGTGCCGCCAATTCCTCCTCTAACTCCGCATACCGCGTTAGTTTCGCTTGAAGCCGCTGGCGCATTTGGGCAAGCCGATCTATGCGTTCTTCGACTCTCGCCAATTGTCCTTCAATGATGCCCGTGGCTTGTTTGACAACCGCCAACCGCTCCTGATCCGTACGAGACTGACGATACTGGCTTCTCAAGCTTTCTACCGCATCTTCTGCTTGCACGACTCCGCGCACTTCTTCTAAGGACCAGCCTAATAATTCCTTGAGCTCTTGAATATGACGGATACGCGTCACCGTTTCCGGTCCATAGACACGAAATCCGCCGTCGAGTCGCCGCAGTGGCTCGATAAGCCCTATGTCTTCGTAATATCGGAGGGTGCGTGTCGTAGTTTGACAAATCTGGGCCAGTTCCCCGATCTGCATTTCATGAGTGGGTTCCAACCCCAACACCTCCTGTTCGGCGCACTATCTTATCTATATCATACTCTAACGTTAAGGTTAATGAACACGCAAAAACACTACCGCAAGAACAATGCACCAGAGATCATGGAGGCCACAATGACCAATACTGGTGACAATTTCAGCCCCCGAATCGCAATAAACCCTACAATAAAAAACACGAGTGGCAGAATATAACGATGTTTCGGGAAGGTTCCAGGAATAAAATCCAAAATAATACTAAGCAACAAGACAATGACAATGGGCTTGACCCCGCGAATGATACCCACGACATAGGGATTAGACTTATTCGCCAGCATAAATTGATATAAGCCCAGCATCAGCAACAATGAAGGCAATATCACTCCGGCCAAGGCACTTATCACGCCCACAACCCCGCCAACCTGCCATCCAATGGATGCCGCTAACTTAGTCGCAATGGGGCCTGGCAAGGCATTGCCGATAGCCAGCATCTCTGCAAATTGGGTATTGTCCATCCAGTGATAACCATTCACGGAAATGGCTTGAATGAGTGAAATTGAACCGGGCCCGCCGCCATAGCCCAATATGCCCACTTTAAAAAATCCCCAAAACAATTGCAGCCATTTATCCATTGCCTGATATCCCTTCACTGTCTCATTTCGGCCAAAAAATGTTCACCGACCAAGATACCGTATAATGCGGTCGCTGGCTATAGTGGATTCCCACGCCGCCTGGTTAATACGCCCCTTGTCTTTTAAAGACCGAGGCAATGGTGCCGAATAAAATCCTCACGTCCAACCACAGCGTCCAGTGCTCACAATACCAGAGGTCCCACTGAAGCGTTTCCTCTAAGGTCAGATCGCCTCGTCCCATAATTTGAGCCAGCCCCGTAATCCCTGGCTGAACGTTATGACGAGCATGCGCATACGCCGGATACAGCGCCACCATTTCAGGAATTTCTGGCCTTGGTCCCACCAGGGACATGGAACCGGTCAAGACATTCCACAGCTGCGGCAATTCATCCAACGATGTGCGCCGCAACCACTTGCCAAGGCGCGTAATGCGCCAGTCCTGATGATCTTGAAATCGGTAGGTCAGCGCCTCATCAGGGCTGGGCGCCGTCCAATGGATATCCGCGCCAACTTGCATGGTACGAAATTTCCACATCTTAAATGGCTGCCCGTGGCGCCCAATACGCGTTTGGACGTAAAAAGCTGGCCCCTTTGAATCCCACCGAATCCATAACGCCAATATCACCATAAGCCACGACAGCAAGGTCAAGGCGACCAAGGACAAGATAATATCGAGACCTCTTTTAATCTTGCGCTGAATCATTTGAGATGCGATAAGAGAATCTCACGGACGGCAGCAATCACGTCATCCACATCTTGCTCAGACATGGACGGATATAAAGGCAAGGAAACCTCTCCATTAAAGTACCGCTCGGCTACAGGAAACTGGCCCGGTTGCCAGTGAAAACGCTCCTGGTAGTAAGGGTGCCAATGAATGGGAATGAAGTGAACAGAGGCCCCAATATTGCGCGCCTTCAAGGCCTCTACAAACTCTGCACGGCTGATGCGCAAGGCACTTAATTGCAGCCGCAAAGGATAGAGGTGCCAGGCGTGTTCCACCCCTGTCCTTTGGGCCGGCAATATCACGGGCAAATCACGAAACGCCTGATGGAATTGCTCTGCGATCCAGCGCCGCTTTGCTTGCATGCGTGTGAGTTTTGCCAATTGTACACGTCCCAAGCTGGCTTGAATGTCAGTCATGTTATATTTAAATCCGGCGGCCTCCACGCTATACACCCATGATCCCGATTCGCCATACCGGTTCCACGCATGATGCGACATCCCGTGCAAAGACAAGACGCGGATTTTCTGGGCAAGCTCTTCATCTGGCACCACGAGTGCCCCCCCTTCGCCAGTGGTGAGGTTTTTCGTGGCATAAAAAGAAAATGAGGTCAGATTGCCAAATGTCCCCACCTTTTTCCCGTCATAGGTGCTGGCTAAAGCATGGGCCGCATCCTCAATAATGGGAAGATGATAAGTGTCACGCAAGCGGTTCAATGCCGATAGATCAACCGGATGTCCACTATAATGTACTGGCAAAATCGCTTTGGTTCGTTCGGTCAGCGCATCTTCGACCTGCGCCATATTAATGTTAGCGGTGTCCTCTTCGACGTCTACTAACACCGGCGTTGCGCCTGCATGAATAATCACATTGACAGATGCTGCAAAGGTATAAGGCGTGGTAATCACTTCGTCTCCAGGGCCAATCCCTAGTGCCAATAACGCCAAGTGCATACCTGCAGTACACGATGACAGGGCAACCACCGTAGCCCCTTGAAGATACGCCGATAAGTCCTGCTCAAATAAGTCGGTTTGCGGTCCCCGTGAAATCCAATGACTGCGCAAGGTCTCGAGTACCGCGGCTTCTTCGTCTTCTCCCAGGTCCGGCAAATTGTACGGCAAAAATTGTGCGCGCATGCTATTCCTCCTTGCGTAGTAAATCCTCGAGAATCATCGCCACGGGATCATAGGCGTGGATCGCAGGTTTTGGACGCGCCCGCTGTTCCAGAACGGCCGTAACAATGTCATGGGTCCGCCACCCGGTTAAGACCGCTTGCCCTGTTGCCACGAGCTCTCCCCACTCTGTTTCTTCACGCAAAATGTAAGTGGGGGTTCCCACGCGGCAAGCTTCGCGCTGCACGCCGCCAGAATCTGTCACAACCGCATAGGCATGCCGTTCGAGTGTAATCATCTCCTGATAGCCTACGGGGTCAACAACCATAATTGGCGGGGTTAATAAGGCGTCGAGCTGAAATTCGTGTATTTTTTGCCGTGTCCTTGGATGCATCGGCCAGAACACCGGCTTGGGTAAGGCCATAAAGGCTTGTAACAGGCTATGCAAGTGTCCGCTGTCATCCGTGTTCTGGGCGCGGTGCACGGTGGCTAAAATGTATTGCCCCGAATCTATTCCATACCGGTTAAGAACCGCAAGATTATCTGGGGTTTGGTCAACCAGGGTATCCATGACGTCTCCGGTGAGCTTGACCCCCGAGCGAATCCCTTCTTGCGCGAGATTGTGCACCGCCTGCTGCGTTGGACAATATAACCGTGTCGCGATATGGTCAGTCATGACGCGGTTGATTTCTTCTGGCATCGAGCGGTTGAAACTTCTCAGCCCTGCCTCGACATGCGCAACCGGTATCCCCATTTTAACCGCTGCCAACGCGCCCGCCACGGTACTATTGGTATCCCCATAGACAATCACCCAATCAGGCGCTTCCCGTTGTAAAATCGGATCGAGATCCACCAGCATCCGCCCTGTCTGAACACCGTGCGTCCCGGAGCCGGCTGTCAACGTATAATCCGGGTGAGGAATCGGAAGGTGCTCAAAGAAAACGGTCGAGAGAGTTTGATCATAATGCTGACCCGTATGAATCAACACTTCGTGGGCGACTTGCCGTAGCCTCGGTGAAACGACCGCCGCCTTAATAAACTGGGGCCTGGCGCCTACGATGGTGACCACTTTCATCATGCCTAACCACCCTGATAAAATGCCGCAATTTGTTGGACCACGTAATCGACCTCTTGATCGGTCAATTCCGGAAACATGGGCAAGGAGAGTACTTCATCTTGCGCTTGTTCGCTGCGCGGGAAGTCTCCTAGCCGGTAGCCAAGGTCTCGCAGAGCTGGCTGCAGGTGTAGCGACAAGGGATAATAGACCGTCGTACCAATACCCCGATCCTTTAGATAGGCGCTCAATCGGTCTCTGGCTTCGGCCCTTATCGTATATTGATGAAATACATGGCTAAATCCTTGGGGAACACTGGGAAGGTGAATATCGCTAACGCGCCGTTCCACAAATCCTTGACGATAGCGCTCGGCGATTTCCTGTCGCCTGGTCGTCCAGTGCGCCAAATAATTCAGCTTCACGTTTAATACGGCGGCTTGCACCGCGTCCAAACGCGAGTTGATGCCTAACCATTCATGGTGATATTTTTGGCGTGACCCATGGACGCGTAGCGACCGCAACATGGTTGCCCATTGGTCATTCGTCGTCGTCACCATTCCCGCATCTCCAAAAGCGCCTAAATTCTTCGTCGGGAAAAAGCTGAAGGCCGCCAGATCACCCACGCTCCCAGCAGGCTTATTGCGGAGTGTTGCGCCAATCGCTTGGGCCGCATCTTCAATAATCACCCCCGCATAGTGCTGGCGCAAGGCGTCAATGTCGGCCATCAGCCCAAATAAGTGGACCGGGAGCATCGCTCGGGTCCGGGGGGAAATCCGAGCCGACGCTTGATCCGGGTCCATATTAAAGGTATCCAGATTAATGTCGGTAAAGACCGGTTTCGCGCCTGTTCGCAAAATACTTCCTGCCGTTGCAAAGAATGTGAACGGCGTGGTGATGACTTCATCACCCGGTCCAACGCCCGCAGCCCGTAACGCTAAATATAAGGCATCGGATCCATTCGCTACCCCCACAGCATACCCTGTTCCCGTCATTTGCGCGATGCGCTCTTCAAACGCTTGCACCTGCGGACCTAAAATAAACTGTCCGGAGTTGACCACCTCATGCATAGCCTCTTCCACGGCCGGTCCAATTTCCTGAATTTGTCTAGACAAGGTAAAAGCCGGGATATTCATAACGTATTTACGGCCGCGAACCATGCGAAAAGCCGCGCCGTCTCCTCCTTCTTCTGCTCAAATTTGCCGACACAGGGCTAGGCTTTGCCGCCCGCTTCATCCTTAGCCCGACCAGGAGGCACCAATGTCTCCTTATGACTGCCATCGGGCCAAAAAATCCACTGTTCTTCTGGCACTTGGCGCACAACTCGTGCAGGAACGCCCATAACCAGCCGATACGCTGCGACGTCTCGCGTGACCACGGCTCCAGCTGCGATGAGGGCTTCTTGCCCCACGTGAATACCCGGCAAAATCACGGCGCCACCGCCAATGCGTGCAGCCCGGTGAATCGTCGGGCCCAATATGGCATCATGGCGCGCTTCCGTACGCGCCACATAGGGGTCATTCGTGGTGGTCACCATCGGCGCAATAAAAACGTGATCTTCCACGGTTGTGTGAGCCGTTAAATACACGGCCGTCTGCAATTTCGTATAATCTCCGATGGTGCAGTCATTTTCAACCGTCGACCGCTGTCCGACGACCACATACGCGCCCAATATACAGCGCTCGCGAATAACGGCTTGGTCCGCAATAAAACAGTCCCGTCCCAGCTTGGCTCCTCGATATAAAATCGCCTGTGCCCCAATAACCGTGCCCTCCCCAATGATTAGGGGTTCTAAGTTCCCGGTATGCAAATTGCTGGTTTTACTGCGGGCTGGGGCTTTCCCTAAAATTGCCCCATCGCCTATCACCACGTTGTCTCCAATCACCACGTCTTTATGCACGATGACATGATGACCTAATGTCACATTCTGGCCAATGCGTGCCCCTTCTTCAATGACACAATGCAGGCCTTGTTGATGGTTTGTCATGAGTCAACTCCTTGCGATTTCATCCATCTTGACTACTCGCCCCTCGCGTCCGGAGCGCATGAGTCCTTCAATGACCTGGATGCTGGGCAGCGCCGTGGCGGCATCCAACCGAGCCGGCGTCTGACGGACAATCGCTTCGGCAAAATCCTGCAATGCGTCATGATGACTTTGCCAGCTAGGTCGGGAAGGCAGGTCCAAGATGGCTTGACGCACAGCCGCTTCGTCATCCGTCCCGACCCGCCATGTTGCGATTTGCTGAACAGTTGGGCCAATCATCACGACGCCTTGGTCACCGACCACCGTAATGCGCTCTTCTAAATTGGTTTGCGGTACACACGTCGTGGCAACAACCGACGCCAAGGCCCCCGACACAAACCGCAAGCTGCCAGCTACCGTATCTTCCGCTTCGATAGCATGTGTCAACGTCGCGGTATGGGCAAAAACCTCATCAACGGGCCCCATCACTTGTAACAGCACATCCAAGGCATGAATCGCTTGATTAAACAAAACGCCTCCATCCATGGCAAAGGTGCCCCGCCAAGGTGCCTCGTCATAATACGACTGGGGACGGGCCCACCGAACGGCCACGCCGCCGTTCACCACTCGTCCCAGCCGTCCTTCTTGATGAGCGGCCAATAATTTGCTGACCGTGGGTAACATGCGATTAAACTGGGTCACGACAACGACCACGCCGCGCTGACGTCCATAGTCAACAATAGCTTGTGCATCGTGGTACGACAATGCAAGTGGCTTTTCAATCATGACGTGAAGACCCCGGTCCAGGGCTTGGAAGGCCAAGGCTCGGTGCAATCCTGAAGGGGCTGCAATAATGGCGGCATCAAGATCCATTGCGTCAAATGCCGCCAAGGCGTCATCAAAAGCCTCCGCATCAAAAGCCACGGCCGCTGCGTCGGCTTTCGCCCGGTCCGGATCCACCGTTGCGACTAACTCTAGGGCTTGTTGGTGGACAAGCGCTTGCAAGTGCTTTTGCCCGATTTTACCGCATCCAATCAGCGCCGTTCGAATTGTCATGAATCGTGCCACCCTTCTGGTTTAGCTTCTTACAAGCGCACAATATTGTCGCGATTCCCAAGGTCTTTGCAGGCGTTACGGGAATCAACAATTAGCGCACTGTGTTGCGCAACCCAAGCATAGTCTACGGTCGAGTGATCCGTCGTAATAACGACGCAATCTTGGGATTCTAGCAAATCCTGCGTCAAGGGCACCGACCGAATTTGACGAGAAAAGAAGGTATGGGGTTTGACCACAGGAACATAAGGATCGTGATATTGCACGACCGCCCCTTGCTGCTCAAGCAGTTCGAAAATCTTAAGAGCTGGCGATTCGCGTTCATCATTGATGTCCTTTTTATACGCCACGCCTAACAAAAGAATACGGGAGCCGTTCACCGCCTTTTTTTGTCCATTCATCGCGCGCACCACTTTGTCGACCACAAAGTAGGGCATGCGTAAATTGATCTCGCCTGCCAACTCAATAAAGCGCGTCGGGAAATCGTATTCGCGGGCTTTCCAGCTAAGGTAGAAGGGATCTAAGGGAATGCAGTGTCCGCCCACACCAGGACCCGGTTGAAAGATTTGAATACCAAAGGGTTTGGTCCCCGCCGCTTGCAACACTTCCCATACGTCAAGATTCATCCGGTCACATAGAAGGGCCAACTCATTAACCAAAGCTATATTGACCGCGCGGTAGGTGTTCTCGAAAACCTTAGACATTTCTGCCACGCGTGGGGAGGACACCGGAATCACGTGCGATATCGACTGTTGATATAACAGTGTCGCCGCTTGCCGACACTTTTCCGTGACCCCGCCCACAAGTTTAGGTGTATTGCCCGTCTTATACACCGCGTCCCCAGGATTGACACGTTCTGGAGAAAAAGCCAGAAAAAATTCATCCCCTACGCGTAAGCCGCTGGTTTCTAAAATAGGCTCAAGAACCTCTTCTGTTGTCCCCGGGTAGGTCGTGCTTTCCAGTGCAATCAATTGGCCTGGTCTCATAATACGGCGAACTTTTTCAGCTACCGCTAGAATATAGGAAAGGTCGGGCTCCTTATTCGTCGTCAAGGGTGTCGGAACACAGATAATGATGACATCGGCTTCTGTCAGGCGCTCATAATCCCCAGTCGCCTGCAGCTTGCCCGACGCAGTGAGGCTTCGCAAGAGATCCGAATCCACATCAGGAATATAATTGTCCCCCTTGTTGACTCGATCGACCTTGCTTAAATTGTCATCGAGTCCGATGACAAAAAAGCCTGCCGCCGCGTGCTCCACGGCCAAGGGAAGACCCACGTAGCCGAGGCCCACAACTCCCACCACCGCGGTGCGCGTGGCCAAGCGCTCCATTAACTGCTCAAAATAGGTTGTCTGCGCGTTTTCAGTGAGCACGGGCTTCTCCTCCTGTCGTCGACAATCCCATCCCCGGCAGCGCTGCCACATTGCTGTTTTGGGGCTGGTATTCGGGGACAATTTCTTTCAACAGCCGTCGAATTCGCGGTTCATCCGCTCTGCGCCCCGCCTCGACCAATTCTTCTAGCAGTGGCAGGAGGCGGCGTGCATTGGGGACGTCCCCTGTATGGATAAAAATCCGAGAATTTTTGGTCGCTTTGGTTTGATCTTCTGGCGTTAAGGGCTCTTCATATAGTTTTTCGCCCGGACGCAAACCCGTGAAGACAATATCCACATCCACCCCGGGCGTGAGGCCTGATAGCCGAATTAGATTTGTGGCCAAGTCCATAATTTTTATCGGTTCACCCATATCGAGCACAAACGTTTCGCCGCCCTTGCCCATAGCACCTGCCTGCACAACCAATTGGCAGGCTTCGGCAACGGTCATAAAGTACCGCACCATGTCGGGGTGAGTCACCGTCAGCGGTCCCCCTTGTGCAATTTGTCGTTGGAAGGTGGGCAAGACACTACCGCGCGAGCCCAAGACATTGCCAAAGCGCACCGTAACGAATCGCATATGCGTATTTTGAGCGTAAATAGCCCCGAGGATTTCTCCGATACGTTTGGTAGTCCCATAGACACTAGTAGGATTCACGGCCTTGTCCGTGGATATAAACACAAAGCGCTCGACATGCATCTTTTGAGCCATATCAAGGAAACCCCACAACCCTTCAACATTGTTGCGAATCGCCTCGGGAGGTTGGATTTCCATTAATGGCACATGTTTGTGAGCCGCGGCATGAAAGATAACTTCTGGACGATTCTGTTCCATAACGTGTTGTATACGGCCTAAATCGCGCAAGTCAGCCACCACTGGCGCTACCCGCATCTCCGGATAGCTGGCCCGCATTTCCTGTTCAATATCAAAAATTGACGTTTCATCAAGACCCAACAGCACAAGACAACGGGGATTAAAACGCGCCACTTGCCGGCAGAGTTCGGATCCAATCGTGCCCCCAGCCCCCGTTACCATCACCGTGCGATTCGTAATATATCCCGCGATCTCAGCCAAATCAACCACCGCCGGCTCGCGCTGCAGCAAGTCTTCGATTTGAATGTCACGAATTTGGTTTACCAGAACCTGACCACCAATCATCTGATTTATGGCAGGCAATAAACGCGTTTTCACATTCAGGTCTCGGCATTGGTCCACTAATGGACGCAAAACTTTACCGGATGCCGAAGGAATTGCAAAGAGGACTTGATCGACGTGGTGATCACGCAGAAGGCTCCGAAGTTGCTCTGTCGTTCCCAAGACCTTGAGGTTTCCAATCTGCATCCCGTGTTTGGCCGTATCATCATCTAAGAACCCCACCGCTTGTCCCACTTCGGGGTGACGCGCTAATTCTTGGGCAACTAATTGGCCTGCTTTACCAGCCCCCACAATGAGCACACGCGGAGCCGCCTTGCTTTTCGGCATCCATGTAATGTCATAGTACGAGCGAATGAGAAACCGCCAGCCTCCCACTAAAGCCATGGCAAACAGCACATAAAGAACATAGACGCCACGGGGATAGTGCGCCGCCTTGTCTAGAAGCAAGTAACCGTCTAAAAACACAACACTCCCCAACAGCGATCCAATGAGCACCTGAGCATCGCGCGAACCCGCATATTGCCACATCCGATGATAAATGCGTGTGACCCACAACAAAAGAATTGTCGTAAGGGTAAAATAAATGGCAATATGTTGGTAAGGTTGGAGATACTGGCGTGGAATATAGGGAACATCAAACCGCAAATACAAGGCTAGGTACACCGAAGCGTTAATCATAATCGCATCAATAACCATGGCCAAGACAATCTTGAAATACATACGGAATCGCGGAGCCATAGATTCCCCTCTTTCATAAATGGCACCTGGCGATAGGCCAGCAAGACATTGTACGCGCCAAAATTATAACACGTTTATTCAAGGCACAGGGGCGAGAACCACATCCGATATTCAGTCATTCGACGGAATTCACTAGACAAAAGCCTTTTCATTCATTTATAGTAACGCCCGCACGGTCACAAACGTTTATTATACAGGTGATCAATTGATGGCCAATAAGGTGTTTCCTTTAACGCGAATCCGGCGGCGTGAGGAGATGGCGGATGGGGGATTTACGTGGCGATACGAGTAAATGTTTCTGCCGATACACAATGGCTGCGAGTCGCTGTTCAAGACCCTAACTCAGGTCAAGAACGCTGGGTTCAAATTGACAGAGCCGCTCTTAACCTAATTATGCAGGAGGATCCCCGTCCTCCCGAAATTATCCTCGATGTGGTGGCTGAGCGTGCAATGAAGCGCATGCCCGTAGCCAACAGCGAGGACGGGGCCCGCGTTATTACCCCCCACAATCTTGAATTAGTCTGGCCCAAATAAGAAAAGAGCGCTTCTGCGCTCTTTTCTTTTAGGTTGTCGCCCGTAAGATCTCTTTTAGTTGTGCCGCATCTAACGTTTCTCGGTCGATCAATTCAATCGCAATGCGGTTTAAGGTGATGCGGTGCTGCAATAGTAACGATTTAGCGCGCTCATATTGCTGCATGACGATATGCCGAATCGCTTGGTCAATTTTTGAGGCCACTTCTTCCGAGTAATTACGCTGGCGCATCAAGTCTCGTCCGAGGAAGACTTGATCTTGGCGCGTACCATAAGTCATCGGACCTAGTTCCTCGGACATCCCAAACTCAGTAATCATTTGTTTGACCATCTTGGTTGACTTCTCCAGGTCATCGGACGCCCCCGTAGAAATCTCGCCAAACACAATTTGCTCTGCAGCGCGCCCACCTAAAGACATCGCCACTTTATCCAAGATCTGCTCTTTGGTAATCAGATAACGGTCTTCTTCTGGCATAGGCATGGTATAGCCCATGGCCATGCCCCGAGGGATAATCGTCACCTTATTAATCGGATCCCCGTGCGGCACCAACATTCCCACAAGCGTGTGACCCCCCTCATGGAACGCCACTACACGCTTTTCGAATTCAGACAACACGCGAGTCTTTTTCTGCGGGCCCGCCATCACACGCTCTGAAGCTTCTTCAAAGTTTTGCATCGTAATCTTCTTCCGCCGTTCCCGAGCAGCCAAGAGTGCAGCCTCATTAGCCAAGTTCGCTAGATCGGCCCCCGTGAAACCTGGCGTTCTCCGTGCAATCACGTCTAAATCCACATCAGAATCCAAGGGCTTGTTTTCCACATGGACTTCGAGAATCTTCCGTCGTCCTTTTTGGTCGGGCCGCGGCACCATAATTTGACGATCAAACCGGCCCGGGCGTAATAATGCCGGATCGAGAACGTCCGGACGGTTGGTGGCGGCCATCACAATAACGCCTTCGTTGACCCCAAAACCATCCATTTCCACCAGCAACTGGTTTAGAGTCTGTTCACGCTCATCATTGCCTCCGCCGTATCCCGCTCCACGCATGCGGCCCACCGCATCCAACTCATCAATAAACAAAATACAGGGCGAATTTTTCTTAGCTTGTTCAAAGAGATCGCGAACCCGAGATGCCCCCACACCGACGAACATCTCAACAAATCCTGACCCACTTTCCGAAAAGAATGGAACCCCCGCTTCTCCTGCCACCGCACGCGCAAGAAGCGTTTTACCGGTACCAGGCGAGCCAAAGAGCAAAACGCCTTTCGGTATGCGTGCGCCCATGTCCATGTACCGCTTAGGATTTTTCAGAAAGTCAACAATCTCTTCCAACTCTTGTTTTTCTTCATCGACACCTGCGACGTCTGCAAAGGTGACCTTGGGCAAGTTATCCGCCTGCAAATGGGCTTGAGTCTTGCCAAAGGACATCATCCGGTTGCCGCCCTGACTTTGCCGGAAAAAGAAAAACACAAATCCAATGACAATCAGCACCGGCAAAAAGTCACCGATTAAGCCGACCCACATCGCCGAACTGGACGGTTTGGTGACCGTGACGTTCGCACCATTAGCATATAATTGAGTACTCAGAGCACTGGTATCGCCAGGCGCATACACCGTTTCATAATGCTGCCCTTGCGCATTGGTCCAAGTCACCACATGCTGCGAAGAATTCACGTCGGCCGTCTTCACTTGATGCTTAAGGGTGGCGCTAATCAGTGAACTATACGCTTGTTCCTGGACAGGCGCGGTACGGGCGTTAAGTATGTCCATCAGGGTGGAAATAAACAAAACAACCAGGACAATCGTAATGACGCCTCGAAACCACCGGTTTTGCATCGGATCCCCTCCGCATTTTGCAAATTACTCGTCTTGTATATCCTCCACAGGGGAACGCCCCTTAATAACGCGGAGGTTTACCGCCTTTTACACCAAATCGCTGCGGGCTCCACGGGAAAAAGCGGCAAACTCTGTGATTCCCAATGTTCAACCGCCATCTTCGAAAAAAGAGTCCGTGACGGAAAAATTTTGCCCGATATATTACAATAGCACTTTTCTCATCCCCTGTGCTATAGGTTTCGTTGCTTGGGCTATTTTTACTCCTCTGCGGGCATACTGAGGGTAATTGTTCCACTAGAGAGGAGAGCGTGAAGGTGATGGTATGGAAAGCCCGCATTCCCTGGCTTATCTTATCGGCGTTGTGGTTGGAATCCGCTTTATTTCGGCCGTATCTAATCGCGAAAGTTCCTTTATTTCCTTTCTTTTATAGTCTTCCCGCTTTTTGGGCCGCATGGCTTCCCCCCCTCCTTGCGGTCTGGATGATGTTGGCGTTAAGGCGAATATTTCCTAAAAAATCATGGTTGCCCATTGCTATGAGTCTACCGCCTGCGCTTTATGTGGTGGCCGACGCCATTTTGTTCCTCATGCATGCCAATGCGCAAGCGCCTCAGCTCGATCTCCGTCTTCCTGCAGCATTTGGAGTTCTTGTTGCGTTCGTCTTAGCCGTAATCCCTCCTGCAACGCAAAAGACCCGCTTTCGCGGATCATGGTTGGCCGTCGTCGCGACTGCCGGTCTTATGCTGTCATTTTGGGGTAATCCCTATTGGGGAGGCGCCATGGCTCTGATTTTAGGGGCACTGGCTCTGATGCGCCATTATCGCCCCTTATCCCATCCCTCACCCAATTCGGGAGGTAACCCTCCCCCTAATAACCCAACGGAAGGGGTTTAAAAATACCCTACCATTGACTATACATCGCATAGAGACTCTCAATATTATCCACGTAGCCGACTGTATACGGCAACACGCGGTCCCCGCCTGCCTGCACAGCGCCAGGTCCTGCATTGTAAGCCGACAATGCCACAGAAAGATTGCCGCCAAACATGTTCAGCATCTCCCTTAAATAAAGGCACCCGGCTAAAAGATTCTCTTCAGGATTATAGAGCTCTGACGGTGAAATGCCTAAGACGGCTGCAGTGCCTGGTTCTAATTGCATGAGCCCAATTGCTCCAGCAGAACTGACCGCATTCGCGTTACCCCCTGATTCTTCCGTAATCACCGCAATGACAAGGGCTGGAGGCAAATTCTCCTGTTGGGCAATCGGTGTGACAAGAGGAAGCATCGCGTTATACAAGGCGCGTTGCGATAAGTTGCCTTGATTGAACTGAGATAGCAATGATTGAATCTGGGAAGCAATTTCACTAATGCGATTGCCCAGAGCCGCCATATTTTGTGACAGTTGCTGCTGTTGATTTTGCAACTGCGTTTCGGTTTGTCGCCGTACCGCGATGGTGCTGGCCGCACTTTGCGCGTCAGATACGGCTTGATTATGTAGTGCCAAGGCTTGGCTTTCTTGACTCGCTAACAAATTGCGTTCTTGTTGGAGGAGCGACTGATGCGCGCTTAAAGATGCCTGCGCGGCCGACAATAATTGCGCCTCTGCTTTCAAGCTTTCTTTTTCCTTGGTCTCTTGGGCTTCTTCAGCTTTAATCACATTCACTTCACTGGCCGCTTGTCCCGCGACTTGGCCCAATAAATCCAATCGGCTGACAAAATCATTGAAAGAATTGGCTCCTAGGAGCACGTCCAAATATCCAATAGACCCTCGTTCTTCAATCAGCTGCAGTTGTCCGCTTAATAGCTTACTTTCCTGGATAAGGCTATTTTGGGTCTGGGCAACCAGTGCCTTGGTTTTTTGATAATTGGCTTGCGTGGCATTCAATTCATTTTCTGTCGCACTCAATTGGGCTTGTGTGCTGGCTAATAGAGCGGCGGTTTTTTGCATTTGCGCATTCGTTACCGCTAATTGTTGATTTGTCGACCCTATCTGATTTTGGGCTTGAGCTAATTTTTGGTTCAAAGAGCTAATTTGAGCAGCTGCTTGATTGATTGCGGCTTGCGTCTGAGCATATTGGCTTTGTTCCTGCGCTAGTTGCGATTGGGCCTGAGCTTCTTCCTGCTGCAATTGTTGCAATGATGCGGCGTATGCCATGACAGGCCCCGATAACACCATCAGGCTTGCACCTATCAACGCTAAAGCTGTTTTGCCTCGCATGATCCTGCCATTGCCTCCTCTACCTTTAGCAATCCATGAGTAAGCATCTTAAGGAATGATAAACGCTTCAATCCTTACTCATCGATTGCTACCTAACACTTTCATATATTCGCGGCGAACGCCAAATTTCCTGCATAATCTCCAGCGTCTTCTGATAATCGTGGGCGGACTGGCCTAAAATCCGTGCAGGATATACAAAGATTCTCGCGCCTTCTGTTCGAACGACAACGTATCTGGCATGATTTTCACGACGGCTGCACCGTCTCATGCGATAGCAGAAGAGAGGAATTTTCGAGTGGAACGCAATGATCGGAGCATGGCCTTACATATATTCTTTGATGCCATATTGACCGCTGAACCCATTCTCGAAGAATTGTCTACAACACATCATTTAAGCCTTGCCCAAATTCGTTGCCTCTTTCAACTCCGGACAGGACCCAAAACCGCCGGCGCTTTAGCAAAAGCCTTAGGAATCCGGGCCACCTCGCTGACCCGCCTAACCCAAGGGCTCGAAGCGCTACACTGGACAAAACGACGAAGTGACGTGCATGATCGCCGTCTGGTGGTCATTTCTTTGACACAAAAGGGACAAGAAATGCTGGCCGACCTCGACTTCTTTATCCATAGCAGCGCGGCACAGGCCATCGCCAGACTTCAACCCGCGGAACGGCAGGATTTTATTCACATTCTAATGCGCTACCTGGATTACGAAGCTGCGATCCGGCACGCGTGCGATTAACGCTAAGCCTGTTGGACTCTTTGACGGAGGTGGTGTAACGCACCCACTGCACGGAAGGCGCACCTTGGCAATGACATGCCAACGTCTGCACTTCCGGGCGGTTGCAGGCTCCATCCTGAAGAAGGCTTGAGCCTGCAACGGCGTAAACGTTCCTATAACGGGCCAGCCGGTTCTTTACCCCGGCGTAAGATATCATCGAATGCATCGGCGCCTTCAATGAATGATACGAATGTGTCGCAGTCACTAAACAATGAGCCAAGCCTTTTGGTGCAACTCCCGGCTTGGCTCATTGTTTAGGCAAAGCGCAAAGCGAAACTCTTGACCCCCCCTTGCCGTCGAAGGTAATCTCATCGTCAAGGACTGGCGTTTTCCCTGTTTGACCTCCCTATGCACTTCCGCCTGCCTGACCCGTCCGTTAGAGACTGGGATTGCAACGCAATCACCTGGTACCCGTCACCGAGCTTATAACCAAAAGATTCCACATCTACGAAGAAGCCACCGCGGTTCATCACCAAAGTATTCAGCGCTTTACGGTCCTCAGAAAATTCTGGTACCACAACGCACTATCTTTAAAGATGCGCTCTTGGGTTGCATAGTCAACGTACAATAAGCCAAAGCGTTTAGAATACCCAAAGGCCCACTCAAAATTATCCATAAGGGACCACACGTAATATCCTTGGACATCGGCCCCTTGTTTCATCGCTTCAGCCACCGCGGCAATATGCGATTCTAAGTAACGGATGCGCGCGGAATCGTGAACGCGCCCCTCAGACACCACGTCATCATAGGCCGCGCCGTTTTCCGTAATTATAAGAGGCACCGGGCCGTATTCGTGGGTTAGGCGCATCAACAGGTCGGTTAACCCCTGAGGCATCAAAGGCCATCCCATCGCCGTCACCGGCCCTTGAGGCGGAACGATGCGCGCGGGCCAGAGCTTGTCCGTCACAGCCTCAACCACTTGTGAAAAATAATAGTTAATCCCTAAAAAATCCAACGGCTGGGCAATGATACGCATATCGCGCGGCCCCATCTCAGGCATTTTGCCGAATAGAATTTCCAGCTCCTGAGGATAAGTTCCTCGAAACAAGGGATCTAAGTACCAACGGTTTGAAAACACATCTTGCAAATGCGCCGCTGCCTGATTTGGTGCCTGCTCGTTCTTGGCATAGGCCGGAGTCAAATTTAAGGTAATCCCAACTTGCGCCTTAGGCCTTGCAGCCCGGATAGCTTGCGACGCCAATCCATGGGACAGCAGCACATGGTGGGCTGCTTGCAACGCCTGTTCGGGATCACGCACTCCTGGCGCATGTTCCCCCAGCAAATGCCCTAAAACAGCGGTGCACCACGGCTCATTATGGGTAATCCAGATCGGAATACGGTCTCCCAAACGTTCGGCCAAAAATCCTGCATAGTCTGCAAATATCTCAGCCGTCCCGCGCTGAGTCCACCCCCCCTGAGCTTGCAAGGCACTGGGCAAATCCCAATGATATAAGGTAAGCGCGGGTGTAATGCCTCGGTCCAGCAAGGTGTCTACCAAACGGTCATAAAACGCCAGACCTGACGGATTGACAGTCCGCAGATGGCCTTGGGGAAACACGCGAGACCATGAGACTGAAAAGCGGTAATGGGACACGCCCACCTGAGCTAACAAGTCAACGTCTTGGACCATCCGGTGATAGTGGTCGCAAGCGATATCGCCCGTATCGTTGTGATAGGTCTTACCAGGTGTGTGCGAAAAGTCATCCCAAATGGAAGGGCCCCTGCCATCTTCTTGGGCGGCGCCTTCTATTTGATAGGCAGCGGTCGCCGCTCCCCACTGAAACGTAGGCGGAAACACCTTGCTCGCGTCTAACCCCATCATCGCTGTTCGTCCTTTCATTCTAGCTCACCGTGCTCCAGCGGCTGCGAATTTGTTCCATCGTCCAAAGCGTCGGCCACGCCACATCCCGTACCAACTGGATAGGCTCACTGACTCCTTGCATCACGGCATGGACATGGCGGATCATATCCGTAAAAGGTTTTTGTCCCTGCATGGTATATTCTTTGACAACACGCTGCGCCGTGCGAATTTCCACGGCATCGCGAGCAGACGGATGATACGTATTTGACAAACGAATTTCGCCTTCTGAACCAATGATTCGCGTTTGCGTGTCGTAGCGCCGAACAAAAGACACATTCATGATTAACTGCTGCATGCCAGCATAACGCAAAACGGCCCAAACCGACTCATCAACTTCCTGAGGCACATGCGCACGCGCCCACACATCCCCAGGCAAGTCTTTCAGCAACAAGGACGTGACATGAACAGGATAACAACCTAGATCATTCAACGCACCTCCTTGAAAAGCTTTAAACCACCGTGCATCCCCAGGCCGCCCCAAAACCGTATTAAAGGTCCCGTGGATTTCTACATGATCCCCAATAGCCCCTTCCCATACCAATTGCTGCACCCGCAACCATTGTGGTTGAAACTGAAAGGCATACGCTTCCCACAACAATGCGTGCGTCCGCTGTGCTTCCTTGATCAAGGCTTCTGCCTCGGACCACGACCCACTTAAGGGTTTTTCACACACGACCGGCTTGCCCGTTTTTAGCGCCTTCATCGTCCATTCATAGTGAGCATGATTAGGTAAGGGAATATAAATCGCGTCGACTTCGTCACTTTCCAAAATGGCATGGTAATCACCCGCAGCTTTTACAACCCCGTTTTGCGCTGCAAATTGGCGCGCTTTTTCCATATCACGCGATGCCACCAGCCACGCTTCACCGCCCCCGGCTTCCTGTAAGGCGGGGAGAAACCCACCTCGCGCAATATCAGCCGTGCCCATAATGCCCCAACGAATCATGATCTCGCCTACTTTCTCGTTCTCCTATTCTTTGGGCATTCTATCACCTTGTTCCACCAAGTGGCACCCAGTGTTAGGACAAACGCAGCGGTTTGCTCGCCTGATAGGCCAGCAACCCGGCCCCCAGCAATATAAACGCCAACAAACCCCAAGCGGGCCGAAAATGGTGAGTACTGTCAATAACAGCTCCGAGTATAGGCGGGAAAAAGGCCGATCCTAAAAACACCACCGTCCCGACAAATCCCATTGCCATACCTGCCTGCTCAGGGAGCACCGTTTCTGCCGCCCACGTTAAAGACAACGCATTCCAGCCAATAGCCCCCATCCCCATCAAAAACCAAACAAGACAAATCCACCCAAAACCGATATGCTGCGGGAGGAATACGACAAAGCCCACCATAATAAAAGCTAAAAGAGCAATCTGACTGATCGTCCGCGGACGGTTAGCCCCAGTCCGGTCACTATAGGCCCCAAAAACAATACGCCCAATGCCTCCGCCAATTTGCGCCAAGGCTAGAGCAAATCCCGCCTGAGATAACGTAAAATGGCGAAACCGATGCAAATACTCTAAAGTAAACGTAATAAGAAAGTATTGGCCGGCTACCATCAAAACGGACACGGTAGCCGGTGTCCATAAAGACCGAGGCAGTTTGCTCTGCACCTTGGGTACAGCCGCTGGCGCCTTAACAGATGGTTCGATGACACTCGAAAAAATCCAGCCCACCACAAAGAGTTCCACAGCAAACAATCCGTAGACCGCATTGAGCCCCTCATGCAGCGCTAAAACGGGCAAAATCATGGCGGCCAGTGCCGCCCCTAAAGGCACACCCGTTTGCCGAATCCCCATGGGCATACCCCGAGCACGATTTTGAAAGGCGGTGAAGACCGCCTTTGTCCCCGCCATGGGCACAGCGGCCAAACTGATACCCAGCAGGAAGAACATGCCTAAAAGGCTGTCAAAACCTCGTATCTGTGTTAAAAGAGCTGCAAGCACCGCCATAACCACTGCGCCCCAGCGCAAAAGCCGGCGGGGTCCCCATCGATCGGCTAACATGCCCATAAAGACCATGCTCGCCATCATGCCTAAGCTCATCGAGGTCGTGACCAGACCAATTTCCGCGAAGTCCAAATGATACCGCACGGCAAAAAGAAATCCCATCACGATGATTCCCTGTTGCACAAAAGACATCCCGGTTTGAGACAATGTCGCCCAAGTTAGATACCATGCGGGCTTGACTTTCGCATGAAATCCTTCGGCCGCAAACAAGCGCTGCATGTTTGTCACCACTTTGCCTAAAATTACCGCGCATGTCCCCACATTTCCGGCGTACATTGTGGTGACAGGCACCCAATGTACCCACTACCGATTTAAGAAAGAAGGCGGCACATTATGAAGCATACATCAGATCTTTGGCCGCGCGCGCTATTGGCAGGCGTGATAAGCACGACCGTCTTTACTGCTCTTCTGACCCTAGCCCCCGTAGCAGGATCCCCCACCTTGAATGTCGCACTATGGGACGGTACTTTGATCACCTTGAACTTACGCCTAGCCGCGGTCCTGGGCTACATCCTAGAAATTTTGGGAGCCACTCTCGTCGCTTATGAATACCAGAAGTGGCTTTCTCCGCGCCTCAAAGGATCGCCATGGAGCAAAGGCATGGCACTTGGTGGGGCATTATGGATCTTTTGGATGATTATCGGTTTACCGCTCTTTGATCTTGTAAGCCCTCTGGTCAACAACGGGCTCATGCTGGCCCCAGGCATTTTTGCCTCAAATTTTGGAGCTACGAGCTCCTTATTCTTTCTTTTAAGTCTTCTCGCCTTTGGTTTGGCCATTAGTTGGCTGGCCGATACGCCGGTAGGGTACCGCTCTTACCGTTAAGGAGCTCGGCTAAACCGGGCTCCTTGTTATGCCTCATGGCGATCATTGCTAAGGACAATGTCAAATTGTCCCGCTGTCGCTACAGGACGGGTGAGCGTCCAAAAACGAAACACGGGCCCGGCTTGCAAACTACGCAAAAACCTCTCGGCTTTGAGAATGGCCCCTGTGTGAAAATCACGTGGTGAAAACAAATAGCCTCGCGCCGTCCCACTATGCGCTGTCACCACACCCCATTGCTGCTGATGGGCTTGTTCAATCACCACGCCCAATAGCCGATCTTCCGGATTCCGTTCCCACTGCACCTCTGCGGAGATTAATCCCGCTTGTCCCATTTGCGAAACCAGCCGTGCATGCGCGGCTTCCCGTGCGATTTTTAACGCCTGCGCTAAGCGTTGTTGCTGATGGGCGGTGTAGGATTCGCGCATTCGGTGATGTAATGCCGTGTTTACCCGTCCGGGTCCGATAAGTCCGACAATCACGGCGTAAGGCGCCATCGGCCATTTTTCCAGTAAGATGCCTTTGACGGGATCAAAGACCACCATATGCGGATACATCACCCCATCCGACGGCTCGATCTGTGCGGCCAAACGCGCCATCGTCGATGGCAACAGACTGCGGTCATATGCCGCTGCAACAGCGCGCATGCTGGCAACAATGTCGGCGGAACTCGACGCCATGCCTTTACCTATGGGTATAACCGAAGAGATGCTTAGAATGCCTCCCGGTTTTTTCAAGGCTTGGCAAGCCAACAGGGCTGCCTTTTGCGCTTTCTTACGATGCCTCGGATAGACCACAACCTCAGAATTCTCACCCGGAATAAATTTGGCCCGGGTTCCCCACCGGATCGGTATCGTTACCAGGAATGGAGTCTGATCAATAACACCCTGCACCAGTTCGCCAAATGTTCCGGAAGAAAATCCCCAGCCAGCCTGCTTCATGGGGGCCCCCTCCTTGAAACTTGTTAATCATTGTACCATGCCTGCTACGACTGGGGACGTTCTGTTGCCGGGTTCCAGTAGATGAAGTATAAAGGGAGGCCTTTGGCCTATTATGTGCTCGGTGCGAGAGACGGCTCATTGCCCCAGGCATTTAGCAAAGTGTTAATCACGCTCGTCTCGCCTTCAACAATGACCTCCGTTTTACGCACAAGAAATGCTGCTTCCTCCATATTGTCGGGCAGCGCTCCTAAAAAGACCGTAAGCGCCCCCACATTCGCTGTCGTTGCAGTTAAGTCCTTATCCGGCAATCCGACCAAAGCGTGGACCTGCGCCTTCTCGGTAATAACCACCGGATTGGCATCTTGTGCGGTGAAACTCATTATCACCACCCGTTGACCTTGGGCATTGGTGCCAATATTGATGGCGTTGAGCGTCATATCAGCATTAGCCGGAGGCAGGGCAATAGGGAAGTCGACCGCACTTTTAGCGGCATTTAACGCAGTGCCTACCTGCGACAGGGCCACATCGGAGGTGACGCCCGCAGGAGGCACAAACGAATACGTCCCCGCTGCCACGGATGGATTCACTTGAAAATGGGAAAAATTTTCCGTAATCTGCGTCGAGCCCCACTTGGCCTGCCATTGAGTCAAGACATTAGTTTTTGTATTATAGGTCACGCGCATTTGTGCTGAATTGCTCGAGGTCGGAAAATTGACGGTCATCTGCAACGTGACGAGATTATGTTTGATGGCAGCCGCTGTGACATGTGCCTCCCGAAGTAGCGAAGGCATCTGGGCCACGACTCCCAAAGGCGCGTCGGCTGCGGGCAAACTGGGCAATACCGTATAATGGTGAGTGCTTTGCGGGTACCATATGGTTTCATGTTCATTGACATAAAAATCCATAGGCGTAGGCTTTGATAGAAAGACAACGTATTGCCCATGAGATAAATCACTGGTAACCTGATATTCCAAGGCTTTGGCGGGATGGTGATCGACCACGATGGTCTCCTGGACATCGGCCCGTATCGCTTGCCAATTGCCCATGCGCGCGAGAATTTGAGCCTTCACCGTTTTAGGTTCTGTTGCATGGGAAATAGCTTGCGGCCTTCCCCATCCGCAACCCGCTGTGAGCCCAGCCATAATTCCCATTAGGGTATAGGTCTGCCAACGTTTCATAGGTCTATGGTATCTTGTTTACCGAGTTCGAGCAATCCGGCAGTTTAGACGTGAGCCTCTTCGAATAGTCGCCGTGCTCACCCACTATGTGGGACCAATAACACGTTGCACATCTTGAGAAAGGCAGGACTATGTCACATATCATTGTCTCGATTCTGGTTGTCTCGATCATTGCCCTTATGGTGCCCTGGGTTCTTTTGCGGACAAAAGCTAAAATTCCCTTTGCCGCCGCTGAAATTCTCCTAGGCCTTATTTTTGGCAAAAGCGGACTGCAGTGGATTCATAATTCCGGCCCTATTAGCTTTCTCTCACTCTTTGGCTTGTCTTATATTATGTTCCTCTACGGACTTGAAACCAATTTGGATTCCTGGCTTAAAAGGCGCCCAGGAACTTTACCTCACAGCCAATGGCTCTGGCCTATCGCCTTGGTCTGGATGGTTTTAGCATTTGTTGAAGCCTTTGCCTTTTGGTCTTGGGGCCTTATTCACCATACGGTAGCCGTCGCCTTGCTTCTCGGCAGCAGTGCCCCGACCGTGCTCTTACCTACGCTCAAGGAGCGTGGACTGGTGGAGACAACCTTTGGCCAGTGGATTTTATCGATTGGCTTCGTGGTCGACTTTAGCAGCCTGCTTGGTGTCACAGCGCTGGCCGCGCTGAACCAACACGGCGCCGTGTTGCGAATATTTTTAGTGCTCTTATTATTCATTCCTGCACTTATTGCGAAATCAACCTCGAAGTTCTTACACCGTGCGTGGTTTGGAAGGGGCCAAGATAGCGTAACGGGACAAATTGGCGTGCGTGGGGTCATGATGATTATCACGCTCTTCATCGCCCTTGCCGATACGCTTGGCACCATTACCGTATTAGGTGCCTTCTTAGCTGGCATCGTGGTTTCCATGATTGCCGGACGCGACCGCCCCATTTTGCAAGACAAACTCGACGCCTTAGGTTTTGGCTATTTCATTCCCTTTTTCTTTGTGACGGTCGGTTCCAACCTCAATTTACGCCCTGCGTTGTCCTCCAACCATATCTGGATCCTTACCGCTATCTTCTTAGGCGGCGTCGCAGCGATTAGCGCCGGAGCGGCCTGGTTGCTGACGCGGATTTTTCCTCGCTCCCGAGCTTTTGCCATGGCAACACTCTTAGCAACAAGACTCTCTGTGACCGTGGCCGGCTCGCTCATCTTATACCAAGCGCACATCATATCCCAATCTCTTTATCTGGCCATGGTCATGACTTCGGTCCTCTCGGCCTTCATTTTCCCACCGCTCTTTCATCGTTTGAGCCCAGCCCCGCCACCCGCGCGCCATGACATTGTGTTGGTGGGGCCCAATCATTGGACGCGTCCTATGGCAGCCCACCTCGCGGATGACGAATACCGGGTATTTACCTACGAGAATATCGAAGCCCTAGTCACCGCCGCGCGTGATTTAGCGCCACGGGTTCGTACGGCAGCGGTTTTGGGCACGGAAGCGTGGGAGCGCAATTTGCGCTGGGGCACTATCATTGCGGATACCTTGCAAATTGACCACGTGATTGTTGATGTCCCAATAGAAGGATTAGAGGAGGCGCAAAACTCCGGCCTTGTTCCCTTCGTGGCCGCCGTCGCCTCCATGCAGCTCTTAGAAACCATGATTCGTTCACCCGCAGCGAGCATCATTGACAGCAGGCTGTGGTCATCGACCCTCGACTTAACCGTCACCAATCCCGAGGCGCTGCACGTCCCCTTGCGCGACTTGCAATTACCGGAAGACACTCTGGTGATTGGCATCACCCGGGGCCGCGAACATTTGGTGCCCCGGGGGTCGTCTACGCTGCAGGCCGGAGACATTATCACCATTGTGTGCCCAGGCGCCAGGCGCCACGACATCCGCACGCTGTTTGAGATGCCCCAAAGCCTGTAGTTAGGCCTCAGGCGCCACTTCCTCTTGCATCACCAGTTGGCGGCGCAATTCTTCACGCTCTTTGTTGCCCGCATAATCAGCGGCCATTAACAGCGCTCCGGCCGCCGGGGATAACAGGGGAGTGTGCACCTCGCAAGCAGGATATCGGCGCGTTAACCAGTGGGTAAAATGCCTTTGCAAAATATCAGAGGCTCCGTTCCATAAGGAGCCTACGGTCACGACCTCCACGCGGTCCTTGTCTACCGGCCACGCGGCCGCCGCTGCTCTTACACTGTCCGCCAATGCCCGAGCCATGGTTGTCAAAAGATGAATCGCAACGCGGTCCTGCTGAGCTGCCGCTTCAAAACATAAAGGCACCAACGCCAAGAAGGCGTAGGGATGAATTTCCCTAAAATACATGGCACGGCGCAAAGCCAGATAATCAGGCTGGCCCATTTTGGCCAGCACTCCTTGTTCTAACAGCGTTTTAGGGCCTCGGCCTTCGGCGCTGCGAAATGCCACATGAAGCACCTCGCGCGCCAAATCTATCCCGCCCCCATAATCACCCATTTCATAGCCTAAGCCACCAATAGTCCATTCGCGGCCATCGGGATGTCTTGCCAGCACATTGGTAGCTGTGCCACAAATAACGGCAATGCCATATCCGCTGCGACTGCCTCCCACCAACGCAATTTGCGTATCGTTTACTACCCGCAGTCTAAGACCCGGCAAGCGCATCTTGAGCGCCTGAGTCATTTTGGCCACGTCTTCAGGAAAGTCTGCCCCAGCCAAGCCCAACACAGCGTAATCCACCTCGTTTGCTGCGAGGTCGGCTTGGTGCAACACCTCCGTCACAGCTTGGGTAATAGACTCCATCGCTCCCTCAAAGCCCACAGGACCTTGAGGATTTGACGGCCCAGTGCGGGCAAGCGCCACGATGTTCCCGTGACGCGCTAAAACCGCTTCGGTTTTGCTAGCTCCCCCATCGACCCCTATATAGACCATGCCCATCATGCGAATTGCGGCAGCCAGGCCGCATGCTCCTGCAAAATGTCACGGAGGATATACCGGGCTACTTCTTCTGACGGCACCAAGGGGTTATTCATTAGGGCTGCCAAAGCCGTTTGACGGCTTCCCGTTACCGCGGCATCAATCGTCAGTTCTTCATAGGCCTTCACGTGTTGGATCAATCCTCTCACAGATGCCGGCATCGGGCCGCAGGTCAAGGGGATGGCCCCCCGGCCATCCACCATCGCCGGAACCTCTACGACACTGTCTTCGGGCAATTCCGGCAAAGCCTGCCCATTGCGGACATTCACAATAATTTCTTGGCGTTGATTTAACGCCAAGGATTCTATCAGCATAACTGCCACCGCACTATAATACGCGCCCCCGCGCCGCATCAATGCCTCCGGCAAAGTGACTTGTTCGGGGTTGCGGTAATCTGCAAACAACTCTTGCTCGACCTTCATCACAATGTCCGCGCGGGTGCCGCGTCCCGCCTCCACTTCCTGACGCTGCCTCTGAACCATTTCCCCGGGATTCCAGTAGTACTGTAGATAAGGATTGGGGACCATGCCCAACGCGCCTATCACCTCGGCATTCCACTGCTGATCTGGAATATTGGCCACCGCAGTTTGAGGATTCTTTAAAAATTCGAGAACGAGGCTTGTGATATTTTGTCCATTGACGTAAATACCGCGGACAAACGATAGGTGATTGAGACCAAACATGTCCAGACTTACAGCTTCAGGATCAACGGCCAAGGCTTTGGCAATGGTCCTGGCTATAGTAATAGGCACATTACACAGGCCAATGCTGCGAATGGCCGTGTGACGCAAGAGCGCTTGGGTGACCATGCCTGATGGATTGGTAAAATTAATAAGCCAGGCGTTGGGATTAACCGTTTCAAGCTCCTTGGCCAACTCCAAAGCCACAGGAATAGTCCGCAATGCCTTAGCAAAACCTCCAGCCCCTACCGTTTCTTGGCCTACCGCACCGTAGCGCAAGGGAATGCGCTCATCTTGAGCCCGAGCCGCCAAGCCCCCCACACGAAATTGCGTGAGGACAAAATCGGCTTGCGCTAATGCCCCTTTCCGGTCATATGTCGTCTCAAGCCGTATCGCCGAACCGGCCTTTTTAATCAGCCGTCGACAAAAGTGCGCCACAATGTCCATTTTTTCTTGTCCTGCAGGGACATCCACTAGCGTCAATGTATCGACAGACAAGCGTTGAGCCTCCAAAAGTCCCATGACTAGTTCGGGTGTATAAGAACTGCCACCCCCCACAATGACTATACGCACTCCCGAAATCTTCATCATCTCCTCATCTCTTTCATTGATCATATAACGAAAAGACGTCAGACGCGCGTAAATTTCTTCGACCGCGGGTTTAATAAATACTTAGCGTTTCGCGCAGGATTAAGTATGATAGAAGTGGATCGCTATTTACCGTGTACAAGATAACCAATGAGGTGCGCGCAATAGAAAAGCATCTGAATCATGAGGGAGGACAACGTGGATTACAGCAATGAACGAGTCGCTATTTTTGTTGACGGCGCGAATATGTTTTACGCCCAGCGTGTGCTAGGATGGCATCTCGATTTTGCCCGTGTCATCGAATACTTTACCCGAGGACGGGAAATTTACAACGCTTTTTATTACACTGGGGTTCAGGTGCCTCCTGACAATTCCCAGCGTGACTTTCTTACGGCATTGCGTCACTTAGGCTTTACCATCCGGGAAAAGTCTATTAAAGAAACGATGGACCAAAGTTCGAGTTCCGTTATTCGGCGGGCGAATTTGGACATCGAAATTGTGATTGACATGTTTAGTACCGTCAACCGCTATGATGTGGCGGTACTCATGTCAGGCGATGGCGATTTTGAGCGTGCCGTCGAGCTCATTCGCTCACGTGGCAAAGAAATCATTGGGGTAGGCACGCGCGGAATGATTTCGGCCGAATTGGAAAATGCTTGTGACCGCTACGTCAAGCTAGAAGATATTCGATCAGAAGTGGAAAAAGTGCGCTGAAGGCCGGGTTTACCGGCCCTCCCCCCTGCTTTAGCCCCCACATAGGGATTACTCATGTTTTCACCGTCTAGGTTCCTAATACCCTAACATTGGTGAGTTTCCTCTTGGGCGCCCCGTCATTATAATAGTTATGTTAATCATTTAGGGGGATTGGCTTTGGGTGTCAAGCGTTTCGTCACAATCAGTCTTGTCGTGATGTTTTCGGGGGTTTTTACGTGGACTCCTGGGGTGTTTGCTGCGCAAACCAATCTCAGCATCGCCTCACCCGATGCAATCCCGACGCTGCCAGCACATTATACCTTTAGCCAAACGATTACTTTGACCAATACGCAGAATGCCGAGGCTTATGACGTGAAAGCCGATGTGGTCTTGCTGGCACCTGAGACGAGCTATTCACAAGTCCAATTAGTTCACACCAGCATCCAACCGGTCAGCACCTACCATGATCAATATGGCAATCTGATTGGCAGTTTTATGTGGAACCAAATTGCTCCACACCAGACCGTAACATTAGTTTTAGATTACACCGCCACTTCATCTGAGGTAAGTTACAAGCTGCCTGTAACCTATCCGCCTTATAATACCCATAGCAGCGTATACCAAACCTACACCAATCCGGCAGAAGAGGCCCAAGAGGTCGACACCGACTCCCCGGTTTTAGAGAACATTGTCAATTCCGTGATTACCCCTGGGGAAAATCCGGAACAAAAAGCGCATGCGCTTTTTGAGTGGATTGTGGCCAACATCCATTACAACTATACCTTGCAGGCTTCTGGCAGTGCTGTGGCAACGGCCGAAAGCCACCTAGGGATCTGCAGCGACATTGCCGATCTCTATGTCGGCTTGCTGCGCACGGCAAAAATTCCAGCGCGCTTTGTAGGAGGCTACGTGACAAGCAATGGCAGTGGGCAAGGAGGATTTCACCAGTGGACAGAATTTTACCTGCCCACGGTTGGATGGGTGGTAGCCGATCCCACATGGGGGGCCTATGGCTACTTTGCCTCGCTTCAAGACCACTGGCATATTGCCTTGTATGACGGCATCCGCAAAGACATCACCGTCAACTGGAATTACTCGCCTTCGGCCTTGACAGCCGCTGAAGCTTCTTCACAAATCGCCATCAATTATCATTACGTGTTTGCGCAAACGCCTATTCCCACGATTGGTGCGCACCCTAAAGTGACCATTACGCACCGTGTGACGAAACCGCGACCGCTTTTGGATCCTTCGACGATTTCCCACCGCGTGCACAGTGTGCCGCTGAAACCGTGGCAAGCTTGGTGGTTAGCCATCAGCCAATGGATTCGGCAAACGGAAGACCGCGTTGGTGCTTGGATTTCTGCTCGTCTTGCGCAAGTGGGCCTATAATCTCCTGCATAGTTTACGCCCATCCCAGCCACCTTAAATAGTGGAGGTGGGAATAATGAAGTCCATTGACATTCCAACCACGTTGGACACGGTGTGGGCGTACGTGCAGGAGCACTATGCTCCTGAAAGCGTGGATGATCTGCACAACCAACTCGTCAGCACAGGCAATCAAGTGGTCAAACATCAACATCAGTGGCAAAAGCCCGATGATTGGCTAGCGTATACCTCTTGGCGTGTGGCCGAAGACGATGAGAAAGAACAGCTTGCACACCTTTTCATCCAAGCGGTTGGTCAAGACCAAGATTCCGCCTCGCAAAAATAGCTGCTGCCGTAAGCGGGCCATCCTCTCGGGGATGGCCCGCTTACGGTTTGAGTGGACCCAATTTCCATTATGCTTTGCCCAGTAACAGCAGATACTAGTGGCGGAGGTGGTTTCATGCCAAGAACGTTTGGATGGTTTAAAAACCCCAAGACTCTGCTGTCCTGTATTGAGAGCGTCCAACGAAGTGCCGCTGTCTCCGTCTTAATGCGCCAGCAAGACTTAGAAGTCGTCGTCATGGGCCCATTAACCCGCTTTGTGGCACCCTATCCTTTTTTGGATGTGCAGCATCACATCTATCGCTTAGGTCTCAATCGAAGCTGGGCTAAAAAATATGCAGACATTCTTGAAAAGGGTGGTCTCGTGGTGTGTTTGGAATCGCCCGAACATGCCTTTACCGATGAGTTAAGCCGGTATCATGCCCAAGACCTACAACTGGTGCCCTAATCCTAACGCCACGGAACAGGCCGCCTCGGGTCTTGGAGGAATTCAAACTGTGACGCATTCATGCCCACCATTCGATATAACGGCTGCTGACTAGGACGCGCCATCACGTCACGCGCCGCCAAGCGCTTAACAGGGGGAATCCTCAAATAACTCGGATTCTCCCGCATGCCTTCTGGTCCAATCCACACCCCGGCACCTCGGTGCCGGGCCATGTCTTCATATTCTAAATAAATGTCCTGGGCATGCGCACATACAATGGCTAAAACTTCTTCCCCGACATTGACGCTGACATGGCCAAATCCTGGTGGTATCACCACCCAATCTCCCGCCTGGGCGGAGATGACGACCAAGTCATCAATTCGGTCCCGATTTCCCGACTGCAGAACAAAGAGACCCTGGCCATTAATCACTTCGATAACTTCCGCCCGCCATTCGTCATTGTCGGCTGCTGAATGCTTATGTCCAGCGGTTTTCGTCCATTCGTCCCGCAGAACTCCTGGCCAGATAATCGTGAGATCAACGCTAATGCCTTGCGCCCGGTAACGCGTTTCCTCACTTTTCAAATGAATGCCTTCATAAACATGATAGACATAGGGCGGCCCTGATGCGTCCGGATCTTCCAAAAAAGGACGAAGCTCTTCTAAACTCCTAGCCACATGATGGTCAACCGCTCCATCAATAAGAGGATACACCGGATTTTCCTGGTGTCCCGTCCAAGACAATGGCACGCCCAAATGCGTTGTCAAATCAAACACGGGTCACCTCACTACGCTTCATACTGTTTATCATAGCAAACTTCACAAAATCGCCAAGGCCATCCACGTCCATGCCACCACTTCCGTAATCTCTAGCGCAGAGCCTTTGCGCTGACAAGTCCACAGTCCGACAGTGACGCCTAATGCCATGAGAAAAACGGCTTGCGCCACCTGGGGCCATACGCCAGTAAAATACGCATACTCGGCAACCAACGCTAAAACCCGCCACACGACAGCAGTAGCGTGCACGTGGCGGGTCACCGTATATGTGGCAACAAGCGCCAACACCATTCCCACTTCTTGTTCCATCTTGGTTCACCCCTTGTATCGGCTCCCTCCTGTACGGTATTCGGAGGGCGCCTAAGGGTGCGTGCGAACGAGATTACCGAAATCGGGCGCCAAGCCATTCCAGACGCAACATACGCACAATGCCCATCACCAGCATGGCCACCGCCAAAGCGGACAGGGACAAAATCATCATGAGCAAGGTCACATGAAAGGCATCGACCATGGTGGGCGCGGTTGGCGCTACCACTAAGAAATCACGATCGGCAAAGGCCGGCAAAGTGATGCCGCCCAAGGCCTGTTCAACTGGATGAAAAAACACGACGGTCATGATGCCCGCATAGACCGCGTGCAACGCACGTGCCATAAAATACGGCTTCATGGAAATATCGGTATCAGCGAGCACTGATGCCACCTGCCCATGAACCGACAAGCCTGACCATGCAACAATCGCTGACACAATGACCAATTTTTGGAGCAAGGGGGCTGACGCATGGGCCGCAGCGGCTGACCCTAAATCAATTTCAAAGAGCCCTTTTACAGCCGCCGGCACCAATTGGGGGGAAAAGCCCAAGACATGAAAGACCGCGGTCAAGGGGGCTGTCAGGACCACCATAAGGCCTGTCGCGGTCAATACGCGTAAAAGCACGGCAAACAAGACCATAAAGCTCATAATCATGAATAACGTCCCCATACTCTCTCCAATAGCTTGATTGAAAACCTTTCCATATGAGCGGCCGTCTTCCATTCGACCACGAATCAATGCATCCATGGCCCGCTTATGAATGCCGCGCAGCACCACTCCTTCCTCCTGCCGAGGGTGGTCTGCCCGCCGCCCATAAAAGCGAAAGGTTAGTCCAACCATCAACACCGACGCATAATGGGCCATGGCCAGTACGGCCCCTAAAGCAGGCTGGCCAAACATTCCAACGGCTACGGCGCCAAAGAGAAATAACGGGTCCGCCGAATTGGAAAAAGCCAACAACCGCTCGCCTTCCACTTTGGTACACAAATTTTGCCGACGAAATTTGGCGGTCAACACCGCATCCATGGGGTATCCAGCCGCGAGCCCCATCGAAAAGACAAAGGATCCCACTCCTGGCACATTAAAGAGAGGGCGCATCAATGGCTCAAAATAGACGCCTAAATAGTGCACCATGCCTGTCGACAGGAGCACATCTGACAAAATGAAAAACGGTAGTAACGACGGGAAGACCACCTCAAAAAAGAGTTTTAAGGCATCGACCGTCGCGTGAAACCCATGCTCCGAAAATACGATCAGCGCAATCGTCAACAGCAGCATGGTAAACCCGGTAATCAACGTAGCAATGCGGCGTGGTTCTTGGTCCATGAGGCCACCTCATTTCTGGGACTTCCCTTCATGCTATGTCCCATACCCAGGTGCTATGACGAGCCAAGACATTTTCAGCGCGCCCTGTTTCTGCGCGGTTATTCCTCACGACACACCCAGGGAATTCTAAAGACAGCCCGAATTCTCCAAAGAATGCCGCCATCCGGATTCTTGCCATATTTTAGGTTGAATGCCCAAGACAACCATATCTACATATGAGATGATGAATAAATATTCATTAATCGTATTTTGGAGGGAGTGTCAACCATGGCACGGAAACTGATGTGGAGTATGATGTCTGTCTCTCTGTTGGCGGGGTTGGAACTCACGGCGTGTGGCACCACGTCCTCTCAGGCCGCGCCACCTGCTTCTGCCCCCGTAGTTATCGCGTTACCCGTGCAAACGAGTCCTAACTGGTTTTTCCCCGTCTTCTCCAGCAATACGTTTAGCGCCACCAACATCGAACTCGATGCCTTAATGTACAAACCGTTGCTTGATGTGACGCCTCACGATACGGTAGACTATCAACATTCTTTAGTCTCTTCCATTACCTGGAACAAGACGGCCAGCGTGTTTACACTGCACATGAATCCGCGCTACCATTGGTCCAATGGACAACCCGTCACGGCTCAAGATGTGGCGTTCACCTGGTCCATTATGAAAGGCGCCAGTAGTAACGCCAAAAATTTGCCTTGGAACTAAGGGCAGCGGCGGGGTCCCCACCGATTTCAAAAATGTCGACGTGATTAATGCCCGCACGCTCCAAGTCACGTTAAATTCCGGCGTGAATCCGCAGTGGTTTATTCTCAATGGATTAGGCCAAATCAATCCCGTACCGGCCTTTGTGTGGGATAAATATCCCAACAATATGATCAAAGAGCTCAAGTTTATTCAATCTGAAGCGAACAGCCCCACCAGTGCCCTGTTTAAAATAGTCGATGGAGCCTATCATTTTGGCCGGGTTCAACCAAACCAGTCATGGAGTTTTGTCGCACATAAAGACTATGGGGGACGCAAATCTCATCTATCTTCCCTTATCTTTCAGTGTCAACTACCCCGGCCTAAAGGCCGGAGCTTGCGACTCCCCGGAAGTGCGTCCGATGGCTGAACGCCATCTCCTTCCTTGGGTTGGGGTCGCATCGTAGGGCGGTTGACGTCGCCCTCACGACCGCGGGCCTGCCGCGATCGCACCTGTCACCCGGTACTCAATTCCCTGACGGTGCAGGTTCATGGCGCCAATCCGGTCATCGTTCGACCGGTAGTGGCATTGTTGGCACGCGAAGCGGTGTCGGCGCTTATCGCGATTTCCTCGGGCCACGTGCCCACAGTGGGGACAGGTTTGCGAGGTATAGCGCGGATCCACCGCGATCGTGCGGGACTGATATAGGGTCGCTTTATATTCGAGCATCTGGCGGAGTTGGTAAAAGGTCCACGACACGGACGTATACCGATCCCGTCGCCGGACCCGCTCCGTGGCCCCCCGCATCCCCGTCAGATCCTCCAGGACGAATAGCGTCTGAGCCCCATAGCGGACCACGAGTGCCTTACTGACCTGATGGTTCACATCGGTCATCCAACGGTTTTCTCGTTGTCCTAAGCGTTTCAGGCGCCGGCGGGCGGACGGTGTCTGCCGCCGTTGCAGGGTCTGTCGAAGGAGCTTGAAGTGAGCACGCCGCGCTTTGACGGCGCGGCCGGGGAAAAAGGTAGTCTGCCCCTGGGAATCGTAGGCCGTCACCAGGAAGTTGATGCCGAAGTCGAGCCCGACCACCTGACGAATCTCCGCCCAATCGGTCTCGGCCACGTCTTTCGTCATCGGTACAGGGAGAAACCAGCGCCCATGGCGGTGCACAAGATGTGCCGTGCCACACTGCCAGGTCCCGTCGAAGACGCGTTCCATGCCCTGCCGGGCGAAGGGGATCGGCACGCGGCCCGCCAGCGTATTGAGAGAGAATGCGCCGGCCTTCAAGGAATAGTCGCGATTCCAGACGAGGTCGAAGGCCGGTTTGGTGAACTGCACCCGAGTCCAGGGATGCCCGTGGGCCAGCACACTCTTGTAGCGGGCCATCACGGTTTTGATCACCGATTGCGCCATTTGGGATCGCAAGCCAAACTGCGCCCGCAAGGGCCGGTAGGTCTCGGTGTGGAGAGCGGCTTGCTGAAGGCAGTGCGTGGTATCGACGACCCCGGAGACCCAGTTGCAGCCCTGACGGTAGGCCTCGACGGTCTGCTGGAGCAACGTCGCCTGATCCGGGTTCGGATACAATTGCACCTTCGCGGTCAAGGTCAGTACCGTCGCAGACGCCTCCCAACATTCACGAGACCTATCATATCGCAATGTTAGTGAGACCACAACATGGGAAGAAGGGAGGGTTCTCTGACGCGGCTCCTCCCCGGCCTGAAGGCCGAGGTCTCCGCCGCGCGGTATTTTGATGAAACGTCATCGGCAAGTGAATTCTCAGCCTTAAAGACGGGGGCTTTGACTATTGGTTACCTTCCGCTTAGCTTGTGGAAATCCCGCCATACATTAACGCATGATCGCATAATATCCGGTTATGTCTGGGGAATGACGTACCTCCAGCCCAATGAGTCGCCCACCGCCCCCAATGGTACCGGCATGCTCTTTCATCAACTCTACATTCGTCAGGCTTTAGCGTATGGCATTAATCAACCGGCTATTATCGCCGCGTTTTATCATGGTCATGGCATTATCGGAGACGGCCCCATTCCCGAACAGCCCAAGACCCCTTATTACGATACCGCCCTAAACCAACCTATCTATTCTTATAATCCACAGCAAGGACGGTCGATTTTGTTAGCCCATGGTTGGAAAGACAACCACGGCATCATGATGAAAAACGGAAAGCCTTTGGCATTTACCTTAAACTACAACGCGGGCAGCCAAACCGTCACAGATATTGTCCAGCTACTCAAGACCGATTGGGCGAAAGAAGGGATTGAGGCGAACCTTGTCTCCACCCCATTTGATAGCCTCATTGCCCTCCCCCAAGCAAATGGTCCATGATTTGGCTGGGGCTTGGCAGTTGGATCTATAGCCCCGATTATTATCCGACCGGCGGCGCCTTGTTTAAAACCAATGCCGCCCTCAACGGCGAGGATTATAGCAATACCACGATGAATTCCCTCATTGATCAAACCTATGCGCCTTACACTAGCACATCTCAAGAACTCTCACGGCTCGATCAATATCAAATGTTTGCCTCCCGCCATATCCCAGTCATTTGGATGCCGTATTCCGCAACGAACTTCGTGGTCAGCAATCATCTGCATGGCTTCTCGCAGTCCTTAAATTGGGTATCAGGTCTGATCTACCCCAATTTATGGACGAATTCCTGAATATGGCCGGACGGCTGCCGTCGGTGGTGCTATGTACGTCACCATGATCTTGAATCTCGTGCAGAACCCCCTAGTCTTGTCATAAGCCAGGGGGTTCTCGTCTGCGAATAGATGCTTGGGGTCGTTAGGATGTCATGTCCTCAAAGGTTTGTGCAAGAGAATCCCGTACATAGCAAATCGCGCGGGATAAACCCGGACGGCCTCGATAAGAGCTCGACAACGGGCGTTGTCTCTACTATAGCGGCCCAAGGCGTTTTATTATCCAGACTCTGCGACAAATCTCTCGGGTTGCTGCGTTAGCCCCCACTCTAACGCTTCCATTGCTGGTCCAGACAATTTCTTGCCCGCGTCGGGCCGCATAATCCCGAGGACTTCGCCTGTATCAAGCTGACGGCGATAGGGCCTAGCATGCGCTAGAGCATCATACACGTCAGCGACCGCCACGATTTGACCCACTAAGGGGATGGTATCGCCATGCAGGGCCTGATAATAGCCGGTGCCATCAAGTCTTTCGTGATGCGATGCCGCAGCCGCCGCAATCGGCTGAAGCGCACGAATCGGCTCCAATATATGATAGGTTAATTCCGGGTGCTTCTGAATTTCTTGCCTTTCCTGCGCATCGAGTGCCCCGGGTTTATCCAAGATCAAGTTGCTTACGCCTAATTTACCTAAATCATGCAGAAATCCTGCCAGCAACGTTTCTTGTTGTACGCGTTCACTCTCACCCATTATCTCGGCTAACGATGCGGCAACCTGTGCGGTACGAATCGAATGCATTGCGGTCCATGAGGATTTCGTATCCACGATTTCTCCAAAGACGCGTGCAATGTGTAACAGCTCATCGAGCGAAGACATCGAGATCGCCGAAGGGTCCGGATCTAAATGCGCAATAGCCATGGGCTCTGTGATCTGGCCCAATTGGGCCCAAAATGTCTCGGCTTTCCCTATTGTCAAGAATAGATCGACTAATGCCGGATCAAACCACGTTCCTCGCCTATCGTGAACCACTTTCAGTGCGGCTTGGGCTCCAGAACGGTTCCAAAAAATTTCGATCGTTTGGGCTAGCAGCAAAATCCGGGCTAAAAGCGGAATTTCTTGGCCTTTAAGACCGCGCGGTTGCCCTGATCCGTCCCAATGTTCATCTAAATTCAATACCGCATCCGGCGCTATCGTGACCCAACCTAACTGCCGCACGACGTCCGCTCCCCTTGTGCACCGCATTTCAACCAATTCCCGTGCGCCTTGAGGGCCGCGCCTTCCCACGCTGATGAGCTGATTGAGACGTTGTGTCCATGGGGCACCCGGTTTGACTTGCGATATGGCATACCGCGTCGCCTGCCACAAGTTCGACCAATTTACCGACTTGAATGCATACTTCGCAGAACGGTCATCGGTGTCAAACCATTCGGCGACTTGCCGCGCATTGGCAGAACAGCCGGCGTCCTTTAATAATAGCGCGTAATATAATTCCGCTCGTTCTTTCTCCGATAACGTCAAATAGCGCCCAATTTCCATACCAATCCAGCATGTGCGCATGGCATGGCCCATAGGCTCGCCTTCTGTCAAGTCGAGCGCCCGAGATAAGGCGGCGACTAATTCTGCGGTAGGTATATGCAAGACCGGCTCGTGGTTGATCATTCCGTCACCTCATATTCACGCTAGCACATCACCCCCAAACTCCCTTCATCTTAAGAAATAATTTCCATCGTGAGATTTTCGAATGCCCTTAAATTCTCGTTGTGAAGCACATTATCCACATGGTGAACATAGAGTTTAGGTTGTGCCAGATTTTGTCTGAAAAAAACCGAATCCCATGGGGTCTGCCCTTTATATTCCTGCGGTCCCCAAAATTTGGACATTTGCCATCTCTTTTACGCGGATACGCATTGGGATATCATGTCAGCCTTACGGGATTGGGGGACAGGGGCGCTGTGACGCCCCTGTCCCCCAGTGCAAAAGGCTCGCTCTGCTATACTCTGACGAGCATCCATGTCGCTTGTCTTCCAGCGACTCGTTTTCGCATCGTCACCGCCGAGGAACAGGTTCAGTGCGTCGCGTGCCATCGTACGTTACCGGGCCAACCTCATTCGCCTCTAACCCAGCTCTTCGCCCGCCTGGTGCGGCACGCCGGATCTCGCCCAGCTCCCGCGGCGCTTGCGGGCGCATCTCACCGCTTACGGGCACTCCAGTACTTTGTGACTTATCCCGCGTAGATGTCCTGACCAGTTAGTTCGACCGCATAACGTGCTCCGTCAGCGGATTAGGATTCGCGGACTCACAGGCAACAGTCGTGCCGTCTGGCGGTTTGTGCTTGCCCATCGTTAGACCGTGTTAACGGGGGACGCGGCGCTGACCGCGCTTGAGGTCTTTAGACGGCATCCTTGATACCGTAGCTACAATGTAGCTATAATAGAGTATACACTTGGCAAAGCGAGGGATACTGATGAAAGCGAATACGATTGTGCGCGCACGCATACCCGCAGAAACCAAAGAAAAGGCTCTCGCGGTCTTAGAGAAAATGGGCTTGACTGCCTCGGACCTGATTCGTCTAACGTTTCTGCGCGTGGCTGAAGAAGAACGCCTCCCGTTTGCCGTCGCGGTGCCTAACCACACCACACGAGAAGCCATGGACGAAATTGAGAACGGCGGCGGTCATTCGTTTCAGAAGCTCGATGACCTGTTTCACCGATTTCCCCAGTAAACCGCAGATGTCTCTCAGCATTCGCGTCACTACGCGCTTTGAGCGGGATCTTAAAAAAATGGCACGCCGCCATAAAGAGTTAACCAAATTGAAAGCCGTCATTGCCTTGTTAGTGGCCGAAGAGCCGCTTCCTTCCCGTTATCGCGATCACGCCTTAACGGGGCGACCTGCACGGGTGGCGCGACGTCCATATCGAACCCGATTGGCTTTTAATCTATCGGATCAACCGCGCCATCTCAGAACTCATATTACTGCGCACCGGAACGCACGCCGATATTTTCGAGGAATGAGCCCGCCACCATACGGCCCAAGCTTAGCCGGGACCGGCTCTTCCGGGCGCCACATGATCGCTATCGCACACCGCGAGGTTTCTCATCGAACTCGGATATTTGGCATCGTGTTTTCAACATCGCAACAACAACGGCTTTAAGCGGTGGCAGGTCATGGATCACAACTTCCCAAACAATCTCTAAGTGGGGTCCCAGGTAGTGGTGAACTAAGCGGTCTCTCATTTGGGCAATCGCGGACTATGGAATATACGGTTAGGCACTAGCAAACGTAGCAGGCGCAACCAAAAAGACAGCGCCTATAACGGAACCCGCAACGATTAGGCGCTCTTTCAGACCCATGACTTCACCTCATTTATACTTTATTGCACCACGCATGTGCTGCAACCTGACCTTAGTCATGATCTGAATGACATACAGTATCCCATACACTCCCAAGTTTAGTATCAAAGAATTTCCTTGGAATTTTTCATCAGACATAAGTTCACAGGCGGATTCTAAATATTAGCCATGGAACCGTATTATCCTTGTGTTTCAGGGTCTTCTTCTTCGGTGTTCTCGAGTTCTTTATCCACGTCGCCTCGTTTTTCCATGGCTAGAGCATGGATAGCCGCTTGGGCAGACAGTCCTGTCGTCTCGCTTATCCATAACAAGCTCTTGGTCAGACGGTTTCGCTTATCCATCTCATCCACTCCTCGCATGCAATGTGGCTTTATGTTGCCCAAATGCCGCTGATTTATGACAAAAGTCGGAAAGCTCCACCTCTTTTTCCTTTCGTTGTATGGTATGCACAAGAATTAGGACGTTTTACGTGAGAATGCATTTTGTAATAAGATTTGGTATTAATCGCACCAACGGATTCGGGCCACTCAATTCTGGTTTAGATAAATCGGTCGTTTTTGTCCGTTGACATGATATAGTGAGAGACATCGGGTTATCCGGTTCGGTTAGAAAGAATGATTGTATCTTTTAAGCCGCTATGATAATGATTAACATTATCAATTTCAGTGCATTCTATGAATTATTGCTAGGAGTGTCCGACATGAATCATCAGGCCAAATCGCTTGACGCCACAAGGCCAGACCCTTGGCGCTCGCGCCTTCTTAGGTATTCCGCACTCTTTGGCCCCGGCATTATGGTGATGTTGGCGGATACCGATGTGGGAAGTGTTGTCACAGCTGCGCAATCTGGCGTGGAGTGGCGATATCAAATGATTTTGCCTCAATTGATTCTCATTCCCATGCTGTTTGTGATTCAAGAAATGACCGTGCGATTAGGCATTTTTACAGGCAAGGGACATGGCGAACTCATTCGCGAACGGTTTGGACGCGGATGGGCGTGGTTGTCGGTCTCCACGCTGTTCTTATCCGTGGTGGGCGCTTTAATTACGGAATTTGCTGGCATAGCAGGGGTGGGCTCTCTAATTGGGTTGCCGCCATGGATCAGTGTCAGTATTGCCACTTTGGCACTCATCGCCATTGGCGTTTCCGGACGGTATCAACGCGTCGAATGGATTGGAATTGCACTTGGCAGTTTAGAACTCGCCTTCTTTGTAACCGCTATCATGGCTCATCCAGCGCTCCCTCAGGTCGCTCGCGGGTTGGTAACCATGCCCGTAAGTAATCCGCGTTACGTGTTCTTATTGGCCGCCAACGTTGGCGCGGTCATTATGCCTTGGATGATCTTCTATCAGCAAGGCGCTATTATTGACAAACGGTGGGACCAATCCCATGTCAAGGCCGCACGGTGGGATACTGGCATCGGCTCTATTATCACGCAGCTTTTAATGATTGCCGTCGTGCTCACCACGGCGGCAACGCTTGGGCACGAAAATCTTGGATCATTACAATCCATTGTGCAAATTGCCAACGCCCTGACTAGCGTTATGGGCACGACAGCTGGACGACTCATATTCGGAGCGGGCATCTTAGGTGCGGGTTTTGTCGCGGCTCTCGTGGCTTCGATTGCAGGCTCATGGGGGATCGGAGAAGCCTTTGGTATCAAGCATAGTCTCAACCACAAGTTTCGAGAAGCGCCTGCCTTTTACCTCATCTATACTTTAGCGCACGTCTTAGGCGCAATTATGGTCATTGCCAGCATCGATTTAGTTCAACTCACCATCGATGTGGAGGTCATGAACGCGATGCTTCTTCCTGTTGTCTTAGGCTTTTTGCTCCTTCTTGAGGCTCGCGTGCTTCCCCCAGCCCACCGCATGCATGGCGGCTACCGGTTAATGGTTTGGACACTGTCCGGCATTGTCATGGCGTTTGGTCTCTATATGATTGCGGCTTTCTTATAAAAGAGCGGGGGGACCGCTCATCTGGCAGTCCTCCCGCATTTCGATTCCGTATCTTACGAAGCCACCGGAATAAATTCCACTTGCTGATGCTGTATGTGCCCATTTACAACACCGTCGTTGCGCTGTCCACTTTCACCCACACGCCGCACTGACATAGTGGCGTTACCCTGTGACGGAAACACGCCCAACGTGGCCCAATGGGCTGCACCGGTTTCTGGCACACTTACCGTTTTGAATTTGTTGGCGTCATAGAGCACAACATACTGAGCCGTGCCGTTTCCGCTGGGTACCCAGACATTGATTTTATATTGGGCCGCTCCTCCCAATTCGGGATTTAAGTAGGCCTGCCCATAACGCCGTGATAAGCGCGCAACATGCACCGCCGATGTCGCATAGAACGAACCCACAATCACCACTAATGCGCCAATCACCCACAAAACTCCCTTGGTCGCTGTAGACATAGCCACCCTTCTTTCTTTGTAGATTAGTCGGCCTCCCAACTTGAAGTAACGCCCATATGTTATGGACCACTAGTCACTCCGCCGGACCGATATTGCAACACGTACGGAGTCTAAACTCGATACCTATGGGGACTAGGTCTAAATAACCTTCCCCTATTTAATTATAGTCAGCAATTTTTGCGCTGTCCCGGATCTTTTGGCAGATTTCTAATCAATTTCTAATAATGTCTTGGTAAATCACCGAAAGCCGTCCCCGCTTTTTTCGATTTCTATAGGTTACAAAGTCGTGTTAATTTCGTTGACAGGATCATTCAATGGAGAAATAAACCCGAAATTCCCCGTATGGGACAACAAAGGACTATTTAGACGGTATTTTGGACGAATATCCGATTTTTTCTCCCCATATCATACTTGGCCATTGACACACGCCCGCTTAGGCGCATATAGTGAGGGTAGAAAGTCAATTGATATCCTCGTTAGGCGAGGCGTCTGCATCAACATAGGCCACTGCTCCGACCCGTCTAAAGACGCTAAGGAGTAGACCAGAAGTTGCCGGATTAAGGCTTCTTCCAATGTGGCTGAACTCTCACGGGAGTTCTCACGTGATGCAGTGCCAAAGCTCCACCAGGGGGATTGCGTTTTTCGCGCGCTATCCTCTTGTGCAGACAAAGAGGATATTTTTATGGAGAATCTCCACTATAAGGAGGGAACGCGGGTGAATACAGACCCTGGAGGCCATAGAAGTCAAACCGTCTCAATTAATTCAGTGAACACGCTGTGCTCTCCCGAGTGCTCTCGTCTCCTACGTAATTTATTGCGTGCGTGACCTGCCTCGGGACAGCCGAGGGAGGGATAGATCGTGAAAAAGACAATTTCTGCAGTAACCCCGTTGGACGACACCCAGATCCGGGCAGAGGACCAGGCGCGTGTCGCCGCTTTGCGCGAATCCCGCGGCTGGCGCAAGCGGTTAATGTTGTTGCTCACGTTGATTGGTCCAGGGATTCTCGTTATGATTGCTGACAATGATGCAGGCGGTGTCATTACGTATGCACAAACGGGAGCAACCTACGGGATTGGGTTTTTTATTCCGGCTTTAATTATTGGCGGATTCATTGCCTACGTTGTGCAAGAAATGACTGTGCGTCTTGGCGCGGTCACACACCGGGGCCACGCGGAAATGATTTGGGGGCGTTACGGCGCATTTTGGGGCTGGTTCTCGCTCATTGATTTGGTAGTAGCCAACGTCCTGACACTGGTCACGGAATTTATAGGTATTACTATTGGCATGTCAGTCTTTGGCGTCCCGCCCATTTGGAGCGCGCTAGGTGGATTAGTGCTGGATGCGGTCATCCTCTTGGTCCTCCGGTACCGGACATGGGAGCGGGTCTCATTGTGGATTGCCGCCGGCAATCTCATCTTTGTGCCTCTCGCGTTAATGGCTCATCCGCATTGGAGTGCGGTCGCCAACGCATTTGCGCACTGGCAGGTTCCAGGAGGTTTTACAGCCGCTTTCTTATTTGTCGTGTTGGCGAACTTTGGTACCACCATCGCCCCTTGGATGCTATTTTTCCAACAGTCTTCGGTCGTCGACAAAGGGTTAACGGTCGAAGATGTCCGCCATGGACAAATCGACACCGCATTAGGCACTTTAGCGATGGTTTTAGTGGCGTTAGCCATCGTCATTCTGACAGGGACGGTAGCGTTTGGGCGGCCAGGGGCTTCGAATTATGACATTCAACAAATCATTCAGGTGATTGGCCAACGCGTTGGGCCTGTCGGACAAAGCCTGTTCGCCTTGGGTTTGGTAGAAGCTGGCACGATTGCCACTATTGCGCTGACGGCCAGCACCTCATGGGCCATGGGCGAAGCATTCAACTGGCCCAAGAGCATTAACCTGCCGTTCCAAAAAGCATGGCGGTTTTACATCCCGGGACTTTTGAGTGCGGTGTTGGCAGCCGCTGTAGTCTTGATTCCTAACACGCCTTTGGGCTTTTTGAACTTAACAGTGCAAGTCATTGCATCCATCTTCATGCCGGCTGCCATGCTCTTCTTACTGTTGCTCTTAAATGACCCGGGCATTATGGGAGAACACGTCAACCGCAAGTGGCAAAACATTTCGGCCTTTACCATTGTCGGATTGCTGGTTGTGCTGAATGGCATTTATGGATTGTCCGTCGTATTCCCGAAGTGGTTTTGAAAGGAGGCGCGATCGATATGAAGACCCCACAAAAGAATTTGCAAGTGCTCTCCGTCCCTGAGGATAGCCATACCCCGGTAAAACTGACGAAAGTTGTTCCCAAGGGTTGGATTCAGGTCGCGTTTTGGGCCTTACGCATCTATATTCTTGTCATGGTCGTCCTTGTCGCCATTGGCTTCAGCCGCGGCATCCATTGACAGTCCTGTGATATCCCTCCCAACACTAAGGTCCTGGCACTTCTGCCAGGACCTTAGCGTTAGCTTACAACTTTGGGCTCAGACCATGGGCCTTTGCAATATCTTGTGCTACAGGCACATCGATTTTTTCCGCTGCCGCATGAGCCAAAAACCGTTCCAGTCGCCTTTTGGCACTGCGTCCTCCGGCTTGATGTGCTGGATCCGCCTTGAGCGCGGCAATCACTTCATCCATCACGCGATCTCCATCAAATCGTTGCTGCATTACGGCTTCTTGCATCGCAAGTGCTTCATGGGACAAGGACCGAACCAAGGCAAAATGGTTTTTAACTAATTCGCCGGTAGTGCCTCCGACCCGCAAGCTGGCGATATTGGTCGCCCAAATATAGACATTTTTGATAACCACTTGTTCCATCGCCTCATGAAAACTGTCGGCTTGCTGGCAGGCGAGTCCCAACCGGTCCATGGCTTCTTGGATCGCTGCTTGCTGCGGCCCGAAGACCACAGAAGGGCGCAACACGCTTATCAGTTTGCCAAGTTTCCGCTCGAACCACACTACAAAAAGCGTCGGGTTCAAAATCCCCACGGGCTCCCATTGACTGGGTAACAATTCATTTTGCAACAACACTACCGACGACGCTTTTTTTATCGGTTCCGGAAGACGTTCGAGCGCTGGTGCCAAATCGTCTTCTCCCGTGGCAATAATAAAGGGCCGCAGTGCGTCATCGGTGGGATACCTTTGTCCGCGTAGTACAGGGGTGACCGTATATCCGGCCATTAAAAGGCCTTCTCCTAATGTTCTGCCTATTTGGCCCATTCCCACAATCACCGCGTGTGCTCGCTCCATTACTCGCCATCCTTTCGGTTAATGTCTCTTCTTATCTTCATATAATCGTTGATCTGCTACATCATAAATCGTATCCAAATCGTTGCCGTCAACGCCCCAAACGGCCCACCCCGCACTAACGGTAACCCGTTCGACACGGGCAGCGACTAATTCTTGCAAGCGGGCGATGACCGTGGAAGCTTGGGCCTGTGCGGTATTGACTAACACCACGAACTCATCGCCGCCCCAGCGTCCACAAATATCTTGAGGCCTTAACCCAGCACACAGAGCCTTCGCCACATCTGCTAATACACGGTCCCCTTCTGGATGTCCATATGCGTCATTAATGTATTTGAACCGGTTAATATCAAAAATGCCAAAAATCCAAGCAGTCCCTAGGGTCTGAGCTCCTTGTTGCGTTACTAGCGCCATTTGGCGTTCAATACCGCGGCGGTTATAAATACCCGTCAACTCATCGCGCCACCCGGCCTCTTCGGCGGTGCGCCGAAAGCGCAACAACTCCATCACTAAAGAGACTTGCCCTGCCACCATTCCCATCAGTTCGGCATCATCCGCTACTGGGACAGAGCGGCGTAATACCATGAGTCCTACCGGCTTTGTACCTAACGTGAGACGCCATGCGCCGCCGACTTTGATCCCCCATGATTGCCACTGTTGGCGAATAAGTTCGGGCGCGTCCGCCGTACGAATCCAACAGCCTGTCCTGTCTTCGAACCCCTCGACCGCTGCCACACCTTGCCGGTCTTCCTCGGCGGGATATCCGCCTTGGTGGGCAACCATTACTCCCCAGGGCGCGTAAAGGCGGCACGCCTCATCTTCGATTCGTTCCCAAAGCCCCGTCTTTTTATAGATAAAATACCCACTGTCTACCAAAAACGCTCGTTGCAACGCTTCACTCGCCCGCGTAAACAATTCCAAGCCACGACTCACCGACGCCCATTGGCGCGACTCTTGAATCAAAACCATCAATGACGAGGGAGTGTCAGGCATTGACTGCACCTCCTTTACCGATAGTCTCGAACAAGAATCTCTTTAAGCGCCATAGTTTGTTCGTAGCCGCGGCGAATGATTTGCGGAATCCGAGCCATATCGGCGCGGTGGTCCATCTCCAATCGCACCATCACATACGGCATCGTCACCGTGTTTTTCTTCAGAACGGTCATATGATGAATGGTGACGGCAAGACTTTCCGTCAAAACTTGCAACAAATGCGGACGGGGCGTTGGCACTTGCCAACGGACGGGTTCATCAATCCACAATCCCATGGCACTCGTCGCGCCCGCAGCTTGTGCCACATCGAGTGGGAAATCATCTGTCATTCCCCCGTCTACCAATATCATATCAGCCACTCGCTCAGCAGGGAAGAATCCAGGAATCGCCGAAGAAGCCCGAGCCGCAGGAAAGATTTCTTGGTGCGTCCCATCCACCCACAAAACATGCGGCAAGCGATAAAAGGTTTGGGGAATATAGGATCCAAACACTACGCTCATGCGATGCGTCAGCGACGTCGTCACCATAAATAGGGGAAGGCGGGTATCCGCAAATGTTTGCGAGCCAAAATATTTATATAATTTACTCCAAAAAGGCTCCGGATCTAAGATGGACTCGGCCAGGGTATGCCGCGTGAGCAATTCCCGGCCCATCCGTCGCCAGTTCCATACCATATCTCGGCGCCTTACCGAGAGTCCAATGTCTTTCAGTTCGGTTGGAGAAATGCCCAGCGCATACAACGCCCCAATCAATGCCCCTGAGGACGTGCCTACCACAATATCTGGGGCCATTCCCAGTTCTTCTAATGCTTCCAAGATACCTATGGCAGCAACGCCTAAAATGCCTCCGCCCCCTAGGACCACTGCCCGCATGGCCCCATTCCTCCTTTATGCTGTGTCTGCACACGACCATATGTCAGCGGTTGGTCACGATCCACGGCCCTAGTTTCTGACTCAGCGCCGAGTTGGCCCACAGCGTCTCAATTCCCTGGGCACGGGCCGCTTGAAATTGTTCGCGCGCGACATGAGGACCAAATCCTGCAATGTGTTGCACCGCTTCTAAGCACGGCGAGAGCCTCTGGTCCCATATCGATAAGTCAAGCAACACTAAAGGTGGTGGGGATGCTTGAGCCACGGCTTGGCACAACGTATCGGGTGTCGAGAACGTTTGGACACGCTCTCCGACGCTGCTTGCCGCGCGCATGACAACATCCGCAAAAAATAAATCAGAGACTAACGCATAGAGCACCTCAGCACGCCCTCCCTCACGCCTTATTTACGCCGCGTTGCTCACAAAACGGCGCGACCGGACACCTTGCACACTGCGGATTGCGCGCCATGCACACCTGTCTCCCATGCAAAATCAGCCAGTGATGCGCCTGACTCCATACCGATTGTGGCAATAGACGCATTAAATCTTCTTCGGTCCCCAACACATCTTTAGCATCAGACCACCCTAAGCGGTGCGACAAGCGAAAGACATGGGTATCCACGGCAATGGCATCTACACCAAAGGCGTTTGACAATACCACATTGGCCGTCTTCCGGCCCACCCCTGGCAACGTCATGAGAGTCTCGCGATCTTCCGGAACGTGTTGATCAAACTGCGTCGCAATAATTTCCGCCGTCGCCCGCAGATTGCGGGCTTTGCTATGATACAGCCCACAATCTTTTATCAATGCTTCAATCTCCTCCACCGAGGCCTGCGCTAGCTCCGCAGGACCCGGATAACGGGCAAAAATACGCGGCGTAATCATATTTACCCGGCGATCTGTGCATTGGGCGGATAACATCGTGGCCACTAACAATTGCCATGGGCCGTCATGGACCAACTCCGTTACCGGATTCGGATACAACGATGCAAGGACGGTCAGTACGTCCTGGACCACGGCGTTAGTCACCTGCCAACTGGTCGACGAGCGCCTTGACTTGTTCGACATGTCCTGGCACCTTGACCTTGCGAAACACGTACCGGATAATCCCCTGTGCATCGATGATAAAGGTCGAACGTTCAATGCCCCAGGACACTTTGCCGTAAAGATTCTTTTGTTTATACACGCCATAAGCCTTCGCCGTTTCGGCGTCAGGGTCAGACAACAAGTTAAAGGGCAATTGATATTTGGCGGTAAATTTTTCGTGACTCGCCAAGGAATCGGTGCTGATCCCGAGCACAATGCCGTCGACTTGCGAAAAGTCCGCAATAGCATCGCGGAAATCACAGGCCTCTGTTGTACACCCTGGTGTATTATCCCGGGGATAGAAATACAGCACCACAATGTGGCCTTTCAGGTCAGCTAAGTGAACCGTTCCATTGGTCCCTTCGCGCGTGAAATCTGGCGCCACCTGCCCTACCATGCTATCTTGCGTTCCCATTTCCGCTTTGACTGTCATCGTTATCCTCCACTCCGTCACCGTTTAGGTCTTTAATCTAAGGGCACGTGATAGATGTCACGTGGGATTTTCGATAGAATTTCAGCCTGCTGATGTCTAACTACGACGACTTCTTCGAGCCTCACGCCAAAACGCCTGGGAAGATAGATTCCTGGCTCAATAGAAAATGCTGCCCCGAGCGGAAGCGGAAGCGGATTCCCTTCCATAATGGAAGGCGGTTCATGAACAGACAACCCAATCCCATGCCCTGTTCGGTGTACAAAGTATGTTCCGTATCCCGCTTCCTCAATCACTCGGCGTGCGGCATGATCAATCTGCTGTGCTTCTTGTCCTACGGCCACTTGGTCAAATGCGGCTTCGACCGCCCGATTCACAATCCGGTGTACATGCGCGAATTCGTCCGGAATCGCTCCTACATAAGCCATCCGCGTCATATCCGATGCATAGCCATCTTTATAGCAACCAATATCCAATAGGACGGGACCTTCAGCAATGACGGTTTGATCCGATGTATGGTGCGGCATGGCGCTGTGGGAACCCGCGGCAACAATGATGAAGGCTTCTCGGTCGGCTCCATTTTCCATAAACGCCCGGCGGATAATATCTTGCAGCTCCATTTCCGTCATACCTGGCCGAATGCTTTCCAACCCTTTTCGCATAGCCCGGTCATTAATCGCCTGACAGGCCATAAGTTTCTCTACTTCATCAGGATCCTTAGACATCCGCCATGGTGCCATCAGAGACGAGGCGACAGTGAGCCCATCATGCACATTAATAGCAGCCTTTAGCCGTTCCACGTGATCAAAACGAGCATCGTCCGAAACGTATAAGGTCTGGCAATCTGCCGCCATGGGACCAAAGATTTTTTGCATCACCGCATGGGGCCCGTCTTGATCGGAAAATGCCACAATGTCAACCATGCCGTTTAGATGCTCGTGAGCTTCTTGAGCATTGACGGAAGCAATAACCAAGACGACCCGGTCATGTGAAACCCCCAAGAATGTCACCCGCTCATCGGCCAAAGGTGACCATGAGAGCAGATAGCGGAAATCATCACCAGGAGCTAAAAACATTGCCGCATGCTCTTTGCCAAGGCGCTCACGCGCTTTGGCTAGTCGCTCGATACCCATTTCATCGCCTACCTCTCAACTACGTGCTCATGTTATCGTATCATACCAAAACGCGGCCTCCTACCGCTTTGTCCCCGCCTTTTTAGTGACCGTAGACGGTGCCTTTCTTTTCCGTGGGACCTTCTTGGCTGTAGCGGATTCTTGATCGAAATCGAATCGCACCGTTCCATTTTCCAACACAAGCGCCGCTTGAAAGGACTTGCCCGCCTTCGACTTGAACCCCCGGATAGTTCCTGTCCGGCCCTTCGTCAATAACGTTTGCACTTGCCGGGGCGTCAGAGTTTTGCTGGCAATGGTGGTCCATAAAATAAAGGCACACTGAGTATCCTTTTGCTTGGTGCACCGGTACCCTTTAGAAAATTTTTGCAGAGGCGAGGCGCACAAAGGACACGGATAGAGAGCCTCTTCGTCTAGTACTGCAAACTCGTTGACGGGAGCAGACCGCGCCTGCTCGACGACATCCCGGGTAAACCCATGGATGGCTTGGCGAAACTCTTGAACGGCTGCCCGTCCTTCTTCCACCGCTCTCAAGCCATCCTCCCATTGCGCCGTTAAGGTGACTTGTGTGAGCAAATCCGGCACTAATGTCACAAGGGTTTTACCTTTATCCGTGGGCACCAATTGCTTCTTTTCCCGTTTCACGTACCCCACCGTAATTAGTCGCTCGATAATCGCAGCGCGCGTAGCCGCAGTACCTAATCCTGCTGTTTTCATAGCGTCTTTTAAGGCGGGATCATCGATTTTTTTACCAGCTCGCTCCATCGCCCCTAATAACGCCGCTTCCGTATAGCGCACGGGAGGTTTTGTCACGCCTTCATGCACGTCATATTGGACAATGGTCACCCGTTCGCCTTCGTGCAACGACGGCAACTGATCGGTAGACTCTTTTTTATTAGGATCTTGCGCCGGAGGAAAGAGCACTTGAAAGCCTTCTTCCTGCCTTTGCCGCTGCGTCGAGCGAAACATGTCCCCGCGCTCAACATCTTCAGATAGCACGGTATACACCGAAAAGAGAGCGGGCGGAAAGAACGCGGCTAAAAAGTGGCGGGCAATCAATCGGTACAAGGATTCTTCCGAACTCCCCAAACGGCCCGCAGGAACCTTGGTAGTGACAATCATGGCATGATGGTCTGTAACCTTGGCATCGTCCACATATCGTTTGCCGTAGTGGCGAAATTGCTCAAGATTCTGCAACGCCTGCTGAGCCTGGGGCGCAAGGTCTGTGGCCTCCAAGGCTTTTAGTCTGGATCCCAGACTGCCCGCCAAGCTTTTGGTCAGATGGCGGCTTTCGGTCCGCGGATAGCTAATATAGCCTTTCTCATAAAGCCCTTGCAGCGCGGCCAACGTTTTCGCCGCCGTGAGTCCCCATAGACGGTTGGCCTCCCGCTGAATATCCGACAAATTGGGCAACAGGGGCGGCAATTCCCGCTCTGTGGACTTCTGAGCTTGCCGAACTACCGCCTGCCGCGGCAAAGGATATTGGTGTTGAGCCACCTCTTCACGGGTCTGAAAACGGTCTTGGGCCACCTCTCCCTGATCATTGAGCAAGACCCACATTCCCCGGTATTGAGCCTGTTTTGTCGTCTCAAACGTCGCATGCAGCTGATAAAACGTTTGCGGCGTAAAATTTTCAATTTCTTTCTCCCGGGCGACAAGCAGGGCTAAGGTCGGGGTTTGAACCCGTCCCACACTGAGGCGTTGTTTGTGGCGCACCGAAAACACCCGAGAAGCGTTAATGCCTACGAGCCAGTCCGCTTCTTGACGCAAAAATGCCGCAGCCGCAAGATTGTCGTAATGGGCTTGCGGCAACATCGCCGCATACGCCCTCTTTATGGCTTCAGGGGTTGTCTCAGACAGCCATAGACGCTGAACTGGTTTGCGCAATCCGGCAAAACGGCTGATTTCCCGAAAAATCAGCTCTCCTTCACGCCCTGCGTCACAAGCATTCACGACCACATCAATATCCGCCCGCTTCATCAATGCCGCCACCGCTTTCAAATGGCCCGTGGTGGCCTTAAGCGCCCGGTATTTCATTTCGGCGGGGATAATGGGCAAATCTTCGAGACGCCACACCCGGTAGCGTGGGTCATACCCTTCGGCATCTTCGAGCGACAACAAATGTCCCAAAGCCCAGGTAAATACCATGTCCTCGGCTTCGAGCCTATCAGGACTTTTACGCGTCCCGGGACGCAATACGTGGGCTAAATCCCGAGCAACGGACGGTTTTTCCGCAATGACTAGTGTTTTCATGAGGGCCTCCATTACCCGCTAAAAATCTTCCACACCTATACTAGCGTGCCATCAGGAAATCGCATAGCCTTAGCCGAACCCTTGCTCAATGCCTCCTGTCACGGTATGGTAAGGACAATTCCTTTCGGTAAAGGAGCCTAGCGAAATCAATGGCAAAATCAAATGCCCGGGACAGCATCTTGCATGCCGCCTTGCAAGAGTTTTCCGAACAAGGCTACGACCGCGCCACGGTCGACAGCATTGCCCAACGCTCACATGTAGCGAAGGGGTCCGTCTATTACCATTTCGCATCCAAAGAGGCGATTTGGGTGGCTTTAGTCCAATCACGCGCGGGACGCTTGGAAGCTTTGACCAAAGAGGTGCTGGCTCACGAGGGTGCATCGCTATCTGACCTTTTGCGACAATGGATTGATTTTTTTTGGGAGGAGCAAGAATTTCTCAGCCTTTTTCTTAGTGAAGCATGGCGCGACCGCTCGCGCGAACAACTCGTGGGACAATTTTTAAACCGACTCTTAGAACCTGTAGCCACCTACTTGCATCCCCATATCCCCGCCACAAACCGAGAATGGCTGGCTTATGCTCTCTTTGGTGCCATTGCCGTGCCCACCTTGCATGCCCTAAAAAGCGGACATGCCGACAAAAACAGTTTATATGCCATTATTCCCGTGATTCTCGGACGATTCACCTAAATCTACGTTCTGTCCTTACGATGACAACCCTCGACAAAATCATGGACAAACCCCCCTTATCCCTGGCACAATGAAACCGTTATCGCATTACAGCCAAAGGAGATTGCGTGGGTTGCCTGCGCATCATACATCATGTCGCTACCTGTCGTGGACATTGCACAGTGGCTTTACTCGGAGCCTCAATTCGATTTAGCTTTTCAGCCGCTCTTAGCGTTGTCAAGCGGCAACATTATCGGATTTGAGGTGCTGACCAGGCCGGTTGATCGCAACCACCGACCCCTGCTGGTCGAATCCTTTTTCCATGAAGCCAGCATACAAGGTCACGCCGTGGCCGTAGACCGCCTTATTGTGGGTCAGATTACGAAATTTTTGCAAGGTCACCCTCTCTCCTACCCGCTCTTTATCAATTTGCACCCCGACTCGCTCACAGATCCTGACATTCAGAGCATGGTCGGGAGCAGCCAGCATGGGGCCATTGTGATTGAAATTACCGAGCGGGGAAACTGGTTTGGTGACATTGTGGAACCGGTCATGCAAACCTTTCGCAATCAAGGCGGAACCGTCGCCCTGGATGATTTCGGCACGGGATATTCTGGTCTAGAAAAATTAGTCGCTGTACGCCCCAATTTTGTTAAACTGGACCGCTCCATTATTGCTCAATGCCATATGTATCCGGTCAAACGCAATTTAATCGCATCAGTCAGTCACATGGCCGAATTTCTGGGATTTCAGCTCATCGCCGAAGGAATCGAAACCCGTGAAGAACTCCTTACTTGCATTGATCTGGGCGTTGCGATTGGACAAGGCTATTATTTTGCTCGCCCTAGCGCGTGGAACCCCGGAGTACAAGCGCCTAATCACGTCATTCATGAAATCCAGCGCCGTCAAAATGAACTCTTAGAATCCTCGGCGCAAAATTTAATGGCATGGGATTCTTTTCGGTTGCACTGGTCATTACTGATGGAAAGCCTAGCCGACCCCCAGGCTACCCCCCATGAGCGGTTAATGGCCATCATGGCGTCGACTTTTCGCTTGCTACAGCCGACCGCCATGACGTTTCTACGCGCCACCAAAAAAGGCCTGGCCCCGGTGTTCAGCCTCGGCCACTCCTATCAAGATCTTATTGTCTGGGACCAACCGTCCTTCGCAGTCCGTGCTTTTCGTGAAAATTCCCCCGTCGTCTTACAAAAAACCAGCGATACGCCATGCGAATTATATGGCCCCGTCATGAAATTCCTCAATGCTCCTGAATCTATCGCGATTTTTCCCATCGGCCATCCCACTTGGGCTGTCATCGGAGCCGATTATATGGGGGCTTTTAGTTGGAGTGAAAGCCGCCTTCAGGTCCTGCGCGGTATGGCCCATTTATTGTCGGTCGTCATTCCCAACGACCCCTACCTTACATAAGACAAATCCTGAAAACGTGGCCCTTTAGCTATTCCATTGGGGGTTCGGACCATAGTCATTCATGCCCGGATCACTGCCTTTTACGGTAAAGACGAACAAGACAATCCATCCGATTACCGGAATCATGGCAATGAGCAGCCACCATCCGCTATGCCCCGTATCATGCAAACGGCGAATGAGCACGGCTAGCCCTGGTATAAACACGGCGAGTGTGTAAAGCCCTTCAAACGGTATGGCTGCATTATGGGTCAATAACACATCAATGAATTCCAGAACAACGGTCATCCCTGCATTAATGAGAACAAACATCCAATATTCCGTCCGCCCAGCACGCCCTGAAAACACCGCATATTTTTTAAGTACGTCAAAATACCACTGCACCGTCATCACTCCACCTTTGTCAGGTCCCCTGCCAATGCCATCAAAGTCTCCCCTGCATTGCTGCTGCGGTCTTGCTCTCACCTTATTCTAGGTGTTCCTACAAATTTCCTTGTTTTTCTTCACAGCCTCAAAAATCTACCCAGGTACAAGAAAACCGCTGCTACAAGCCACGTCCTTTCAGGTAGGGCATATTGAGGACAAAAACACGCCTATGGCTAAAGCAACATGCGCGCACTGGAATGTCAACTGGGTGCAGTTTGCAATGCATTCCAAGGCGTTAGAGGGGAGATTTGTACCATTCGCTCGCAGATTCCCTTAATTTCGAGGACGCCGACATAAGGTGAGAACTCGGAATGAGCCCTCCCCCTTACCTACCGGTGCAGAGACATCCTTCACCTTTCCAAGTCCCCAGTTTGCCTTCCAAGGAATGATACCCTCCTCGAGACGGTGTTCGATAGAGGGCATGCTACTGATAGGCATAAGAGGCTCCCGTACAATCGAAGTAGTTTCGGCATAGTTCTTCAACACCGACTCCGCGGGGCAAAAAGGGAGGCTAACATTTATGATACACCGATACAAATCGCTGTTAGGTGTGGGAATGGCGATTGGTCTCACCATGATGGGTGGAACAGCCTTGGCGGCACCAGCACCAGCAGCAAAATTTACTGTAACGGGCTTGTCTATCCAATCCGTGACAACATCGGGACTTAACACAGACGTAAACGTCGCGATTACGGTGTTCGATACAGGCGTCCAGCCCGGCACTTGGGAATTTCCTAATCCAACTTTTACTGGTGGTAACCCCCAAGCACTTCCCACTATTACTATCACGCCGCCTACGAAACCCGTGACAGCCACGGCATCTGCTTTGATATCCTCACCGGATCCCACAGTAGGTCCTAAAGAGAGCGCCACCGCCACATACCAATTTGTTATCCCAACGTCCCAGTTAGGGCCGTTAGGCAACGACTATACGATTGAACTCGTGTACCAACCTAAATCACCCATCGTATTTCATATGTATCAACCCCAAGATTCAATTACTGTAGCATCTTCGCCACCGGGACCATCTTCGCCCCCGCCGACTGCGCCCGTCTACGATTACGATCCCATAGTCAGTGTAGTCGGACAATTGCCTGAGGTCCCGTGGGCAGCAGCCCTGCCACTGGTTGCCTTGGGAACTGTTGGAGCTATTTGGGTGACAAGGCGCAACACACACCGCCGGTCGGCAGCGTCCTAATGATCAATCAACCCGCCCTCCCAAAGTATCTTAGCCGAAGCCACCTTGGGGGGAGCTTGGGTTGGATTCACGTCATGCGCCCTGGTTCAAGTCTGGAATCCTGACGTGAGTGTGTGTGACGAAATTACACAAGCCCTACGAGCTTTTTTCTCGAGTCAAACTCTTTTTATACTCACACGGCGGTTTCAACCAAAAGGGGCAGTCCTGTCTATCGTCATCATTCGCTTAGGGGGAGTCAACGAAGGCGAGTTGTGGTACCCTTAAAGCATATCAACAGATGGGGCAGGAGGATGTTGTGAAGCGTAGAGGGTGGATGACTGTGATCGTTGCAGTCGCCGTGGTAGCTGGGTTTGTCGTGGACGCCATCATGCACCGAGAGCAAATGAATCCTGTCAGCACGTGGCAAACGGCCAATCCTATTATTGCGCCAGATCATACTGTTGCTCTGACACTAGGCACCACAGCGCAAGACCGCACCCAACCGCAACCATTGCTTCCGGGCCATTTGGCAAACACAGATTGGTATTTGCCCATCACCCAAAGCAGCGCCGTCAGCTATGTTCTTCATGATGGACAAGCGAGGTGGCTGGTCAATGGATCTTATTACCCCTTAAGCAGCGCGCCCACCGATCCGGCCGGTTTTTTAGATTATGCGCCCGATGGGCACATGCTGGCATGGCAAAACGGCAACACCATTACCGTGCTCACCGCACCTCATTTACAACACCATCAAATCGATCATGCCATGACGCCATATTTTACGCCTAGCAATCATTTAGATTATCTCTCCGTGTCGGACAAGACGCTAAACGTACAAAGTACATATCCCCACCGCACACTCCCCTCGCAAGCACTCACCGGGCACCATCCGTTTGTGTTTAGGGGCCGCGACATTGTTTATGACCGCGATGGTCAAATCGCTTTGGAAAACTTGGAGACAGCCCACGTAACGACCCTCGCCACGGTTCGAGCGAAGCGTTGGCCGCTGGTGGTGGATTCTTTGTCATTTGGCCCGAGTCTTGCAGTCATGTTGGAACGCCCCACAGCGCTCCCTGCTTACCTCATTATTGTCGACACCCATGGCCATATCAGCTGGTACCGGTGGCAGACGGGTCTTAAACCGCAGATTGGACAAGCAGGCGGCCACTTAGTCATGAATAATGTTGACCCTTCGGGCCAACTCGTGGTCTGGGGTTCTCATCATCTTCACCCCCTGCCCCAGTCTTCTGGCCTCTTTAGTCAAAGCCCAGCGGGGATCATTTTCCAAACCTCCCAAGGATTTATCCGTCTGTCCTCCATCACCCCGTAACACAAAACGCGCGCGTTGTGCATATCCCTAAGTACGACGGGGAGGTGATCACAATGCGCACAGCCATGCGCAACTGGCTTATTGGCGTTGGTTTAGTAACCGGCTTGTATCTTTTGGGCCCGGTTATTTACTTTAACCGGGTCTATCCCTTTATTTTAGGCATGCCCGCCATATTGTTCTGGTATGCCTTAGTTCCCGTGCTTACCCCCATCATTCTGGGCGTCGTCTATTTGCTCGACCCCGTCCAACACTTCAAGGGAGATGACTAACGCATGGGAACCGTCATTGTCGTGGCTGCTATTGCCGTAGTCGGATTGACCATCTTAGGCATGATATCAGGAGCCAAGGAATCGCAGTCATCATTGTCCGGATGGCTCGTGAATCGCCGTAATATGGGCGCTTGGCTGGTCTGGTTTCTGTTAGGCACCGAAATTTACACCGCATTTACCTTTCAAGGACTGGCCGGCTATGCCTACGCAAAAGGCGGCCCGGTGTTTTACAACGTCGCCCTTAATGACGTCGCCTATTCCTTAGGATTCATGATTCTGCCTTTGATCTGGATCTTAGGGAAGAAATTTCGCTACGTCACCCAAGCAGACTTTGTCGCTGGGCGCTATCAGTCACGGGCCTTGGGAATGTTTGTTGCCCTTACTACCGCGATTATCATGATTGCCTATATCGACCTCAACATTACAGGACTCGGCGCCATTTTCCATGTCATCAGCAAAAGTCGTCTTTCTGTGATGTGGTCTGATATCATCGGTTTTGTCGTTTTAGCCACCGCCGTGTATGTGGGCGGGATTCGGGGCAACGCGTGGCAGTCTGTGATTAAAGATGTCTTTATGATCGTCGCATTAGGTGCGCTATTTATTGTGTTTCCCTACCGTGAGTTTCATGGCTTTGGTCCCATGTTTATGGTCTTTGGGCATGAGCTAGGCCCCGTTATGACCTTGCCTGGCAAAACCGCACACTCGGGACTACTTTGGTTGGTTACCACGGTCCTCATGACGGGCATGGGCCAATGGATGTGGCCGCAGTGGTTTGGTGTCGCCTACACCGCCCGAAATCCCAAGTCGTTGAAGATTCAAGCAGTCTTCATGCCGCTCTACCAATTGGTCAAAGTCGCTGTCATTATCGTGGGTTTTGGGGCATTGCTCGTCCTTGGCACCCATCAAAATGGCAATGACGTCGTGGTCATCTTAGCACGTCGTTTGTTCGCCACACCATTCTTTGCGTTTTTTGTCATCGCCGCCATTTTTGCCGCCCTCGTGCCAGCAGGTCCCATCATTATGACCTCCGCCTCTCTCATTGCTAAAAATGTCTGGGCAGAATATCGCCCCCAATCCGACGAGCGTATTTACCGCGTCACGAAATTGTTAGTATTTCCGCTCACATTTCTGGCCTTATTTTTGGCGTTGGCCACGCCATCGCTGCTTGTGGCCATTTTGCTCGTGGCCTATGATTTCATTGCTCAGCTTTTTCCCGCCGTCGTTATTGGCTGACTGTTTTGGCGTGGCGCGACCAAATACGGCGCATTCTGGGGGATGATGACAGGCTGGGTCTTGGATGCCTTTTTACTGCTAAGCGGCCATGGTACCTTGTGGGGCATCAATTCCGGCTTCATCGCCCTCGTGCTCAATACCCTCGTTTTTGCGATTATTAGTGCCGCAACCCAAGCATCCATTAAGCCTGGTGAGGCCAATCACTTTTCCATCCTCTACGAAATGCATGAGGATCCGGTCCATAGCGTGTAAGATTTGCGAGGGCCCGAAAATGCTGCAGCCGCATGCCATAGGGCAATGTCGACCGTCTTGAAGGGTTAGGAGCCACAAAGCGACCAGGGCTTTGATACCCCCACGCAACTGTTTGCGTCCGCTTTATTCCGTAAACTGCCCGGTAAATGTCCTTGCCCAAAAAGCAAACCACGCGAGGAGCGAAACGTGCTATCTTAGCGGCTAGCACCTTTCCTCCTTGCGCTAATTCGTCGGGCGTCAGATCAGCCGAACCCGGGGTCATGCGCTCCACAATGTTGGTAATGCCTAGGCCAAACAGCAACAAGGTCTGATCCTCTTCAGGGCTTAAACGGTACGGAGTCAACTGACTGTCCGCTAACAATGCCCAAAAAAGATTGCCAGGGCCCGCAAAATGATGCTGGAACTTGTCCGAATAGATGCCAGGATTGTATCCGACAAACAAAATTTTGAGATCCGGAGCAATAATGTCGGCAACCATGGGTGTCTCCCTTCCACGTTATGTCCCGAGTACCTTATCCTATGAACGCCACGGTGGATTCATGACTATCTCTTTGGCCGCCACCATCCCTGATGCAAAAGCCGTGACAATCGACCGAAATGGCACAGGCGTCACCGCATCCCCAATCACTCGCAGACGAGACGACGGCCAGAGCGGGACGACATCGGACAATACGCTAGAACACAGTCCGGGTTGGATATCAGGCTCCATCCCGATGCGCACCATCACAACAGCGACCTTGACTCGCTTGGTTGTTCTTGGTCCCTTGAGTACAACCTCCACACCGCCTTGAGTGGGCGTTATCGCCTCGACTGTGGTATTCACATGAACCGGAATGCCCAAAGCGCGAACACGTTGTTGAAAATCCGGACGCGCACGAAAATGATCACGGCGATGAATGAGGCGGACGGACTTTCCGGCCTCCGATAACCGCAATGCGGCTTCAAATGCACGGTCGCCACCGCCAACAATGAGAACTTCCCCTGCTAATGGCTGAGCCAATAAAGCCGATGTGGATAAAGACGTGACCCACTGTGCACCCGGAACCTTTAAGTCCCGCGTGCGCAGTCCCGGAGCATACACGACAGCCTGCGCATAATAGGTGGCACCATCGGCACAGGTCAATAGCTTTTCAGCCTCATCAAATGCCACCACATCGTGGCCTTCGTAGACATCAATCCCCATCTGATGCAACTGCTGCACGAGGTCCGCTAGCAATACAGAAACGTTAGCACCATAAAACCCTGGCACATCTTGCAAAGATAGGGTGATATCGTGCAACTGTCCTCCTAAATGATGCCGCTCAAAAATCTTGGGCAACATTCCCAAACGCTTTAGCCATATCGCGCACGCAATGCCTGCGGGTCCTCCGCCTACAACCGCGACGGTTTCTATCGGTTTCACCTCCTCGTTAAAAAAGAGCGCCTCCCGCGAGAGTCGCTCCTACCTAAGCACTACCATTCGGCTAAATGGCCGAACGAATTTCGTCGTCACGCCACGGCTCAATCCGCTCTTTAAGGCTAAAGAAAAAGGCAAAGATGCGAAGGGCTGCGAAAAATGACACAAAGCTACCCAACACATACAACTCCGGCTGCCAATTAAAAAAAGGCGGAGGAACAAATTGTCCATTCCACACCAGCAATATCGTATACACAGCGGTGGCGGTCAAAGACGCCCAAATTTGCCATGTAATTTCCCTAAAGGCGGTTACTAACCTTTTTCGAAACAGCCACCAAGGGCCCCATGCCGCCATGGCAAAAAGCGCCAAACCTAACGAGTCGGACACCGCCACAGGATGGAACACAGTATTCGGCACAAAGACCCACGGCAAGGAACACAGCACCGCAGCCAACGCTCCCGATAGAGCAGCCGTCGCCATAACCACCAGTCCTTGTGCCCAGGCAATCCGACTTAAACCAAATCGTACGTTGCGCATCGCCAATACAATATTTTGCCTCAAACCGCTATGATGAAACGTATTAAGACTCGTCGAGAAGAAGCCCCACGCGGTGAGCACCCTGCCCACGGCCATATCGGCCAAAGATTCCGTGCGGAAAGAAGCTACCAGCAACCCTAGGCCAGCTAAAAGCTGGGCTACAGAAACCAACCACAGCCACCCGCGTTGCTGACGCAAGGGTTCTGCTAATTTAACCGCCATGACCTCAGGATTTCCAAGGGTCGCCATCGCCATAACCGCGGCTTGCGCCCTGTCCGTTCCCTGCGCGATTTGGTCGGCCCAAATAGAAAGCAATTGTTGCCGGATTTTTGCCTGGGCTCGCCGTTTGTGGTACTTATTCATGATGAGATGGGTTGCTTGCTCCAAGTAATCTTCCCACATACAATCACCTCCTATGCGTATCATATGGATTCGTCCAGTGTTTATAACTTGGTGATTATAGCACCGGGGAAGCTCTCCTCGCAAGACTGCCAGAAATTTCCCGTCCGGTGACATGCTTCGTTAAAACAGCATATAGACGCAGTCGCCGTGGTCTTGGGGAAAGATGAGTGAGAAGTTTTTCTCTCGTTCCCGATTCCCCGCAACCTAGGTGGAGCGCGGGCTGACCGTCAGTCTCATGCCGGGGGGAGGAAGTAAACTGAGTCGGGGCACTGGGCGCCATGATGTCCCAGAAATTGGGTGAAGGGTTAGCGCCTGGACGAAGGATGCAATGACGAGCTGCATTTCAAGTAGCGCAAAATCACGTCCGATGCAACTACGCGGCCCCTTCCCAAAAGGAAGAAATGCCAACGCATAAGCCTCTTGGTCCCCCTGAAGCCACCTTTCGGGGTCAAAATCGTTCGGATTGGGAAATTCAGAAGACAAATGATGGGTCACATAGGGACTCACGAGAAAAAACGTCCGAGGAGCAAATGTTTCGCCCTCTAAAGTCAATGGGTGCGGATTTGAACGACTTAATAGCCAAACGGGCGGGAACAAGCGCAAAGACTCCAAGATTACCGCCTTTAGATAGGGCAAACGGTCAAGCGATGATATTTGCGGGCATTGACCCCGAAGCTGGTCATCCACTTCCTGCTGCAACCGCGCTTGCACCGCGGGATTAGCGGCTAGCAACAGCAAAGTCCAAAACAGCGCATGACCGGTGGTTTCATGGCCCGCCATAATTAGGGTTAACGCCGTCTGCAAGACCGCATCGGGATCGTCCCGCAAGGCCTGATGTAATCGCTCCGCTACCAAACTCTTTCTCGGCCCTTGAAGAAATTCAGCCATCCACGGTTGCAAACGGTCTGCAGCTCGGTGATAGGGCAAGGTGCCAGGAACTCGCCACGTATATGGCCAGCGCAACACACTGCGTGAGCGTTGATAGAAGTAGGTCATCACCGTTTGCACCGCTTGCGCCATTTCCTGCAAGGCGGAAACAGAAGCGTCTCCCTCAAACAGCGTACCTAGGACAACGCGCATGGTCAACACGAGCATGTCGTGGTCGCTCGTCGTGGCCTTAGTGCGGATAACCTGATGACAGTAGTCTCGCGTCGCCTGCGTGATCCATGTGCCATAGTCCGCAAAACGTCCATGGTCAAAAGCCGGCTGTATCGCCAGCCGCTCCATTTTCCAAAGATCCCCTTCCGCGACCAACGGTCCTCGTCCAATCAGCGGATTGTTTGCATCCATCCCCGGTCCCTTGATAAGGTGTTTGCCGTGGGTATTCAATAAGGTGTGAACTTGAGCTCCCCCACTGACCAAAACAAAAGCCCAAGGGCCCATATGAAAGGACGCAAGAGGCCCTTGGGCTCGCGCAATTTGGCTTAACGTCTTCAGTGGATCCCGATGAAATGACCATAACCGACGAAAATCTTGGCCCAAGTGTTGGTGTACCATGCTGTGTTCCGCCCCTTTCCTCTATGGTAGCATGTCGAGATACCAGGTAACGCTAAGAAACACCCCGCCATATTTCTTTACAATTTTTCCAGCAAAAAAAGGAATTTCATGAAACTTTTTGCTCCGCACGGCGTTTACATCATAAAATGGAGTTGTGAGATGGTGCATGGAGGGATCCACGGAATGCATGTGAGACTGGGGTTGATACTCGGCAGCGCAATCATAAGCGCTTCTTTAAGCGGTTGCGGCACAGTCGCGACCAGTACCCCCGCGGCGTCTCTTCCGCAACAATCCGCCCAGCACGGTCCTGCCACATTTCAAGGATTAGCCCCGTTGCGTCCGGGCTTTAAGCCCGTAAACATCTTCTCCACCGTCGTTGCAATCCCCAAAACCTGGACGACCGAACGCATCACGGCTGACAGCATCACTTTAGGAGGACAAACCGGATCCTGCTCGGTGACAAATTTAACGCCCAGCTTGTCTTTGGCTACACGGTGGTTGCCGCTCTCCACCTCACCGACAGCCCCTTATAAAGACGTCATTCCCGTATCGCCCTCGACAGGCAGTGGCAGTACGACAATTCTTACCCAAACAGGGCAATTACTGGAGCTCAGCGTTCATGTTCCACCGTCTCATCAACGTCTTGGCACCACCATCTTGCACACATGGCAGCATCCACTCATCGCCACAACAACGCAAGCGGTAACACACCTTGAACAGGCTCAAAACGCCGTTTTGGCCAACGCTGGCTCTAGGGAATGGGTCCTCGCAGCAGGCAACGCCGCCACAGCGCAAGAAAGCTTCTATCTATTTCAGTCCCAAAACGGTGGTAAACAATGGACATTGGAAAATGCATCGCAATGGAGTGCCAATGCGCCAGTGTTTCCCAACGCCTCGGGGCAGGCCACCATCAATTTCCCAACAACATCGGAAGGGTTCATTGCGGAGCTTAGTGCCATGCAACCGATCTTGCTGATTTATCGCACAGAAAGCAGTGGAAAAACATGGGCCAAGCAAATCATCCATTTACCGTCATCATTTTGGCCAGGCAACAAAGCGCCCGTGATTCATTTTTCCTCTCCTACCGACGGTCAAATTCTCGCGCCGCTATCCCAAACTAATCTCGATGCGCTCTACAACACTAATAATGGAGGCGCGACGTGGCACTTTGTGCAAATGGAAACGGTGAGCGCGTGCCAACCGTCTCACACAATTATTAAGGAAGCTCTGCACCATGACGCGACCCAAATCGCTTTGCCGTTATTTGGGCCCACACGCATTCCCCATGCGCGTAATCAAAGCCTATCGGCCACCGCCAGTGCGAGTCCCTCGCTCAACCAATACAGTGTACGGATCTGGAAAACGCAGCAATGCTACCCCGTGAATAGCCCAGAAATAACGCACGACCTTAGCGATCTGGCACCCTTTGCATCATGGCGGGTGACAGCGGTCAGCCCTCAAGCACCTACTACCGCGTTGCTGGAATCCGGTAATCTTTACTGGCGCGCACCGTCTGGTCATCCACACACGGTCACTTTAGCCACAGGCCTCATCGGCCAAGCCTATCCAGCCAGTACCCTCTTTTCAAGTCAGGCACTGTCCCATGGCCCCGTGCTCATTTGGCATGAAGGTGAATGGACCATGGAGATAAAAGGCGGCACCGCCGTGTCAGAACAAACCGTATCTTCGCCTCTTATCCGTTATTTACACACGCATTTCCTACCCGGGTACCAAGGCTTATTAGTCGTTAACATTACGGGTACGAACCGCATGCAAACACGCCTCGATTGGGATCAAGGACCGCTGTTCATGCAGGTAGCGAGTGACGAACCGTCTGCAGACAATCCCGTGACAACCGCGCGGTTGGCCGTCTTGTGGCAGCAATATTCTTAACTGACGTTGGGAAAATTAATGATCTCGATGCCCGCCGCATCTTATACAATATGTAATAATAATGAATTCCAGACGACTCTACGCGGGAGGCACACCGTGGCTGTTTTCTTATCGACAAATACTCATGCAAGTTTTTGGTATGACGAAACCGTTATTGAAACCATCGTCAAACTACGCTTAGCCGACCAATGCTATTTGGAAATCATTACCCCGTTATCCGGCCTGCGTTTGCCTCCTCCTGGCACAGTGATTCAAGTGCGTTGGCAATGGAATCAGACGTTATGGCAACAAAACGCCTACGTCGAACGCACGGATTTATCCGCACAGCCCGTCTTATCTGTCGTACTTGAGGGCGATCCTCAAGCTCAAGAAAACCGGCGCACAAGACGTCACGCCTTGTCCTTGCCGGTCACTTTTTCCACTGGCCCTTTAGGACTCAAAAAAATTTCCTCCGAGACCGAAGATATCTCGGTACAAGGCCTGCGCTGTCAATTAGAGAAACCGTTCCCGGAGCAATCCCCGGTCGCAATGACATTGACCCTGCGTGGCGCACCGCTTCATCTTCAAGGCCGCGTCCTACGTTGTGTGGCCACACAGTCGGGTATGACACAAGTCGCCATTCGCTTTACCCAAACCGATAACGCAGATTTTAAGCTATTAAAGTCCTATCTCGAATCGCTTCCGTGAGCATCAACTATGCCCTTCTTGGCTATTCTCCGCGATCGATCAAAATAGCCACGAATTCGCCGGATTGCAGTACGTTACAAAGGTCTGATATCCCTTGACGGAGCTGGCGATAATAGGTGGGGCGGCTCAAATGTAGCGCCATGGCAATGCGGTCGGCATTGCCAATGTGATCGATAAAGGTCATCCGCAAGACTCTTTGCGTGACATCGGTCAGAGGTGGCACTGGGCTCTCTGAAAGGAGAACCGCCAGAATACGGCGGGCTTCATGCCCCTCACACCCTAACATTTCTGGCAAGCCTGTCCGGTTAAAATCATCGACGCTATGGTACGCCTTGAGAGCCCGACGGAGCGTCTCCTCATCCACGCCGTAGCGATTTTTCACCACCGGGCGGTTGAACGCGCGTATCACCGACCCCACCCAAATAAGAAAGTCCCGGTGCCGCATATCGAGCACGAAGGCTTCCACGCCTTCTTCTAATCCAAGCGGATGCGAGTCGAAGCCTAAAAGTCCCAACAATGCTTTAAGTCTGGGCTCCCCACTTCCCACAACCCCCCGAAGTCCACTGCCTAAAAATGACAGTCCATCCCGAATAATAATGCCGAGGATGTCTCTGGGGTGATATAAAGGATGGTGCGCATCGACACCCACTAAAGTGCCCAAATACGTATCCGCCTGATCGGGATCTTGAGGGAACGTTTCGTCTGGAAAATAGCGCGCTACAGTTCCTGGGGCATATAATTCGATTAACGCCGCCGTGGTATGATGCATCGGCAACGACACGAAAAACCCGATGGGGGCGCCATCAGGAGCCCTAATCACGCGGATGGCCTGAGGAAATTGGGCAAGAACCGCATCGAAAAGAGCGTGTGCTGCCTTCGGTGTCGGCAGGACTAAGCTTTGCCTTCCCCACTCATCAATCATACGATGAATTGCTTGGGCATCTGTGGCGTCAACCTGGCGATCGCGTGAGATCGCTGTAAGCGCCCCGACATCGGCGTAAGAGCTTTCGCGCGGCAAAGACGCGGCACTAATCTCCATAAGCTGGTAGGCCAAGTGACTGCGCTCGCGAAGCGTTGTGGCTTCTCGGTACAAACGACTAAGATAATCGACCGCTTTAATGCGGAGACGTTTTAACCCCGTCGGGTTATATTCCTGCATGAAATTGAAAAGTTGGGCCCGGACGACATCGTGCAATGTGATGCCCCCTTGCACAGTCCGCACAAAAGACAAATGACTGATGCCTTTGAATTGATCTAGCGTAACCTCAACAGGGGCCATCAAACTCTGGAACGCAGCATGATTGGCGACAGGCAACACGGTAAGAATGTCGAGTAACGGATGAAGGGAGGGGTCCGTCACTTCCCGCAGTAATTCGGCGGTTATCTGCTCTAACAAAGAAAGGTCCCATGCTTCCTTTACGTGATTGCGTGTGGCAAAATAATCGCCCACGACGGCAACCCCTAAAGGATATCCGTGCAAACGCTGAATCACTGCTTGAAGTTCATGGCTATCTTCGACGCCCATGCGCAGAAAATATGCTTGCACCTCTTCATAGGGCAACGCGTTTAAAGGGAACGACCTTACACGCTGGTCCCAGCCCAAATGCGTGTACCACACACGATCTAGACCCCGGCGGCTGGATAAGACCACCAGAGCGCCTTGATCAGGCAAACGACTCAGCCAATCTTCACGTAGCCAGCCTTCAAGCACGCCCACTTCATTAAAGTTATCAAATATCCATAGGACACGCTCAGGCCACTGGTTCGCCATGCCTGCAGATTCCAATGCATCTTGAAAATACTGAAGAAACGAGGCGGGCTGTTTGGGACAGGACCGTCCGTCCATCCATAAGACGGCCATGTGCTGTGCTTGCGCCATCCCCATCCATTCCCACAACAAGGACGATTTGCCCATACCGGCAATTCCATGAACGTCCCAAATCTGCGTCCGTGGCTGGTTGTCCGTCAGCCATTGCTGAAAGGCCGCAATCTCTTCTTGTCGACCGACAAAACGGTCTGAACGGTCTTGATGGACGATATCCTGAAGCCAATTCATGCCGTGCCCCCCTAATCGGATAATCATTCGTCATGCATTAAAAGAATTCCTGCCTTGTCACATCCATTAACTGGAATAGGGGGACGCTGCGCTGCTCTGAACATCCCCTTGCTCTCCTTTACTTGTTATTATATAGTATCACAGGGGCTTTAAATTTTTCCCCATTTTCGTCCATCACCGCGAAGATGCCCGACACCCCTGAACAGGAGGATTATACATGGCAAAAATTGCATTCTGGATTACTGCTGGCCCAGGCTTGGAGGAAAAGGTTCTGGCCAACTTAGTGCTAGCCGGTCGCCTCAAGGCCAATCGCAATCAAGATATCGAAGTCTATTTCTTTGGCCCTGGCGTTAAATTGGCTGGTCAGGCCGAAGGCCATCTGGCTGAAGCCTTAAAAACCCTCTCCTCCGGACAAGTCCCCATGGGCGCGTGTCCTTTTAACGCCGACCAATATGGCGTCACGACCACTGTGACTGAACAGGGCATTCATATGGAGCCTGCCGGCGAGGCCCTTGTCCGTCTGACCGAGCAAGGTTACCAAATTGTCGGTGTCTGAGCATTAAGTTCTTCAGCTCACCAATCCTTGGGGCATCCGCGTCTCGCCCCAAGGATTTTTTTGACCTCTTTTAATTAATGATCAGGTCACAACTGCTATTGAAGACGTTCGGGCTTGGCCATAGCCATTACCCACTTTCGGCATAAACCGTCAAACTTTGTGCAGCGCCTGCAAATCCTCGCAACATAAAATGAAAGGCCTGACGAAATTCTTAAGGTTTTGCGATCGATTTTCTAGCGTAAAACCAAAAATTGGAAAGAAAAAACTAGACGCATTGTCTGGGGTGCGCCATAATAAACCGTGGTTTTTGACAAGCCCATTTTCCGATACGACAGTGCCCTTCATAATTCGGGTTTCCTCACCACCATATGGAGCCCCCAATAAAAATGACGATTGGAGAGAAAAAATGTTTAAGCATGTTGTCTATGCCCTTCGGCACCTTATGATCCGCGCCGCTTTAGAATACTGGCGTTGGCGCATGGTGCGCGCTGAACATGACGTTATGCGGCTTACTTATAGTCAGCAGTGCGATCTTTGGATTGTCAGGTATCACCGTCTTTTAAACTCCCGGCCTACTTCTGCAAGACCTTTAGAACGCGTACGCACTGAACGCGTTAGCAACCAGTACTGAATCACCAAGGCAATCATGCCGAGCCGAATGGCAATGTCCCCTAAATTGAAGACAAAAGGGTATCCCGGAACCCGCCAAAAGTCGACGATACCGCCCCATAAAAGACGTTCCGTCCAATTAGCCAACGCACCCGCAAAAATGATGGCCAAGACCGTCTGGTATTCTCGCCACCGCCACCATGCGGCAACCAGGGCCGCCATGGCCAGCGCTGAGACAACGGCTAGGCTCCATGACGGGGCGTAAGCTAACAGGCCAAACGCCATGCCGCGATTAAAAATCACGCCCTGTCTTCCAATGTTTGCACGGTTAACAATCCCGAGGCCCAAGGCCGCAATATAGACGATCAACATGATGAGCCCCGTACTCCATCCTCTTAACTTCTTGTCCACGTCCGTGCCTTTTCCCCCTATGCTACAATCTCTATATAATGTAGGCTTATTAACCACCATAGGAAATGGGTGAGAACCATGCCACTAACAACACGCAACCACCTTCGCAATCAAATTTTGAACATTATTCGTGGGCAAGGCCAAGCCACCGTGAAATCGGTCTATGAAGAAATCTTGAAGAAACGCGCCGTATCCATCAACACCGTGGCCACTGTCATGAACCGTTTAGTCATCCAAGGGCTCCTTGTACGCCAAGGCGGGGTGCGCCATTACTCGTATCAGCTTACCCCTGAAGACGGCGTCGCCAAAGCTCGGGCGCTACAATCTGTGGAAAATCTCTTATCCGAATTCGGTGAAACCGGTCTTGTTCACTTTGTTGACGCCGTAGACGAAATTGAACCCGGCGCTCTAGAAAAACTCGAAGAAATTTTACACAGCCGCAAAAAGGAGAAAGGCCATGACTAAGACCGTCAGTTCCTGGATTTGGCTTGGAGGGTTGGCTTCGGTATTAGCACTTCCTGTGTTGCTATTGGGAGCGCTTGATGCAACCCTCACTCACCATCTCGCTTGGGCCCTCATGAAATCCCCCATGCATCCGGGGCCTATGACGGTCCCCTTATGGCTTGTTGTTTTAGGTCTTCTCGTGTCTGCCTTGTTAGGTGGATATCTTTATCGCCTCATTGCTATCAGCACCCGCCATATCAGAGAACAATCGACCATCGCCGCAAAGCTCGAATCTCGCTTGTCCCCACTACCGGAGGAACTCATTCCCCCTAACTTGGCCCCATCAAACCAGGTGCGTTTCGTCAGTCTAACGGAAAGCACACCCCATGCCTTTACCTACGGCTTTCGTACCCCCACCATCGTCATCGCGCATTCCATGCAACATTTGCTCGACCGCCAAGCTTTAGCTGCCATCATCGCCCATGAATATAGTCATGTCCGTTCGCAAGATTATGCGATTCAACAGCTTTTCATAATATTGATTCACACACTGCCTGGGTTTGGTTTCGGCACACTATATCGCCAATACTTAACCATTCGGGAAATTCAGGCCGACCAATTTGCCACCTCGTGGCAGCAAACTCCCGATCATTTAATTCATGCGATGGTGGCTACCGTGCGTGCCCTGAAAAACCAACCTGCCGCCCCCTTTCCAAGCGAACCCGCTTGGAATAGCGGCTGGCAGGCACGTATTGACGCCCTAGCATCCTCTGATGGAGGGAACTCCCATCATCCCGTTGGCATTCTCTGGCCATTTCTGACCTTTCCCGCCATCAGTTCGAGCCTTTTTGTTGCAGCATGTATCGCGGTGGCGTGTCACTAAAGTCGACCCATCACATACTTATTGAGCCATCAGATCAGCGTTTAGACCACCCGCGATGCGGCCCATACCCTGGGACACCACAATGCGGACGGGTAACGCCGTCATCGATGCCCCCGCTTTTGCGGTATATGAGACTTGCCCTTGACTATTGGTGGTTAGATGCGTGCCACCCGAGGAGCTCATCGAGGATCCCCCCATAGACGAGGAAGCTCCGGGCGTTTTCGGCGTGACACTGACACTCGCTCCAGACACCGGGCCTGAAGGACTCATGACCGTAATCGTAAGCGGCTGAGATGATCGTGCGGCAACCACCCGGGCAAACGGTTGAACCACAACGTAGTCGCCGACTGGAGCCGTCGGATTTGTCGTGGACGTTGTCCACCAAGCATCCATGAGCCCCGCTCCTTTCATGGAAGACGGATTAAACGTACTTAAAGAACCCACTTTGATGCCAATCATCTCCATCGTCTTGGTGGGCTGGCCACGGAGCACAATGGTAGCTTGTCCCATACTGTTCGTTGTTTTCGAATAGCTTGCCACGTAAGGCGAAGCCGTTTGGGCGCTGGTCGAATACCACTGGCTCACCCCGGCACCTAACGGCACCATGGGCCCAATATAGACGATCACGGGTTGATTAGCCGCCGGTTGTCCGCTGGCCGTTGTGGCCGTTACGACGAATGTGGCTTCTTGCCCGGCTTGGACCATTTGAGCCGTTTTATTGGTATTGAGTTCTGCCACCGTCACGGAAGATGCGACGGAACTTTTGCTAGCGGGTGTGCTGCTCATGGTGCTAGAGCCAGACGTCTGAGGCTTGGCGGCTTGCGATGTGGTCCCACATCCGGCCAACACGGCCGTCAAAGACACAGCAACCCCGATCACTCGTTTGGTCATAAACTTGCTAACCTCCCCCAAGAAGCTTCTATAAACTACATTTTGTAGTTTACACTGCATTAGAATCTCCTGGCAAGGCATGACCGTCTATGACATGGGAGCAAACTGGCTTGCAATCAATTCGTTAGAACCCGCTGAAGCCGGAATATAGATGCGAAACAACTGTAAGCGGACGTACGTTCCATCTTGTTGAAAATCTAACCGGTAAGCAGGTCCTCCCACGCCATAAATCAACATCCATTGGGCTGCAACCCCATCAGCCAACATCACATTGGCCACACTGGCCGGTTGATACGCCGGATCGATGGGTGTGTTTGATTCGATAGCCAACATGTTGTTGAATTCCAGGTCTAAGTCCGGTCCATCAACATAACTTTCTTCTAATGCCGTATCCGGATAAGCATGCGTCGGCAATAGAAGATGCAAATGCAGGGAACGGGCCCGTGCTAAGGCGTTAGTCCACACGCTACCCGAATAAGCCATCTTGGCCAACCCGTTAGGTCCTACCGGCGCGCTACCTGGCGATGACGGCAACACGCTTTGGCGATGCACATGGCGTGCATGATGCGCCCGCACGGTCGCAATAGCTTGGGATTGTACCGGATGCGTTACGGGAATAACAGGCGGCAACAACAAAGAAACCCCTCGGTAAAAGACCACCACCGCGGCTAGGCCGCCAACCACGGCCCCGATTCCCTTGACCCATGCCCTCACTCGCCCACCTCCTGATGCTGTATCCCTATCGTTATTGTACTGGACAATGCCGATCTATGGGCGGGCATACGGGATTTTAAGCCATACTGGCCGGAACTCGCATGACGGTTTGCACAAAACGCTCGCCAATTCGCGTCATCGCATCACGATGATAGACCAATGAAAACGTTCGGTATAGACTCAACCCCGCGACTTGCACCGAGGCAAATAAATCGCGCTCTCTTGGCTCAATCGTGAGCGGAGACAAAACACTAACCCCCAGTCCTTTAAGCATCATCTGCTTAATCGCATGTGTTGTCCCTAAAACCAAACGAATATTTAACTGCTTGAGATCAATCCCTTCATAGCCTAAAGCATTTTCTAAAGCCATGCGGGTCCCTGAACCTGGTTCACGTAAAATTAATGGCTCTTCCATGAATTCTTCTAACGTGACTTCCTGGCGTTCAGCCCAAGGATGCGTGCGTGCCACCATCACCACCGGCTGATCATCAAAAAATGGCCGGACCACCACCTGTGCATCGACCATAGGCGCTTCAATAAGACCTATATCCAAGGTATGATTGAGCACTTGCTCGAAAACTGTACGTGAATTGGCCATGGTAACGGACCACCGAGCATTAAGCATATCCCGGCAATACTCAGCCAATATACCTGGCAACAGATATTCGGCAATGGTCAAACTCGCCCCAATAGCGAGTACTTGGGGACGGCTATCCGTTAACTCCTGCACCGCGTCTTGCGATTCATGGATTAGCCGCAGCAAAGCAGTGACATAGCGATATAGCACTTCACCCATTTCCGTCAGGTGAACCCCTTGGCTAGTACGTACAAAAAGGTGTGTCGCATAAGATTGCTCAAGCATTTGAATTTGTTGACTGACAGCTGATTGGGATAAGTTAAGAGCTCGCGCCGCTTGAGAAATCGAGCCCACTTCTGCTACCATCTTAAAAGTCGTCCAGACTTGTTCGTTCACGGCGCTCTCCTTCCCATTTCACGACAGCGGACTTCCCATCCACCGCGAGTTCTTGTATTATTAATAGCAAACAATAAGCTGAATTTTATAGACTATTGTCACTAGTTATTTTACACTATTGTACTGCATTCTTGATAGGTGGGCGAAGGTTCTACGCTGTAAATCCACGGTTTGAAACAGGGTATCCACCGCCACATTTAGATCATAACTTTAAAGAAAGTGAGGAGAAGACGTGATGCGTTCCGATGCCCAGTCACTGACCTTGTCGGCCCTACAAGGCATCTCGACAGGACTCCTAATTCCTGTTGCCATGGCCACGGCTCTGCCCATATCGTCAACAGGCCGCGTGCAGATGTGGCACGCGGAAATTTTGAGCGCAGCCCTAGCACTCGCTAGCCTCTCCATTTGGAGACAACTCGCACGCCAGTCCAGGCGCTCCTCACCGAAATCCGTCGCCAGCAACCTATACGTTCTCGCTCTAGGGATTCTCGGGTGGGCAGATACCTGGGGCGCAGATGGAGGCCAAAGCCTCGTCGCAATTTTAGCATCCGCCTCGGCCACCGGGTTAGTTGCGCATTTTCGCGCAGTCTCTTGGACATTGCGCGTTATTGCTCCCCATTGGCCGAAAAGTGCATCGGCTGCTTTGGCCATGATGAGCCCCAGTCTCATTGCAGGGTTTGTTCTCGGTTTGGCAGCAGTCGGCACCGCCAACCTTCATCACGCGATCTTTGCTGGATTATCCGTCCTGTTTGGTGCCTTCATCGGGGTGTCATTGTTATTTGCATGGCTTCTTCGCCCCGTTTTTAGCCCTGTGGCACGTGCTGTCATTGCCGTAGGCACGTACATTATGCCTGGCGTTGGCGTGATCTACAGTCTCATCACCCAAACCCCATGGGGTACCTTATCTGCAGCCGCTATCGCAGCCGCAACACTAATTTGGTACAACCGGGCGGCCGCCAAAACTCTCCCCTCTAGTCAATTCCCTGATGTCTTGCCGGACCACTCGCATTTTCCTATTACCTAACACGGGGAATTGTGATGATCTCCATAGTCTTCTCACAAGTTCTACGCTATGATATCTGAGATGCGGGCGCAAGGAAGACCAAAATAGGTTATTTAAGGAACTTGTCGTCAGAACCGTTCCGCTTCCGTCGCCGCTTCGCTTTCTCGTTTTTACTGTTGGCAGAATGTCTTTGGCAGAGAGGAGCTACTCCCCATGAGCGACGTCATTACATTGATGGAATTCAAGTGTTTTGACTGTGACCAAGTCTTTTTGCTTCCCCAAGGCAGCCGCGCGACGGTCTGTCCCCGTTGCAGTTCAGACCGCATCCAGCATGCGGGTCAAATGCAAGTTTCCATTGTGGCCTCCGAGAAGAAAAACTGAAAAACATTGCCATGGCACGGCCCAGAGGTCTGAATGGCTCGCGAGACCTCTGGTTTTTTTCGCCCCTGTTGGCAAGCAAGATTCGACGAACCATCTGGTGCCATATTTTGTATGATGGAGAACAGCAGGCAAGTCTGTACTGTTTGCCCAAACCCAGTGCCCTCGCGTTGATGGGGGCTCCACCCGGTCAAGCCAACAGCGTGGTATACCCGTCGTCTTGGTCAACCCGCTGGGCAGGACACAAGACCCTGCGTTTAAGAACGTCCCCCCTTGTCATGCTGGACGATTCGAGCAAGACCTTGCAAACTTTGTGGGCAGACTTGTTGAGACCGTTCACCGAGAGCGGACGACCGGGAGTTCCCATGGTTTCACAAAAAGAACGAGTAGAAGCGAATTGATACAAAACACTAAGGTAGGAGGCCTTGATCTAGCATGTCCTTACATACAGGCGCCGTTTCCAAGCATCGTTCAGCTCCTTGGCCAGTATGGCCCGTCATCATCTTTGTCATCCTCGGCGTAAGTCTCGTCTATATCGCCAAATGGAATCCCTATTACCACAAAGTCTTCAGCGTGGCGGCTCATCACACACTGGGTGCCAGCGTTATCACGGGGTCAGCGCCCTTTGCTCCCGCCCCTTCATGGCATGCGGCATGGGATTATACATGGAGCTATTTTAAAGATATTTGGATCGCGCTCATTGCCGGCCTGGTCATTGGATCAGGAGTTGATGCGTTATTGCCCCCGGATTGGCTAGCCGTTACCTTAGGCCGAATCGGCTGGAAAAGTCGCACCTTAGCAGGACTCGCTGCCATTCCCTCAATGATGTGCACCTGCTGTTCCGCTCCCATTGTGGTCAATTTAAAAAGACAAAAAGTTTCGACCGGGGCTGTCCTGGCCTATTGGATCGGAAACCCCATCCTCAATCCTGCCACCATTATTTTTATGGGGTTTGTCCTGGGCTGGAACTGGGCTCTTTTGCGCATAGGGCTCGGTATCGTCTTAGTGGCGCTTGTTGCAAAGCTGGGCGATATGTGGCAGCCAGCGGGCTTAGATGAAACCACCTTGCCGGTCCCTCCACGCCCTTCTGACAGCCCCGTCCATATTGTTGCCCGCTTTTTTCGCTCCTTGTGGAAACTCATGACACGGCTCTTGCCGGAATATATTGTGCTCGTCATGGCCTTGGGTGCTGCGCGTGCCTGGCTGTTTCCTGCCATGACCGCAAATCTCTCCCACGCCTGGTGGCTATGGATCCTCTATGCCATCGTCGGCACGCTATTTGTCATTCCTACCGCAGGAGAAGTTCCCATTGTCAGTGTGCTCATGCGATATGGTTTAGGCGTCGGCCCCGCTGCGGTATTGATGATGACCTTGCCGGCCATCAGTCTCCCCTCCATGGCCATGGTGAGCACGGCGCTCCCCAAGTCCTTATTGGCGAAACTGGCCGCTACCGTTGCCATATTTGGCCTTATTACCGGTCTTGTTGGCCATTTTCTCCTATAACGGCATGACTTTTGTAAAACATTCTAGGTCAAAAGCCGGCCAAGCCAGCTTTTGACCTTTTGTCATAGACAAATTCCTAGAAATCATACAATGGCTCTAGTCGCAGTCGTGGTGGGTGATTGCATTAGCGTAAAACAAGGGTAAACTTATTACCAAGGAGACAGTTCAGGGTGATATGACACACGAGAAGGAGGGGCTATGCGGCCGTTATATTGGATCGTCGCATTAGGATTTGGCCTTCTGACGATTAATGCCAATCCGGTCATTAGCTGGCCTGGGCTCAGTCCCCAGTCTGATCCTGTCTCGATTCCAGCACCTCAACCCTTCTCGTTGCAACCGCCCTCACAAGGCGAGCCCTTGGAAATGAGCCGGAACTGGGCCGGATATGTCAATTCCAGCGCCACCTACACCGCTGTTCAGGCCACGTGGCGTGTTCCAACCCTTATCTCCAATGGGTCATTAGCCATCTGGGTCGGTGTCGGCGGCGCCCCTCAAAGGCGGTTGCTGCAAGCTGGCACATTGACGAAAAAGACCGCTTACGGTACCAAAACCATATTGTGGATTGAAGGGTTACCGCAACCATTAAAACCCATTGCCCGCAATTTGCCAGACGGCGCGCCAGTGCATATTGCCATTACCCATGTCAAAGCAGCTCGGTGGAATTTGACACTGCAAGCCGGTAACTACCGGCAAATTTTTCATGTCCGCTATCCCCTCACCGCCAAGAGTGCCGAGTGGATCGTCGAAGACCCTCTGATTAATAATAAGTTCGCCCACTTTCCCACCTTCCATCCTATCGAGCTGTTCTACGCTAAAGCCCAAACGAGCACAGGTGTGACCGTCACCGCCAAACAATCCATGCCCATCGATTTGCGCATTCATGGCGCCATTGATGCCGCTCCCATTTTAGTCAGCAACACCACGTTTGCGGTGAGCCTGCCCGCCTTTCGTCCCTAGCCAGGCTCCCTTACCTGCGGCTGCGGCATCCATCTTCACCCCCGTATGTACCGGCTTAAAACCAGCAACCGAACGGTCCCTTACGAGACCGCCCGGCGCCTAAAATAGATGAGACTCTAAGAAATCCTTAGACCGTCAACACGGTATCGACCCCATCAAAATACACCGTGAAAGTTCCCGCATCGGTCGCGGTATAGGGGATGGTAAAGGTTTGACTACCTGTCGAGGCACTGGTCACCGCCGTATACACCGCCCCGGGGGCGAGATTCCCGACCGTATCAAGATCACTAGAAGGCACGATGACCACCGATTGCTCAGAGGATACACCCGTTCCGTCGTTGACTGTCACTACAAGGCTACTACCCGATACCGCTGCAACGACGGTGGGCGATGACGGGGTGACTAGCGTCACAGGTCCAATTTGAGACGGACGCTGGTAGTTGTCGGTGACGGCCGTGGTGATGCCCGCTTGTGTCAATGCATTGACACTCACCGCAATCACATCCCCTGAGGGAAGTTCGGGATTTTGACCCGACAATGTCAACACCACTTGAGACCCGCTTACCTGCGCTGACGCTATCTGATATTGTACGTTGGTGGTCAGATCTGTCACCGTAAACTGGGACCCGTTGGGTAGCACAGAATCTGGATTCAGGGTTCGCGAGAAGCTGACGGTCAATTGGTTAGGCAGATTATCGGCGCTCAAGCTGAGCGATACGGGGGTTAGGGTAGTGGGACCCGGCGGCTGTGTCCAGGTCACATGGCTGATCAGCCACTGGGAACTTCCGACCATTTGTGCCATAACCGTATCGCTTTCTCCAAGACTGCCCGAGGACAATCCGACTTGGGCGAAACCACTGGCGTTTGTCGTCGCTTGGGAGTTCGTTAGGACCGCTGTTTGTTGACCGGATACAGAAAATGCAATCGGAACGTTAGCCTCAGGGCTGCCATTTGGACCCAGCACTTGCACCGTCAGGTCTGCGGTTTGCCCAATGGCCGCCAATGCTAAGGGAGTTGGTGCCCATTTAAGCACCGGTGCATCATTGGACGTTTGCCACTGAACAGGAATGGTCAAGTGCGCATAGGCCGATGTGGGCCCTTGACCCACGTCGGGCCCGCCATCAATCCATATGGCCTCTGGCAATGCGGAATCTACCGCCAGCGTGATGGCTTGCGACCCCGGTTGCGAAGAGGCATCTTCAAAGGTAGCCTGCCCCTGGGCATTTGAGATCACATCCACCTTATTCAGCGTCCCTGTCCCCGTTCCCGTGATGGAGATCTCCATTCCCTCTAATGGCATCTGACCGGCCAATAAAGTCATCCCGAACTGCGTGGAGCCTAGTGTCAACGTCACCAAAGGCGCTTGAGTAAAAGCATTAGACACATCTAAATCCTGGCCTCCTTGGGGTGTATAAAGTAAGCTGACAGGAAGCCACTGCACCATAACGGTAGGGGATGGGGCCATCGCTTGATCACTGACCATGGTCTCAAATCCTTGACTAAACGCCGACACAATGGCTTTGACATTCCCCGCTCCGGTCAATACCACAGACGCCGTGCCGTTAGCACCTGTCTCGCTTTGTTTCGTCAAGACCTGAACGCCGGCCCCACTAATTTGCCATGTCACAGGCGTACCCGCGCCCACCAGATTACCATTGTCATCCGTAACAGTCGCGGTGACTTGCACCGTTTGTCCCGCCAAAGCATTCCCCCACGGTTCACTTGCTGCTTGTGAGGCGGGAACAAATGATACGGCCGTATATAATCCCGGCAAAGGAAAGGCAACGCCAGGAATTTGCGGTACTCCGTAGAGTTCGGCAATTCCTGATTGCCGTGCCCTCACACTCCCCGTAGAGTCCCATGTCAGCTGAGGTGCCGCCAGCGCTTCAGAAGGCGTCACAGGGAGTACGCTTTGACCTGATACCAGGACATTTTGGCCTTGTCCATTGTTTTGCGATGGAATCCAATAGGCCGCGGTAACCGCGCCTCCGCCAAGCGCTTCAACGACGCCGTCTCCCACTTCGGGATATACCGGCACTGCGGCTTGATACGTGGTGCCTTCTTGATATTGCGTTCCTAAATCAGCTGCGGCCTGACTTGCACTTAAAGGGCTAAAAGCGGTGAAACTAACCGGATTCGCCGTCCACGTCACGTCGCTCGCCGGAACCCGAAGACTTGTGACACTTTGGGCAAGGGGATAATAGGTCACAGACTGCACCCCCACCCCTGTAGCTTGTACACTCGTCACGGTCGACGGCGCGGTAAGCGTAAACGTTAATTGGCCGCCATCAGACTGAGCCGGAAGTTGCACACCAAAATTATTGGCGGCTAAGGGCCCCATCAACACCCGCACGTAAGGAGTGGAACCATCTTGAGGTGTGTACGTGACCGTTAAGGCACTACCCGCTGACAACCCTAAACTTGAAATGTTTACGCTAGCGCTCGAAAAAGCTTGCGGTACTACAATAGGCACAGAATGCCATACACTATCGGCTCCATAAGAACCCGATGTTTGGTTCACCGCAATGGTCTGTGGCGCGGTCGAGGTTTGTGGCAGCAAAAATTGCGCAGAAAGCATCGGCTCAAGGGGCGTGCCGGTGTTCTGGCTCACCGCATAGGCTTGCGTTTGCATCGATGTCCCAAGCCGCTGGCTCGTCATGACGGAGCCCGTCGCAGATCCGATGGTGGTTCCAGTCTCATTCAGCGCTACAAAAAGGACTTGCCCTTGAACGGGCTGCAAGGCGGGGGCCGATGGCACTGAGACTTGATAACCGACGGCGGTCACAGCAGAGGCGTCTAAGGCTAGGGCTGAAGAAGAATTGTCGTTGGGATTGGTCACGGTCATTGTTGTAGTGGCAATGCCCTGGGCATTGGTGACAGCATTGCCATTTAATCCTTGGGGAAAGGTCACATGGTCGGCTGGATTCGAATCATTCGTCGCCGTAAACACCACCGGAACATCCGCCAAGGGTTGACCATTAGCTCCTGTCACCACCGCCTGCACTTGGGCGGTTTGCCCCAAGAGCAGGGCATTAGGATTACTTAGCACAGACAATGGATTCATGAGAGACGTCGTTAGGGAATCCGCTGCCACGGTCTTTGGTGCAGCGGTAAACGTATGGGTCTGACTCCACACGGCATCTTGATTGGTATTAGGGGCTGCCGGATCCTTAGCATAAGCAATGATATGATACGTGCCTGCTTCGGGTGGCGTGTACGTAAAAGAACTGCTGCTTTGATATCCGCCACTGGCCGTCCATTGCCCTTGGGGATTTTCCACCCAAAATTGATAAACCGGTGAAATAAGGTTGCGTGCTTGAGCTACGACTGTCATTCCCTGATTCTGCGTAGCGGTCGGTCCCACACTGAGGTGCACAGCACTCCCGACATTCACAATGTCCGTCGCCACCAATGCTTGATTCCATAAGCCCGAATGGACAGAAGAGGCACTAAGCGCGTAGACCGCCACCACATAGCTTCCATCTGCGAGAGCCAATTGAAACCTCGGATTGGGGGAATAATTGCGCGCCATGGACCATCCTTTCTGGGTTTGGACCCAAAATTGATAGTCGGCCGATTCCCCAGTGGCGGCTGCCTGAAATGTCACGGTGTGGCCCGCTTGTGCTATTCCATAGCGGTTCAGCGAGAGCTGTGTGAGATTTTGTGGCGTAGAGGAAGCCTGCACTAAAGGGGTATTGAGAACACAGGCCGCGAGTCCCGCCACTAAGAAACTCCGACCCATACGTTTCATGAACAGAGATAAAACCTCCATTTCTATTTATTCAAACACTGTATTACAATCGACACTATTCGACATAGTTCGACACATTCCTCTATTCCATGAAGGACATTTTAGTGGGGTGTACAACCCTCGTAAGACAAGCTGATACCCCTTAAACTAATCGAGACACTGCTTGAGACAACATTCGCTACTGTCCTCGCACCTATGGACTTCTATAGTAAGGGCGTCATCATGCCCTCTTTATAAACAGAGGCCATGGTGATCGGTAATCGGCACGGGTTTCAATAAGAAGGGAACGATGAAGCAATGACTTCACCACTATGGCGTTTGTCTGGCATCTTGGGCATCGCAGCCACCATGGTTTTGGCACTTGGCAGCATGACCATGGCAGCAAGTAACTCAAACTCTACGCAAGAAGGCTATGTTAGCATTACCAATGTTAAGGGCAACACAGCAACGGCGACATGGTACTGGTCTGGATTAACAGACGGAGAATATGTGGCCGTGGAAGCGATCTACAATGGCACCACCACGCCATTACCAGCGTCTGACGGAACAGTCACAACAGCAGGTACTTACTCGACCACTGTGACGCTCCCTCCAGGTGATACATCGTGGTCGAACACGACCATTGAAATGGCCGAAGCAAACTTTGCCGAGGGGCAACTACCCGAAGTTCCGTGGGCTGCAGGCCTTCCGTTGATTTTAGTGTTGCCATGGGCCGTTTCGGCATGGCGTCGTCGTATTCCGGGGTAACCTTTCGTGATTTTGGCATCTTTGCTCGCCGTCATGCGCAGCTGCGGGCAAAGATGCCAATTTAATCGTTGTAGCAATAAACCCTTTGAGACGGCATCTGCGACCCCCATTAGCACTGTTTTTGGCACGAACTCCCGCTATGCTTACTTAAACAACACGGTAACCTGCGTTGGGCCCGAAAGAGGGCACCATGGTTCTCACGAGATACAAGGAGGCGTGCACCAATGCCCAACCATTCCAACACCGATTCGTATTACGATCAAGCCTTGAAACTGATGGCCCAAGGTGCCTCAATTGACGACATGATTACCGCGTTAAATATTTCACGCGGCGAAATTTATCATACCGTGCGTGTCATTTTTACGGATATGCTGCGCCGCTATGGGGCGATTGCTGCAGCGACCTCATCCGTACCCGAGATTGCGGAATGGGACGCCTTAACCGGGGCGCTGACGCGCCGCACCGGAGAAATTGCGTTGCTGCAGATGTTACAAAAAACCCACGAGGACCAGCCATTTTCGATTATTTTTATCGATCTCGATAACCTAAAACAAATGAATGATGCCTATGGTCACAAGGCTGGTGACCATCTGCTCTGTCAACTCGTCCACACAGTCCTGTCTAATATTCGGCGCTCCGACCAGTTAATTCGCTGGGCCGGGGATGAATTTATCCTGGTATTGCCACATACGCCCAAAGCTATCGCGTGTGAAACGCTCAAACGTTTGCGCCGTGCCGATCCCACGCTTCAATTTTCGGCCGGGGTAGCCCAGTGGGAACCCGGTGACTCCTTGAGCTCCCTTATCGACCGCGCTGACCGTGCCATGTATCAAGACAAGCGTCAGCGCAAGACCCAAACGCCCTCGTCTTCAAAGCAGATCCGTCATTTCGTTCGGGAACACCGGGCCATTAAACCCCCGCTTAAGGTTCGCAGCCTTTCAGATTCCTAAGGGCAGTGTGAGACACGATTTGAGACTTTTATCGGCACTGTCAAAGGCTATTAATTCACGATATTTTTTACACATTGAATGATCCGTCGAGCCTTGTGACAAGACTCTTATATCAGTTCGATAGAAAGGGATGAAAGCCAATGCCTTCACCGACCGTCCTTCGTTTCAGCGCTGCCTTGGGAATGGCTGGTAGTCTTCTTATTGGATTTAGCCACGTCACGATGGCCGCATCCGATGTCGGTACCCTCACCATCACATCGCAAGGCGCAAGCCAGCTAAAGGCCACATGGACAATTCCCCAAGGAACCTCTCTACCGCCAGGCACCCTCACATTATACGGATGGCCCAATCAGACAACGCCCGGTTCATACACGTCGAACTACGTGATAAAGACACAAAATGGCTCATTAATGCCAGATGTGACCACTCAGCCCGGCACACCCCTACCCAGCCAACCACCAACACAGTTAAGCTTGTTTTTTCCCGCACCCCATGGGTGGCCGAATATTCACGAAACCTTTCAAATGACCTATAGTTCCAATGCACAAGGTCCTGCCGCAAATTCGCCGGTTGTATCCTATAATTCGTTGCCATTTAGCCAACTTCCAGAAGTGCCTTGGGCCGCAGCGTTACCGCTATTGATGGTATCGCCTTGGCTCTTTTACGCGGTTAGAAAGCGCCGCGTGGTCCGGCCATGACGAAAAATAGCGCCATATCGAGAACTCCAAGGCATAGCCTGACGGGGTTTTGGATTCTCTGGGTTGGCCTTTGCACAGCTCCTCTGTTAGCCTATGCGTCTCCGTTATGGCAAAACATTTTAGCGGACACTCCTATTGCCGATTTGATTTGGATTCCCATCTTGGCCATAGGATGGGCCTCATGGAATTTGCTGGCCGTCCCTTTTGAAGGACCTGATGATAGTGAACTCGATGCGATTTTAGGCATCAGTCTTGCCGCTATTACAGGGCTGGCTCTCGTCGTTGGACCTGCGCGCTGGCCTACGGCGTTTGTCTTTGATCATGCTGGACTCCTCCTCTGGCCGCTTTGGATCTTAGCGATGACGTGGCTTTTTTGGGGTATTGGCGCGACTCGCAAAGTGCTAGGTCCGCTCGTCTACTTATTACTGGTCTGGCCCCCGATCTTTGAAGCTATTGCCAACGCCACGCAGACCCTTTTGGTGAATTGGGCCATTCGCATTCTTCAATATTCCACAGCCTCTTTTGGATGGATCCACGCAATTCAACCCTTTGGTACGTTTAATGTCGCGTACGGGCATATCGAATTTCCTGTAATTGTTGCCGAAGCCTGCAGCGGGGCGGATAGTTTGTTAGGCGCTGCTATCGTCATCCCCGTTATTTGGTTTTTGCTAAACGGCAGATGGCAACACAAGCTCTATCTTAGCTTGATTGCACTCACCGGCGCTCTGGTTTTGAATTGGATCCGGCTCATAGCGATTGTCCTAGCCGTTCATATCATTGGTCCCCACTTTACCTTTTCCTATATCCATCCGGTACTAGGATTCGTGCTCTTTGCCATGCTGACTGTGGTCTTAATTGGGTTAATGAGGCCTTTCGGCTTATCCATGCCGTCTCCCCAAGAAAACCGGTCTATCCCTCACGCAGGCGTTGGCCGGCTCATTGCCGCCATTTTACTATCTGGCCTGGTGTTCTATTTGCTCACCCCTTTGTTTTCCCTAGCGAAAGGGAGTTTCGGCAAGCCCCAGCCCATCTCCCACAACGCCCTCAGTGCCTTGATTCCAGACCTTCGGGGCTTCATGAGCGCATCGGTATACCATGCCAACGAATCCTCGATTTTAGGGCCGCATTCGGCTACACTTGCCGACATGTACGTCGATACGCACACCGGCCACGAAGCTTTGGTCGAGGTCTGGAGCGCTGCCAATGCCAATATGCTGGCAGCTTATGGGTTTCATAATTGTCTGTTGTATCATGGGGACAACATCGCCGCGGCCCAGTCCTTTCAACTGATTCCGGGCATTGTGGCCACCGCCTATGCGGTCACCTTGCCTGCCAACTACGTGGGAGGACCGAGATCCACGTATGTTGATATTGAGTGGACAGATTCGGTCAAGCAGCCTGATGGCGTGCGGTACTTGCGGTGGTCGCTTGCGGCTTTTCCGGCCAGTGCGCCATCACTTGCGTCATCCAGCCCTATTCGGTTAGAACCGCTCACGGTATCTGAAGCCATGGTTGCACCCCGCACGCACGGAACGTGGACGGGAGCCATCGCGACAACCAAAACCAATCTCATCACCATGGCTGAACGCATTCTTCACCAAAGTTTGCAGCCTAAAGCTTAGTTCACCCCACGCCTTTTGGGAATCTGATAGGTTTCTCAAAGGGGTATCGTAAAAAGAAGCATCGACGGAGCTCTATATCTTTTCACGTTTAGCGGTCTTCATGGAAGGCGGACCTACGCCACAGCTCTTGGTGCTTGCATGCGCAAGGAGGCATCTCATGCATTATTTACGTTTATTATTCGCGAGCGCCCTGGCGTTAACTTTGGCAGGGTGTGGCCAAAAAGCTGCCGTTCAGCCCGTTGCCACACACCCACCCCACAAGGTGCACGTCATCGCCAAGCCTTTATTAGCTCCCCCTTGGCCCACAGTTCAATCAGGCATCAATGTCGAGGTATGGAATACCCCGACCCCTTCTCAAATTGATGGCGTGATAAATGCTGTGGCTGCCTTGCACGTTCGCACCGTTGCCATTGTTATTCCTTTCGGACAAAGCAATTGGCAAGCCAATAATGTTGGCCCTGTGCATTTTACGCCGTCGCCCCGTGTCATTCGCCAGGTCATTTTGCAAGCGTACCACGATCATCTCAGCGTCATGCTTCGTCCCATGTTAGACGAGGGCACGTTAACGCCTTCAGGTCATTGGCGTGGTGATATTGCACCGCAGTCATTGAACAGCTGGTTTAAGCACTATGCCCAGGCTCTCATCCCTTACGCTGCATTAGGACAACAAGAGCATGTCGGGGCTTTTGATATCGGCACAGAGCTCTCGTCAATAGAAAGCGATAACCAAGGCTGGGATACGGTTATACATGCGGTGAAACAGGCATATCAAGGCCCGCTCTTGTACTCGTTTAATTGGAATAGCCCAAGCTTAGCTGCCCTGCCACCATGGACCAAACAATTGACGTGGATTGGTCTTGATGCCTATTATCCACTCAATACGCCTTCCGGTACCGAGTCGGCTTTGGTGCAGGCCTGGCAGCCTTGGATATCACAAACCGCTAAAATCCCTAACCTCGTCATCACGGAACTCGGCGTTATGCCCAAGCCTCGTGCTTGGCAAGCCCCATGGGTCTGGGATCCTCCGGGACCAACGAACTGGTCCGTGCAAGCCCAATATGATGCAGCTGCCATTAAAGCGTGGCAGGGCCATGCCCAGGGTCTCTATTGGTGGGGCGTCATGCTGCCACGCTCAGGCCAAGGCGCCTCATTTGACCCCATCGGGCACCCGAGTGCGGCCGTGATTCAGACGGCATGGTAAAAGGACCACCGCGTCGTGCGGATCTTGTCAGATAACGACACCCATTGGCGGAAAGTCGGGAAGATCATTAATGCATTATCCCCCCACCGTGTTGGGGGGATAATCCGCATAGGCGCTAACCTAAGGCTGCCGAATCGAGTGCGAGGCACCGTTTACGTGGTCGCTCATGGAGTGCTTTGGTCCATGTTCGCGCTGAAGGGCGCCAATCGTCCAGATTGACGAAGCCCCGGACGATGATCTGAAGATCCTGCCAAATCATTTGGGAAATACGCCACACGGCGCTGGATGTCCGTCTGGACGGGAAATCCGTGGGGGAAAAATCCGGACCGTGGGTCCGGAGGGCGTCCACCAGCACGGCGCCCCCCAGCAGTTTCGCTAGCAGATACGTTTGGGCGAGGTCCGGGTCGAAGGCCCGGAGTTCATCAATATGGATTAAACTTTTTAATCGTTTGAAGGCGATTTCGATTTGCCATCGGAGACGATAGAGTTCAAGAATCTCGGCCGCGTCCGCTTCTGCGGCGGACAAGGTCGTTAAAATCAACACATAATCGGCGGCGTCCAAGGTCGCCTGGGAGACCGTATGTCCGTGATTGCGCGCCTCTTTGCGGGCGGTCCGGCGCGCTTTTTCCGCCGCGGATGCTGATTTCCGCATCGCCACAATCCGCACCCGCAGGGCGGGGTGGTCCTTCGTTCCGGCGATTTGCACCGTCCATTCCCCCGGAGTGGCATCAGGGAGCGTGCGGACGGCTTCCAGCACAGACCACGGAGTGCCGTCCAATTCTTGGAGCCGCAAAGCCTTCCACCCGAACCGGACGAGCACCTCCGCGTGCTGACTCTGCACCCACGCCACGGCTGCGGGTTTGGCGTAGTTGCGGTCGGCCAAGACGACGTCGCGGGGCCGCAAGTGCAGCCGCGTCAGGGACTCGCCGCCATGGGCGTCCATGAGTTCCACGTGTTCCCACCGTCCTGTGCCCAGATTCCACTGGGCATGGAGACGCCACGTGGTCCCCGAGCTGCCGGGTCGTTGAATCGTGCTCCCATCTGTCAGCACGAGCCGAAACCGGCTCTTCACGGCGGTGCCGATGCCTTGGGATCGGAACCATTGATCCAGGAGTGCCCCAGCCACGCTGGCGCGTGGCGTAAGCGTTTTAAGACGGCCACATCCGAAAGATCTGCCAACCCGATGCGGCTGGCCCATGCCGCCGTCGTACGCAAGGACCAATCATTCCAGGCATACGCGAAAATGATGCGGAGCAACGCTTCGGCAGATTGAATCACGCGCAAGCGCGCGATGGCTCCACAAGTCCAGGCAGCATCCTGCCAGCCTTGGGGGAGAAAGTGCAATAAGACCGCCCATTGCTCATGGAATGACAAGCCTTTTTCTGGTGCGTTCTGTAAATCATCCATCACCGTGTGTGCTCACTTCGGTAGTTCGACTATTTCCGAACTACTTCGCCATGGACCCTTTAAAATCCTTTACGCTTTCAATATATCTTACAAAGTTAGCGCGTATGGGGAACTACCCATAGCCTCCTCGGTTCGGTTGTTGAAGTTATTGCTAAACGAACCGACATGCGATTTGACCTCGATAGTCGCGACGAGTCGCTTCACTCCAGACGGGTGATGTCTGACCACCACTAAATCCCATTGTTTGGCGGGACGATAAAACCCGGGCAGTTCCAATTTTCCGGACGTAAAAATTTCCGATGCCTTCACACCGTTGGCCAGGAGGAGCCATCGGATCAATTGGATAAACCCTTCCATCTGCTTGCCGCCTGTGACAGAGCCGCGTGTCCCTTGATCTTGCACTCCGGCCTCCCGTTGTTTCACCTGTTGCGACAATCGGGTGGACCAGAAGACGCGAATAGCGTCTTGGATGCGAGGGCGCAATTCTTCACGCGACGGCATAAAAATTCCCACAGGTTCTGACCTCCTCAAGCTAGTGTTGACTGAATGATATGGAATTCAGTGGGTGTTAATCCGTATATTGTGGCGACCTCTTGGTCCAGAGCCTCGTGGTTCCGCACTAAGAGGGGATCTTTTAATGTTCTGATGTGTGTTGCGGAAATACTCTCGGGACGGGGCAGGCAGATGCGGCGCAAATATTGTGCTTGGTACCGCAAAAAGTCGCCCCGCATCTTGACAGCGTAGGACCAAATAAAAAACCGCGCCACGGATGATAGTAAAATGGCTCGTAGCACATCGATGTTCCAAACTCCCGGCAGCACGTAGTATAAATTGTGGTGTGGGTAAAACTTCCCGCTATCCTTCACAATATGATTAGCGGCTTTCACATCGGGGATCAACAATTTGGGCTGTCCCCTCAGGACCGGATAGATCCGGTCAATTGTCCGGTACCAGTTTGCTCCAGATTTCTTCGCGATGGCGCGCTGCTTAATGGTATCAGCGTGCTTGTCAAAATACGCGCGGAGTCTCGGCAATTGGTCCAAGTTGATCAACGAGCCGTCCAGTTCGAACGGGTTAATGACATATTTTCCTCCCCAGTGGATGTCGCCCTGCGCAATGTCTCTCGTCATCACCAGAGGGAGCAACACCTGCGTTTCCACGTCAAGTTTTTGACGGACGGGATCAATAATGAATACATGATCAGCCCCTGTGGCGACCCCAATGCCCACGCGAATGCCGTGCACGGGATCGGTTAAGTTCGGATGTTGTTGCTCTAGTTTACGCAAAACGTTGTGGTAATCTGTGGACTCCAAGATCCATGGCGCATCGCCACTGACCCACGTCTCGAATCGGTGCCATTGAACAGCCACGTCACGGGATTCCTCACCATGCAGTAGGGCCTGACGCGCCAAGTTGCATGTGGTTTCGTTGACGCGCTCCATGCGCACCACATGCACGGGGCCCCTGGTTTCTTCGGTATTTTCAATGACAATCACCGCAGGATAGGCCGAAACCTCGTCGGCAAAGGGACTAGTTTTATGCATGTCAATCACATGTTTCAACCGATAACGGGATACGATCAATTCTCTCAAACGTTTCCCGTAACGATTGCGCATAAAACGGTCAGCCACAATAAACCCCAGCGTGCCCCCATGGTTCAGCAGGTCAAGACCATGTTCAATGAAAGGTACATAGAGGTCGGCTCGATCATAAATCGTGGCATACTGTTGGCGATATAACAATATCTTGTCTGGTGCGATCAATTCTTGCCGGACGTAGGGAGGATTCCCCACGACAAAGTCAAAGCGTTCCCTAAGACCGTCGTCCGTAGACGACCGGTCGTGGTTCCACAATAAGAAATCCCCATCAATGAGCCACCGGTCTAATAGAGCATCGGTGGTACGGTGTGAGCGGCCATACGCTACCATGGCGGCATAGAGATTCGCCCGGCAGACTTCTCTGGTGTCCTCATGAATTTCTATCCCCCGAACACTATCAGCCAATTGAGTTGAGGCATATTCCAGCATCCCGCCATGACTCTGGTAGGATCTTAAGAGACGCTTGACGCCCTCGGTGAGAAAAGCCCCTTCTCCCACCGCTGGATCGAGTAGCCGGAACTGATGTAGCCGCTTATCGGGGCTATAGCCCACGAGGTCCAGAATGAGATTGACCACTTCGGGATTAGTATAAATCGCGCCATAAGTCTTTCGCAATGTGCTATCTGAAATATCTATCAATGGCTGATCCTCCTGTGCTCTGCAGCTCCATCAATACATGTCACCACAAGAATCTCGCCAAACCTCTGCCGGCGGCGTCGGACTATCCATTTGCCGCCTGCGATAAGGGGTCAGTCAGGTTGTTGACGGGGTTTTCCCTGCAGGGAAAGAGCGCTCATATACGGAATCTCAACATAGCCTGCGATCATTCGTGTAACTTCTCCCTTAGGCCGATTGCCACTGTTGTATCTCGCGTTGTAATTCGGTGACGACCGCATGGATATCGACGATAAAGGCCCAAGCTCCTTGACCCGGCTGCCGCAAGACCGACATCAATTCGTCTCCTTGCTTTTCGAACACGTCGTGTCCGTTCGTCACCAAAAATCTTTCCTCCAATGGCTGATCTAACCCATGCATGGCGTGCAGAACGGTCACGACTTTACGTAACGATTGAAGGCTAATGCCCGCATCCCGCAGTTGGGCGGCCACCCGCAAGGCGACTAAATCCCGGAAACTATAAATGCGGCGACTCCCTGTTCCATGCGCTTGAACGACGCTCGGCGACAAAAATCCGCTACGATCCCAAAAGTGTAGCGTTTGCGCCCCAATGCGGGTCAGCCGCTCGACTTGTGCGGTGGTAAATCCCTCAAGTTCCACAATAAGATGATCCCCCCTTGCTTCTAAAAAACAAAGTCTTTATAATCTAATTAAGTCACTTATATTATAGTCGACAGCCGACCACGTAGCAAGAAGGGAGCGTGAAATGGCGACAATCAGTTTTAACCGATCACCAAATCTATCTTGACAATCACGGCCATCGACTCAGTGGATGGTTAGGCGAATTACGGGAGTATGTACCCATGACATAATACCGCGGTTAATTCCGCGGGATCAGCATTCTATTGGTTTGCTACTAGGTTTTTGCTGGGATCGCGTGATCCCCTTCGAAGATTCCCGGCTGCGTGCGCTGGATCATGGGGTGTTAGGGTCAGCAACTACCAGCGCTGTCGAGTTTTTTGGCCTAGTTCGCTTCCGCCTGCTTACGTATAGTCTGTATGGATAATCGCCAAGGATAGCATAATAGGATATCTATGGCGGCATCTTAATCCTTGGTAAATAGAAGAGGGAGGAAGAGGTATGGCAAAAAGATATAATTTATTTATAAGCCATTCATGGACATATAGCGATGCCTACGACAAGATGATTGCTCTTCTTAAAAAAGATCCGGCATTTCATTACCACAATTTCTCGGTACCAAAAGATGACCCAGTTCATGACGCGAAAAACGATAAAGAATTATACGAAGCGATCAAAGCTCAGATAAGACCAAGTAGCGTCGTGCTAATTCTCGCCGGTGTATATTCAACTTATAGCAAATGGATTAACAATGAAATTCTTATTTGTCAGACAGAATTTACTATTGAAAAGCCTATTGTCGCAATTCAACCCTGGGGTTCCGAAAAAACATCGACCATTGTCAAAAACGCCGCGGATAAACTCGTCAAATGGCAATCAAAATCGATTATTGACGCCATTAAAGAGCTTTGTGATTGAAAGGAGATGCTATATGAGAAAAGCTCTCATAGTGGGTATTAATGATTACCCTGGGGTCCCGTTGGATGGATGTGTCAACGATGCCGTACAGATGGCCAACACATTGGAACGCGACGGTGATGGGACACTTAACTTTTCTGTGAAACGATTGACCTCCCCGGCAGACACGATTACCAAAGCATCGCTTCGGCACGCCATTCAACAGCTCTTTACGGGGAACAGTGATGTAGCTTTATTATATTTTTCAGGTCATGGATTGATTAATTCAGCTGGCGGATGGATCGTGACTCCGGACTTTCAACGTTACGATGAGGGAATATCCATGGACGAAATTCTGAATACAGCCAACCAGTCCATGGCAAAAGATAAAGTAATTATATTGGATTGCTGTTTCTCTGGGACATTTGGTTCCCCTGCATTACAGGGTGGCACTCTCGCGCAACTATCAGATGGACTAACCGTTTTGACGGCATCGTCCAGCCAAGAACCCGCAATGGAAATTAACGGGCAGGGAATATTTACGTCCTTGCTTCTTGATGGTCTTCTGGGTGGAGCTGCCGACCTTCGCGGAAATGTTACGCCTGGTAGTTTGTATGCTTACGTCGATGAAGCGTTGGGAGCGTGGGACCAGCGTCCCCTTTTTAAAACCAATGTTTCCCGGTTTACCGTTTTGCGCCGTGTTCCTTCCTCCATTCCCTTGGACGCGCTACGAAGGCTTAGTGAGTATTTCCCTGATCCAGCATACGAATTCCTCCTAGACCCCTCGTACGAAGACACAGAAGCGATAGCAAATCCCGAACACGTGAAGGTTTTTAAAGAACTTCAAAAGTACTTTTCTGTGGGGTTGGTTCGGCCAGTAGGGGAAGAGTACATGTATTATGCAGCCATCAATTCCAAACCTTGTAAATTGACTGCATTGGGATACCAATATTGGAGACTGGCGACCGAGGGAAAATTGTAAGGGGTACATGTCTACATTTTTTAAGACTGAACAATCAGTTCTATACGTTATTAAATTGTTTTGGAGGAGCGCATCATGGAAAAATCATCTTTATGAGGATTTTTATAAGCGACTAGGACTACATGAATATCCTTTCTCAACCTATACTGCCGAAAATGAAGAGGATAAAATTTCGGAGTTATGACTCTAGTCGGTAACAGAGGAACTGGAAAAACGGCATTGCTTTTGGACTTATTGGGAAAAAATCGTCATGACGACACCATTGTTTGCTTCATTGAAGATATTAAGTGAATTTACTTGTTACTCAAGTTTGGCGTTTTACGCACAATTCGACACGGCTCTAACTAGCATGCGTTAAGATGCGCTGCAGATTACCCAGAATTTGGCTCTTCCGCACTTTTGGTGGAAGACTTTCCAGCGTTTGTCAAACCCTGGCGAACTTTGTCACGCGGTGCCCGCCACGTGACGGTGCTCGTCTGTGGTCATCTCGCTGCCGCCGTATTCGGCGGCGGGTCCGACGGCGACCGTAAAAACGGCCAGGCCATACCAGCCCTCCGACATTTGATCCGACGCAGGAGGGGGTGATACGCTATGACGCCGCGTTCGTGTGGAGGATGCGTTTGCGCAAGGGATCGAACCCGCCCCGTCCATACATCAGCCGTTTCAATCGCTTAATTTTGTTGTTAAAGCCTTCGACCATCCCCTGGCTCCAGGGGCCCCGGATCCCGGCGCGCACGGCCGCCTCATCCTCCCGGATCCCTTCGGCAAAGCTGACCAGTTCCGGGATGCCGCTGGTTTCGGCGGCATGCAGCCAGGCGGACAACGCCGTCTCCTGGTGGTGCATGATCATCGTACGAAACTGATGGACCAGGGTATAGGCGTGACGGGGGACGGGCTGTTTCAAGACCTGCGTCAGTGGGGACACAGCGTAGCGTGGCAAATAGGGCCAGCGGGCTAAAAACCAATGAGCCAACTTATGCGTAGTCGGGCGTGCCTGTTTCCGGCCGGGTGCGCCCGACCGATGCCGTTCCATCCAGCGGCCCAAGGTGGACCGCCCCCGGTAAACCCCGCGTTTTTCAAGGCCTCCCACAGGACGGCGCGTCGGTGCTGACCGTTTTCCCATAGGCGCTGCAATAAAGGCTCAAAGGGGTCTAATAGATGGTGATACGGGTCACGCTGAGGGTGAGCGTCGGGCGGTGGAGCGAGTAAATCGTGACGTACGGTTTTCCGATCGCAACTTAACTCCTGGGCAATTTGAGAAATTTTCCACCCGGCCTCGGCGAGTCGATGCACGGCGGCATAGCGGATTTGGCGAGGGGTCAGAGCCGGTGTGTCCGGGGCGGCGGGTTCGTCTTCTGGCGGTAAATTCGGGGGAGGAGCCTCCGCGTCGCCGGACGGCGACGGCCTTTTCGCAAAAGGGGACAGCCGTCGCAAAAAATGCTCGATACTCTCTCCTAAGTTTTTCAGCAGATGCCACCGATCGGCCACTTGTTCCGCCTGGGGGGCTCCCTCGCGCGCCGCGTTCGCATACCCGATGGCCCGATCGCGGCCCACGACCTCAATAGACGGGTGCTCCCGCAACCACGCGGCGACGGTCTCGGCCGTGCGGTCCGGCAAGATATCGAGGATGCCGTGGTGTTCTAAATCCACCACCACGGTCGCATAGGAGCCTTCTCATTTAATCCAAACCCGCACGTCGCGGGGGTTTTGGGGCTTGATTGGTGCCATTTTCCCACACTAGAATCTACCAAATTCCCCAATTCGGACTAAATTCTTGACAAACAGGATCACCTCCCAAAAATCGTGTGACTGGCATTTGTTGCCAGATCCTACGATGGGGAGGTGATCCCGTGCTTGCTCGGCACGGGCATCATACGACATTTCAGCATCAACTCCAAACCGATGTGGCGCAATGGCCGCCACACTGGGGCGATCCGCGGGCGTGGCAGGACGCCCTCACCTGGAGTCTGGCGGCCGATCTGGATGGGCTCCGGCCCATCTTGGCCGCGGCGTACCACCCGACCCGCGGTCGTCCACCCATTGATCCGGTTACGCTACTACGGGCCATGGGTCTTCAAATCATCTTCGGGGAGTCCTCGATCTCACGGTGGGTTCAGCGGTTACAACAAACCCCGTTCTTGGCGCGGTTGTGCGGCTGGTCGGGTAAGGTTCCCGCCGTCGGCACCTTCTACAACTTTCTGTACCGACTGTATCCCGACCCTGATCGACGCCGAGGGGCGCTGCGGCGCCCCTCGGGGCGGAAGCTGAAGCTCAGACCGGGCGAGAAGATTCCGCCAAAGCGGCCCGGCGTCACCGGTCGGGTGGCGCGGCGGGTCCTGCGGGAAGCCGCGCGGCCGGCCCGGCCGCGGGTCACCGACCGCTGGGATGCGCTCTTGGCGGCGGTCGTGCAGGCCAGCGTCCGCCGAGGCGTGTTGCCGCCCACCTGGGATCTCGCGGTCGATGGCTCGCCGATCGAGAGTGGGGCCCACTCGTTTGGTCGGAAAGTCTGTGACTGTCCGGGCAAGCGCTGCGGTTGTCTGCGCTATTTCGGGGACGCGCACGCCTTGTTGGGATGGGACAGTTATCGCAATCGCTATTACTTTGGCTACAACGTGGTGAGTTTGGCCGTCACCAATGCCGTCCCCGGGCGCCCAGCGCATCCCTTGGTGGTGAGCCTGGGGCTGCACCCGGCCAACCGGTCCGACGGCGTCGCGTACCCGGCCCTCCTGGTCAAAACCCAACGCCGCTTCGCCGGCACGGGGGCGACCATCCGGCGGGTCATTGGGGATTCGGCGTTTGACGTCGATGACCTGTGGACCTTTACCCAAGCCCGCGATGTCACGCCCGTCTTTGCGCCCCATAGCCCCCCGAAGCCGCCGCAGGTGAGTCCCGCCGCGGCCGCGGCGGGCATCCGGCTCAATGGTCAGCATCAACCCGTGTGTGCAGCCGAGCGTCCTTTGGTCCCCCGCGGGTGGGCGCGTCGTGGCGTGCGTCACTGGGCCTGTCCCCTGGTCAACAAAACAGCCCCGGCTTGCCCAACCCCGTGTGCAAAAGCGCATAAACTGGTAAGCATCAACTTTCGCGGCACCCGCTATGACCAGCTGGGGTTGCCCTATCGGTCCCCCGAATGGGATGCGGTCTATGCACAACGGACGAGTGTCGAGCGGGCCCACAGTCTCTGGGAAACCGGCGGCGTCAAGGCCGCGCGCCATCGCCGGCGCTACGTCTGGTACGGGCGATTGGTCATCGGGGCCATTGCCCAACACGTTCAAGCCTGGGTGCGTGAGGCGGCTTCCTAACCCCGCTAGGGTGGAAAGGGCGGTGAGGGATTTCCTATCCGACAACTGACTCGCTCAAAACAGCGGCGACACCGCCGCCGAGCATCCTATTGCTATCGGGCACTCCACGGTATGGTACTCCCCGAGTACCAGCTATGGCCGACAGCCCACGGAGCCTTCCGCGTCATTTTCTGAGAAGGCTCATAGCAATGCCCTTTGGCGATCGCCCAGTCATCAATGCCCACAATCCGCGGAGGCGGAAACGTGGGGTCCACTTTACCCCTCATTGACGGCCGCGACACTCTCCCTTGCGGGTACCTCATCCTTAAGCTGCCTTCCGCGGTCGAGCTGGATGGTTAGATCATACCTCGTGTCATTGTTAATGGATACCTCAGATGGCGGGATGATGAACACCCATCTGTAATCGCGGCTCGTCTTCGGAGGAATGATGTCGCTTGCTACTGGATTACCCTTAATATCATAGACCAAAGCCCATGATCTGCCTACGTATAGGCTCGGATGACCAAAAGATAATCGAACTTTAAGTCTCCCCTCGGTCGCGCATCCCACGCGTCGTAGACCTTGCTCAAAACGAACCCGACCACAACACCGACGTACGGTCTTACTTGTACCCAGCAACTACTTCCATGAATAGCTGATTGTATATGATGGCTCATTTATGTTATGACCTGTGCGCTCAATGGCAAAATCGCTCTATATTGACCTGATGGTTGCTTCGCATGCAGCACCCTCGCCGGATGCACGCGCGCGGTCTTTATCGATCGGCGACGTCCGCAAACTCCACCCGTGTCCCACACAGGTCCTCCTTTCCTTGCCCTTTGTTCAGATTGAGTGTGAAAGAACGGCAAACACCCATCCAGAAATAAGACCATCCCTGTTAACTGAATGCGGTGCATGGAGGCATTCAGTTGCCAATTAAAGTATATCCTAACTCGACGTCAGGATCTCCGCCATTGGTCATGAAGTGTCCCATAACATGACATCTGTGCCGTATACTGGAGACAATGAAGAAGATGAGACGTCAGTTGAGCTCTCTCAAGAAAGTCAGCAACTGCTGGGGTGCACCGCAGCTCTTCGACAGCAGTTGATGAATACTGTAGCACTGACAGCCACATTGACGGATTCCCAAGTGGTGGCTTTCCCTTGCACTGAACTGAGCTATTTGGAGTGGTATCTTGAACACTCTTGTTCAGTTAGGTTTACATAGTTGTCCCCCACGGCGTGACTGAATGCGAAAGCAAGCATTTAACACAAAGTAGCTATCGCGCTTTCCATTAAAAATACAGGCGCCGCAACTGTTGCAGACTATATTGCTATGCTTGTTTTACAATCGTGGGTTTTCATGGTCCGGCGAATCACTGCCGGGAGAATACTGTCAGATTCCGAAAGATATGAGTCAGTTCGGGTATGCTGCATAGGTCGCAGAATCTCGTTCCATTAGACAAGTTATTCGAGAGAGACCGAGATCATACGCGTTTGAGAGCAAGATGCAGGGAGATTGCGTGTAATTTTTCTCTAGAATAAGTTATGACGGAAAGGACCATTGGATATGAAAAGTCGAAAGTTGAGTTGCGGAAGATCGACGACGACAAGAGATGCGCGCGATAACGAATCATCCGTAGATAGATCGTTGGGGAAACATTTCTTATATGTTTCGGGAGGATTGTTGATTTTACCGTTTTTGGCACTCCTAATCAAATCACCTGAGACGAATGCCTTGATCTTAGTGACCCATTATCAATCCCTCGTATTGGCTGTGCTAGCTTTGGCCATCTCAGTTGTCGCATTAACTACATACTTGACTTTGGAAGAACGTGTACGGGAGACAATGGCCAGCGAAATAGGCAAATTGAAAGAGGACAATAAGGTCCGGGTACGGTTGCTATTGGATCTTGAGAAGAGTCGCGCAGATTCACTCCAACTTGAAAAGACCGTAGAGCGTATCCTGACAAGTGTGGATTTGTACGAGTTTTTCCAGAACGATATTCGAGAAGTGTACTGCAGTTATACCAAACCGGGCCAAATTACCACAGCTACTGCGGTGTCTTTAAGAGATTTCTTTCGTAAGCACACGCAGTATGATATCGATCCGGTGTGGAGATTTCTTATAGACATTTCCACCCAAACTGAACAAGGGTTTGACGAAGCCAAACAACTTTGGCCTTTAGTTGAGAAGAAGGTTAACAGAGTACAGATGTTCTTGACGATAATCTGGCTTTTTGGTCTATGGGATTCCTTACAGGAGGCAAGTTGGTGTAAATCTTTAAGTAGTCTTCTGCTCGACGCATCAAACCACCTGCATCTTCGCGATAGGGTTATACCGATTATTCAATCTCGATGCGAATCTGTGTATCGGGATCATGAACCGAACTGGACAACAACAACAGGAGCCGTAGGTCAATTAACCTTGTATGTTCGGCATGGGGACACGACCCATCTCGAACGATGGACTCTCTACTATGCTGATCTATTTGGTAATCAGCCTATTCCCAACGAAACCATGTCTGGCCAAGACAGCCACCCGACAACAACGCGTCAGTTTATTGTGAACAACTTGCGACTATGCGCCGATGCCAACTATTTAGAATCCCTGAAGAATAACAAGGATGAGGTGCGCGTCATGGTGGTTTATGTTGATAGACTAGTTCACGAAAGGGAATTAGTGTATGGACTAGTCATGGTGTCCCGCCGCGCATTGGCTAATTTCGCAAATATTTGTGAGAGCCATACTTTGGAGACATTCACGAAAAAGATAGAGTCTGACCATAATGTAAAGATATTGTGGGTGGCCAAAGATCCCAACAATATGACGGAAAATGAGAAGATCGCTGATGCCCTCTAGATTAAGTAGTGGATGGAAATCGTCGTTTGTGGCACGGGGTGCATAATCCGACCGATGGTAGGCCAGCCAGCACGCCATAGTGTTTGTGCTGAACTTAAATAACCGAAAGCTGATGGTCTTGCCCGTCCACCGTCCGACGGCTATACTGACCGTAATTCAATTACAGCCTCTAACCCCGAGCAATGCAGTTTTCAGTGTTACAATGATTAAACTATCTGAACATATTTCATCGGCGCGTTATCATTCCCGCCGCGTGAAAACTTCTCAAGGAAGTAACCGGTAAGTATTTAGGATAGAACAAGGAGGATTGGCTGCCATGACGACTCACTATTTTCCAGATCAAGTACATTTTCGGTGGGACCAACACTTAGCTCCCGTGCTGACGATTGCTTCCGGGGATACGGTGGTGTATGACCTCCGTGATGTAACAGATGGGCAGATTAATCCCCAATCTTCGGATGCGATCCTTACCGAGTTGGATTGGGATCGTGTTTATGCGTTAGCTGGCCCCTTGGGTATCGAAGGTGCTGAACCGGGCGATACCCTGGAGATAGAAATGCTCGATTTGCATACACGTGGATGGGGATGGACCGGGACTATTCCGGGATTCGGGTTATTACCGCAAGACTTTCCTGACGCTCATCTGCATATTTGGGATATCAGCAATGGGCGTGTCGCGCGCTTTCAGGACGTGGCCAGTATTCCACTTCGGCCATTTTGTGGAACGATGGGTGTCACGCCTGCAACGTCTGAACCTACCCTGATTATGCCTCCAGGACATTTTGGGGGCAATGTGGATTGCCGGGATTTAATCACCGGAACGCGTCTCTATTTACCCGTACAAGTGCCGAAGGCGCTATTTAGTGTCGGAGATCCTCATGCCGCTCAGGGGGATGGAGAAGTATGCGTGAGTGCATTAGAATGTCCTATGACGACGGCATTTCGCTTTATCTTGCATAAGGGGTATTCGATTCCCGGACCCCAATTCCAAACCAGTGGGCCTTTACGCTCTGGAATAGAGGACCAAGGCTATTACGCGACGATGGGCGTGGGACCCGATCTGATGGCGGCCGCACAAGATGCGGTACGGGCCATGGTGGACTATATCAGCCATAATTATCGTCTCGATCCGCTAGACGCTTACATTTTGTCGTCGGTGGTGGTGGACTTGAAAATCTCGGAGGTTGTCGACCAGCCCAATTGGGTGGTTTCGGCCTATTTACCCCTGAGTATTTTTCATTAACTGACACATCACCCTGATATCGACAGTTTCCTACTTTATGTTTTTCCAAGGAGTGTGCTCCCTATGCCAAAAACCGCACCATCTGCCAGTCCCGAAGATATTGCCCAGCAGATCCGCAGGACCGTCCACGGCGAGAGCGCCACGATTCAAGGATCGGTGCTGACCGCGCCAGCCGCCGAGAGCCGCACCACGGTATCGCAGGATATTTTGGTGAAAGACATCGATCCCCGCGGCACCAATGTGCGGTCGCGGATGGACCCCGGGATAATCCGTCTGTCAAATACAATATTACCAATACTGATTATTTCTTGACCAACCTATCAATGGAGAAGCCGTACCTCTTCACATGAAAAATGTCAAAGCCGTGATCAAATCCAATATCCAAACGTAGTAGCAACAGCGTGCGACTGTGGGTTAGCAGCGTACCCGTAAGAGATAGAGCCCTCATAACGAGGGCTAAATACGTTGTTGCCGTAAAAAAAGGCCGTGTCCACAAAACATCCACGAAAACGCGGTCTCAATGCATGTAAAAAGAAAGTGGAACTCGTAAACAAAACCCGTCTCGAACTCTCAAGGAACAATCTATCACAAGGTCTAGATCGATTCGACCGATAAACGCCGAAAGGTTAGGAGACGGTTGGCGTGTCTAAAACACTTTCGTCTCGGGATAGGATTAATGATCAACAAGCCCTTACACTGCCGATTCTTGTGTTGAGCTCCCCATGACCGAGGTGACATCATAGGGTACTGTGCTTAATCCGTGTACGGTTTTTTCCCAATGAGATGGCCGTGTGATCAGCTGCATTAAGGCTTTCCAAGACGCTAAAGACATCATGCTCCAGTAGATGGGGGTCAGCACCGTATACGGTACCAGCTCCCAATTCCCTCGTTTGGCTACCCCCAACGCGTTAATATAGGTAAAGATGAAATTGCCGGCTAACAGATTAATCATACCTAAGTAATAGATGCCCGGAGGAAATAACGACGGAATCACATGCCAGTGGGTCATAAACCACAAACTCGTGAGAAACCAATACAGCGGATTTAACAAAAACATGAGGGGAGTCCCTAAAATAGACATTTGAAATCCCCAAAATCCTCGTGCTCCCATGGACCGGTAGAGTTTAATGGGATGGCGCATATGCACCAACCATGTTTGAATATAACCTTTAATCCACCGTGAGCGTTGGCGAACCCAATTGACAAATTCAGAGTTGGCCTCTTCATACGTATTCGAATCGATGACGGAAGCATAGTAACCGGCTTTGTAAAGGCGAATGCCTAGGTCCGCATCTTCAGTAACATTGTAGGGATCCCATCCTCCTAACTCGCGCAAGCGGTCAATGCGAAAATGGTTCGATGTCCCCCCTAAAGGAATGGGCAGCTTAGCGCGATATAACGCCGGTAAAAAGAGGTCAAACCACGATGCATACTCCGCGGTGAACCACCGCGTTAATAGGTTTTGTTCCGCATTAAAATAGGAGAGCTTGGCCTGGACACACGCCAGTTTATCGTCATGCTGACGAAATGCCACGATGGCTTTTTTGAGTTGCAAAGGTTCAGGCAGATCTTCCGCATCAAAAATGGTTACGTACTCCCCTCTGGCCAGTTGCAGTCCGTAATTGCAGGCTTTGGGCTTAGTGCGTGGCTCGCTTGGGGGGACAATCACGATATCGATGAAGTGCGGTAAGTTAGCGGCCTTTGCGGCCGCAATCGTGTCCTCGTCGTCAGCTTCAAGCAGTAACTTGACGTCGAGTCGGTCCTTTGGATAGTCAAGAGCATTTAGTGCCCGTGTTAGAGTTGGCAAGACGGCCGCTTCTTCACGGGCTGGTACTAAAATCGTATAAATCGGTAAATCGCGCTCGTCTAATGCCGCGACCATATCCTGACTCCCTAAGGCGGAATCAGGAATATCCGTGCCTTGGCGAATCATCCACAGACGATAGGCGATGGTCACAGAGTACATAATGATAAGCAAGCTACTAAGGACCGATGTGGCCACACTAGGATGCCACACTAAGAGCGCGACGACACAAGCTAAGGTGACAGCAACACTAACCCATTGTCCTCGTGTCATAGTCTTTCGGGCAGAATCTTCAGGCCGAACGGTAGCCAGGTGGTCACGGCTCATAGCCATATCAACAACGTGAAATCGGGCCGTTAACACGGCCTCAATATCACGCTTGCCAGACACCATAACTTGAGGAGCAGAGGGCAAAAGACGCTCTAATTCCTCCACCGCTTGTTGTGACTGCCACGGATCTTCGACAGCCAGCACAGCCGCCGACCCACTCCATCCAATGGGTACCATCCGGGCTTGGCGCCAAAACTGTTCCTCCCTTAGAGCCCAGACATGGCTCAGATTGGGTTCGTGGGCAATTTTTTCTGGATCTTGTGCTAACAAGTTCACTTCAGGAAGGTTGAGTTGCGACGCTACAACCCGGGCCACCCCCCAATAAGTGAGGACCCGGTGCTGAACCAAAATTTGGCCGAGTTTTCCACCGCGCCGTGCCTGTTCTGCCAACGCGCTGTCAACATCGCGCGAGGAAATGAGCCCTAAACGTCTCGCGGTTTCTCCGAAATAAGATGATGGCCGCACATCATGGTGTTCACCCAAGACGCGTCGGTACGCGTGAGCAATGCTCCGCGCACTCGCACGGTAAAGTTTTACCGGCACGACAATACGTCCTAATAAAGCTCGTGCGTCATCACTTAAGGGAAACACCGCAGCCACACAGACCCTGCCCGAATCAAACCGAAAGGCTAGCAATCCAGCCTTTTGCGCACTGGCCGCATCTAACATCAGTGCTGCACTCGGGTCAACGGGGTCATGGATTTGTCCCTGAGAATTCCTTGTGGGAAAGAGGTCGATGCTCTCGATGGCCTCTTGAGGCATCGCGGGCGCGGAATCTACAAAATGACTTGGACCGACTATCATGAGATATTTCCTTTCTGGGAATTCTCGACTGGCTGAGGCGGATGCAAAACGGGTTTCCTTTTGTGATTCTGCTGGGAGGACAAGGAGGCATAAACAATAATCATTCCCCCAAAGAGCACAAGCGGAAGAATATCAATAGTCCAAAACATCAACAACATGGCCACGAGAAATATTGCTACGCTACCTGCAGTCCAAACACTGCGTCTCAAAGTCTTCATCGTCCACCTCATCCTCTCGCCATCCTAAAGCGTTAATCACATCGTAGATGGTTTCCTGTGCTCATTGTAAAGAATAGGGTCTCGCGATACCGTACCAGCTAGCGTCTCAGACTGCGTCTTACAATCCCATCGTTACCGGCGCAAACTGGTAAATATTTTGCGGTTTTGACCTGTTAAAATCTTGAACATTCTTTGCATCTAGGATTACTATGAGATTAGAAAAACTTGGAAGAACCAAGTCAAGCATTGAAACGGCCGATAAGGGCAAACCTGATTGAAAAACAGGGACGCAAAACTAAAGGGGCTTCTTACCATTACGGTAAATGCCAGCCAGTTGCCGAAACGGGACATTGGATTTGAGACCGTCCCGCTTTCCGGGAGGTCTCGTTTCATGTCGGAGGACATGAAAGGAAGAAAATCCAATGACGCCGATGGTTAAATTGATGGCGCTTAGTGCGCTGGCGCTCCCATTAACTTTTCTTTCCGTGAACCATTCCGTTTCCACGGTGGCAAGTAACGCGGTTCTTGCTGCGCCCCCCCTTACCACCTCGATAAGCCGCAATGATTTCGGCATTGACGTGTTTTCCTATGATAGTCAGTTAAATCTCCCCTCCACCATACCAACCCTGCAAACACTGGGCATGGGAATGCAGCAATTTCCTAACGACAACCAGTGGAGTTGGGTCAGCAATACATTTCGCAACGGGGGGACCGGTGCGGTGTCACTTAATGACTGGTCCCATATCTTACAGGCTACGGATAATAGCGGCTTATTTATCTTTAATTATGATGAGAACCCAACGTTCACCGGCGGAGGAGATGCCCAAGACGCTACTCTTCTCACGCAATATATCGTGAGTCATCATCTTCCCATTTCCGCTATTGTCATTGGTAGCGAGGAATATGGTCCCTGGGATTTTGCCGCCAACATGAATACCTCGCACTCTGCCGCCTATTATGCGCAAAGCGCGGCCCAGATTGCCCAAGCGATCCATGCGGTTGACCCCGAAATGAAAGTCGGCATTTCTTTCTCTTTAGGAATGGGCTCGTATAGCCGCAACTGGAATCAAACGGTATTACGCACTGATGCTCCCTATATCAATTTTGTCAGCATCCATGACTATCCCCTTGCATCAAACCTCTCGAACACCGAATTGCTCACGCAAATTCCCCAATACATCTCCCAAGCCATGAATTACGTGCACGAGGAGATTGCGGCTAATGTGCCCCTCTCTTTAGCTGGGCATATCCAAACATGGGTGACCGAATACAATCCGTGTGGGGAACCGGGCCCACAATCCATCAGCCCAGTTTATGGAGCTGCGATGGTAGAGAGTGCGATGCTGTGGCGTGCGGAAGGCGCCTCTAAACTTTTCGTTTGGAGCTATGATGGGCAGGCCCATGTGGCAACACCGTCTTGGCCCGTGGCGACCAATGCTAACGCGCCATTTGGTCTCTTCGCCCTTGCTGGAGATGGACAGTCTCCTGAACTCCCAGCCAATACTTTATACCCCTCTGGTCAAGCCCTGTCCCAGCTAATGAACGCTATTGGCCAAGGGGGCGTTTTAAGCACATGGACCAACAGTTCCTTCGTTGTCGGAGCGATTAAGAGCAATGTGGGCCAAAGCCTATTTCTCATTAATGAAACGGCGAGGCCCCAGTCCGTAACAGTCAATGACCAAACTTACGAAGTACCTGGCGCCTCTTTGCTCAGTACCACCACGACGGCCCCCATCTTCTCCCTGTCTCTAAGCCAAAATACCGAAGGCAGCACGCTGCCGAAGATTACCTATCACAAACATACTCCTGTTATTCAAAGCCCAGGAACCGTGTATGATGGCGAAGTGGTGACACTCCAAGGTTTGCATTTGGGATCTGCCATGAAAGCTCCGGCGTACGTACAGATCTCCCAGAACAACGTCAATTACGGGGGACCAGGGGATGACTACCATATTGCTATTAGTCAGTGGACTCCAACTTCTGTTACCTTTAAAGTGCCAAATGGCTATTCGGGACCAGGCCTAGCCAATGGTCCGGCCACTATCGAGTTGGCAACTGACAACGGCGTAGTATCCAACATCGCCCCGGTTATGGTAACACCGCCCCCCCAATTAGGGGTTTCGCTAAGCCCTGATAGTGCTTTGCAGCCCGGAACCATCCTAACGATTACGGGTACGAACTTGGGCGCTACCCAAGGGTCTGGATATGTGCTAATCAGTCAAAACGGGATTAATTATGGGGCCCCCAGTGATTGGTACAAAATTCATATTCTGCAATGGACCAATTCCCACGTCGTCTTAGTTATTCCCAACGGCTCGTCGGGTCCTGCTCTATTGCCGGGTACTGCTACGCTTCAAGTTACAAACTCTACAGGCGAACAGTCTCCTCTGATGTCGTTGACGATTCGGCAATAGACCCGTACTACTCATGTTTACTCCCCCGGCTCCGACAGATGCGGGGGAGTATTTACGTTAAGGCGCAGATGGCAAAATCGCGTAGAGCCGGAATTTGTCAGGTCCGGGAAAACTTTTAATCAGCCGTGTCCACGGCACGGAACCCGCCCATAACCCGGGCCATTGGCGATTGATCGCGTCGAGTTTAGCGGTAAACAGCGGACGCGGCACCAAAAACGCATCGACCCGGCCTCGTGGATTATGCAAAATGGCAGCAAAATCATAATCTGACGTAATGGTTAGCTGATTTAGGTGATGGATGCGAACGGCTATTGGCCAATCAATAAAGGTATCCGCTAAAATTGTAAGGTGGGGATGGTCATTGATATACTGCACCACGTTCGCTGTTGACGTAAAAGGATTATCAGCATACCGCAATGACTGCCCGCGAAAAGCCGCATCGATAATCGGACCATTCGGATGACTCAAGAGGGGAATTTGCACTGCCAAAACCGTTCCGACATCTCCTGATATCAATATCAATGACAAGCCTGCCCACAAAAAGCTGCGGGATAACAGACTTTTAGGTATTCGAATTTTTGAGGCCGCATAAAGCATCAGCAACAGCCCATTGGGAATAAAGGTGATAAAATACCGATCCCAATCGGCTAAATGTCCTGAATAGACGAAAGCCAGCTCGAGCGCCACCGCCCCAATGGTACCCGCAATTAACACAATAGCCCGGGCGTCTTTACGCTTACCAAAACAAAAGAACAACGTAAAAATTCCTCCGAGATAAATGGGCCAATACAAAAAACCAAAGTGTGCAACGTAAAGCAGGGAACCAAAGATGTGGTGATAAGCGAGTGCTAAGGCGCCATTGACGCCGGCCCCTGTCGCCGTCTGAGCTAAATTCCCATAACTAGAATTTAAGAAATAAAGCGGGCTTTTCATAACGAGCCAGTTAAAATAGAGCCAAAGCCCCCCCACAAATACGATAGGCGCTCCAAGCAAAATCGCCGATCCTTGCCATTGAGCTGGATGAGCTTTCCCCCATTGCGCGATAATCAACGCAGCAATCACAAAAGCTCCAAAAGGAACGGCTTCGTAGCGCATACCAAATCCCATGGCAAGCCAAAAGCCCCCAGCCATCAGTCGGCGTAACGATCCATGTTGCAGATAGTCAAAGAGTCCATCGTAGCTGCCCAACATACAGCTTACCCAAAGCAAGTCGGTCATTCCATTAGCACCATAGAGAATAATAAAGGGATTGAGCGCAAAGATGAGGGTTGCCGTAATTCGCACCCCCTTCGGAACCGTAAAGCCTTGGATAATGTGGTTGAAATGATAGACCCCAATGGCCCCAAAGACTGCCGTCACCACATTGCCCGCAATACCGCGGGACACAACGGCGGGAAACCAAGGATGTAGGGCCACGATGGGTAATTCTAAGAGGCTCGGCAGAGGGTTCCATATGAGCCCAATAGCTCCCAAATGTGGGTCGCGACTAAATAAGACGTAATAAGCATTGCTGACCCGAGAGGCTGCGTCGCCCGCATAATAGTGCAGATCGTAAATAAAATAGACACTGACCGCCGCATAAACGAAAAAGGCCAATACGGCAATTCCTTGACCTTCCGACAGCATCCAGGATTTGCGCCTATTCCGAATAGCTAGAGTAGGAGTGTTTCGCGTCAGTGGTGGATTAACAAGGGACGACGTTGTGTTGGTCATTAAGGTCCTCCATTGGACTCGCAAGATATTGAAAAGGTGCTAATACCGTCACTATTACTGTAGGCCATGAGCGCCATTTCGTCTGTCCCACAGTGCGTCTCAATAAGAGTATCGGCGCAGATCATCCGGGGTGCCGTCTGTGAAAAACTCTAAGCATCGTCACGAAGCGTGATTGATTAAGTGCGGGTTCTTATTACGTTCGACTGTGAAGGGGTTGTTCCACTCCTAAAAGACTGTGAGAACGGCGAGCGAGAATGTGATAGCCTGTATAGGTCACCATTGATGCCACAGCGATTCCTGCTACTTTGCCCAATAAAGCTCCAGTATTTCCCAAGACGTGCGACGACAATCCACTGAGTGTCATCTGCACGGCCACTCCAAGACTTGTCACCACATAGAATCCGAAGGCCGGTAAGGGGGTGCGAAAACTAACACGAGAATGCAGAATATAGCCACATATACTCGCCACAATCCATGCGCCTAACGATTCCAAAGCAGCGAGAAATCCGTTGTGAAATGGTGGCCAAATCGACATAAACATCCAGAAGACCGCAATATCGACCACTGTGTTGAGTGAACCCACCACCCCAAACCGCAAAAGCTGCCATCTATCCTCCCACACGCGGTGGAATACGTGTGACCAATGAGCCCATGCCATCTTCCCCAAAGACGGCACACAAGCCACCATATGATTCAGTCCGGCTCGTCGTGGACGCACACTGCGCTGATTGACGGGAACCTCGATAATCCGCAAATTATGACGCCTTGCCTTCATTAACGCTTCAATATCATAGAGCCATCCCGGTTCCCTGGCTTTCGTTAAGACATCTCGCGCAAACCACCCTGGGAAGACTTTCATGCCCGCTTGTGTATCCTTGACGGGGAGCTGCAACACCTTAGATGCTAGCCAATGCGCTAAGCGGGAGGTGTGGCGTTCAAACCACGGACGTTCATCATGTTCCCGGCAAGCAATGACGCATTGGTCATAATCTTTGCCAATGAGTTCTACCATTGCAGGCAATAGTTCCGCGGGGTATTCCAAATCGGCATCAATAAAGGCGACAACGTCGCCTCTACTGGCCTGAAATCCACACATAATGGCATGGCCTTTTCCGGTCGAGGTATGGGTTTTCAACACGTGAACCGGAGACTGCACAACATCCGCCGCTCTTCGTGCCTCGGTACTGGTGTCATCGGAAGACGCGTCATCAACGACAATGATTTCTACCGCCATGTCAGCCGCTTGAAAGATCGCGTCTATTGTGTATATGGCCTCACCAATGCGTCCCGCCTCATTCTTGGCGGGAATCACCACTGACACTAATTGCTGCTGGGCTACCCATGCCGTAGTTGGTGCCATATCTGCCAAAATGGTTCGCTTCCCTTCCTACCCGTGATGTTCTCACTCATACGCTAACAGGGCAGGAAACAAGGAACAGTACCAGTCGCAGTCGCAATTTTGGTCTCTTATCGACCGAGTATTGGTGCAAAGCGCCTTATAGCCCATAAAGGGGATGAAGACATCTGATCTTGTCTGGGGAAGTGGGTTGAGACAAAGCCTGAGACTGTTTACGGTTTTTTAACCCATTACACTCAAAGGGCCAACATAATGGATGGTTGTATATAAAGAAAGGACGAATTCGGATATGGCCCGAAAGGCATACCAAAATAAATCGGCCGCAATTCCTGCCTTGACGCAAACCGAAATAGACGCGCTAAAGCTCGCAGCCCAAGGCCATACAGCAGAACAAATCGCCCAGACCATGGAGATTGCACCACGCACCGCCACGCGCCATATTCACCGGGCGCTGAAAAAGCTTCTCACGCGTTGGCCCGCAGCGCTAATCGAAGGATCGCCGAAAGTAACAAAGACCAGTTCGTCTGACCAGTGGAATAGGATTTTGACACGCAAGGCGGGAGAATCCCGCATCAAGGCGTATATTAAGCGCGCTCAGTTGCAACCCCATTCGTCATGGGCTTATATTTATATTCTCCTCATGAATAGTACATCCCAGCCCTATAGACAGCCCACAGTATTAGAGGGTATTCCCCACCATGTCCGCGAATCGGATACAGTCATCCAGTGGGATGACCATGAATGGGTAATTTTTCTCCCCGCGGCAACAAGGGGAGAAGCCGAAGCGGTGACACGCCGGATGACTGGCGAGCGCTCGGTTCACTTTCCCTTTGGCATTGGATGGAGTGTGTCAGGGCTTCACGACGATGTGGCAGATGCCATTCAAACCGCTCGTCGTTTAGCCCTTGAAGATTATGCCCAGGTGGTCTTTTATTCGACCTCCCATAACCGAATGCCTCCCCATTAGGGGGAGGTGCCTCGCTCCTATTCCGGCGCGTTTTTAACTTGAACGCTTGGTACACAGGTCATTCAAATAGGGCCTGAGCCAAGCGTTCAAGCGCCGCCCGGTGGTTGCGAAAGTATGTGGCACGGGAGAGGTGCAGACGTTCCGCCAATTCTTCATGGGTCCCCTGCTTATCCAAATAATACAGCGCCAGCAACGTTTTCCCGCCAATATGCGCTCCTAAATCGGCCGACGTCAAGGCATCGAGGAACCATGCCCGTAATTGGTCCGGAACCCCAACCTGACGCCAATACTCGGCCAGGACGGTTCGTTCTAAATCTGGTTCGGAAGATAACAACTGAAGCGCTTCTTGAATCGCAGGAATTGGGTGCTCAGGCGGCGGGGCAACCGGGGCTCGCAGAATATCAGCCAGCCAGGCATGATATCCCATTGTCGCCAAATCGAGCATCCTAGATGGTGTCGCATTCTTTGGATTCATCGGCAATCCAAATCCTAAATGATTCAACACCTGGCTCATGGCTGGCGATGTCTCCCGTACGGTCCACAGCACTTTGCCTTGGGGCGGAAAGATGCGAAGGAGCGCCCCGAAGACCGTCTGTTCCATGAGTCCATCATGGTCTGGCACCTGCAAATCATGAATAATAAGCAATTGATCGTGACTGCGGCGGTCGATGACCACATATCCGGCCGCGGTGCCATCTTGATGAAATGCCGTCAGCACTTCAGCCTGCGTATAAGAGACCTGTGCAGAATCATAAGACGCTGGGGGCAAATCCGCTAGCCGACCCCAACTCCACGTAAACTCATCACTACGGTCGAATAATGGCTTCCCGACTTTCATCCGTATAAGGGGCATGATGCGGTCCCAAAACTCCTCGCTTGTTGTCGCCTGCTTATGGAGCGCTTGATGAAGATGATAAGCGGCTAGTTTTCGTGTCCATTGTTCCCACATCCAAGGCCGTGAGGCTTGCGCTGCGCGCCTTACCCGCTCCCGTACCATAGCCGGCATTCCGTAATATCCGCCTTGATAGGCATCCACGAAAGGCATTGCCGTTAATGCATCCCACGATGCCGCCACTGCCTGATGTCCTAGCACTTCGGCGAGCAAGTGGCGGTTAAAGATCGGGGTCATTGAAGAGACGGCGATTAAGGCATCGACATCTTTATCGTTGCCCTGTCCCGCTCGCCAAGCCATACGCTGAGAGCCCGGATGGCACACTTGCTCTAAGAGAAATGACGTCATTCCTCCTGTCATCACTCCGCACGCCACCGCACTATCACCCGGCCATGCCTCGGCCACTAATTTGATGCTATCCATCATCATACACAACAACCTCGGCCGCCCCCTGGAGATAGCAATGGCTTCCTCCACCACGGCAGGATCATGGACGTCTAACTGAGCACATAACTGACGAGCTGTATCCATATCAAAATCCGTCAGCCGGTGCGACACAATTTGTCCTGACTGCTCGCCAGGCCACAAGCGGCGTGGCGACTGACGTCCGGCTAAGATAACACAGCCACCAGCTCGGCGGACTCCAGAAATGACGGGCCACAAATCTTGGACAGCATCATAGTTATCCACAATCCATAAGAGACGCTCTTTGTCTTTCACTGCCTCCACTTGCATCATGATCCGCGGCCATCCATGTTGACCGTGCCTTGAGCCGGACATCTCATACTGGTTATCCATGAGGCCGTCGGTAAAGATCACCTCGCCCTCCCAATCCATCATCGACTCAAAGAACCGTTGTAAAAGATACGATTTACCGCAGCCAGCTGGTCCCCAAAGATATAGAATGTGACGCGTGCCTACAGGACGTTGTGGCGTGTGCTGTAGTGCCTGCCATACGGCATCGCGTCCAATAATGGTCTCCCGGTACTCCGTATTGTACGATCCCACCTCTTCAATCACTTGTGGTGCCCCCCCGTTCTTCGTATCGTCTTTTTGTGGTTCGGCAACATTTGTGCTCATCCTGAGCGCGCTAGCTCCTTTTGGTACCGTATTTGTACTGTAATTCAAAACGTCTCATGAAACGTCTCACATTTGTCTCAGGTTTTTTCGGCCATACAGTGCCCCTTCACAGTGCCAGTACGTTTTTGACAGCGAGAGACAGCCTCAAGTGGCGTTCTAATCGTCCGTAGCCATTATTATTGAAGAAATAAAATCGAAATCCGACGCGTTCTTTAGGACTAGGACGCTACATTAATAGGAGGGATGGTCATTCAAAGCCAACCGTCTTGAGATTGTATTTGAAACTGTGGGCCATGGAAACATGCGCCTATAATACAAGGGAGTGAATGCACATGGGAGGCGTAACATGCTCATCTGCGATTGCTGTGGACAGGCCACTTCGGGGCTAGGACAGTCTTTTTCTTGGTGTAGTCATTTCCCCAATCTGTCGCGGTGGAAGACGGTTAAGATCTCGTCAGTCAATGGACACTGGCGCTTAGATGCGTTGTTATGCCGCCGGTGTGTGCGCCGTATCCGCGCTGAAATTGTGCATAGCGATTCATCGTGGCATACACCCGCAGTAGCTAACCATCCGTTATAAATAGGCGTAGAAAAAGGCCGCCAACACTCCTAGCAGGAATGCTGGCGGCCTTTTATCTTGACTCCCTATTTATCACAACAAGTTTATCCCGGAATCGACGGGGGCTGGTCCGAACTCGCGCCCGGCCGACGCCCACTGGCGGACGTCTTCGCCGCCTTGTCGCTTTTGTCGACACTGA